>JAACCU010000335.1 GCA_009937405.1 Actinomycetota bacterium
AGGTGGCCGGAGAGGAAGTCCGCATGAAAGTGCGTCTCGAGGATCAGTTCGATGGTGAGGCCGGCGACCTCGGCGTCCTGAACGTATTCGTTGATGTCGCGGCGAGGGTCGACGACCACGGCACGGCCGGTGGTTTCGTCGCCGATCAGGTAGGAGGCCTGGGAAAGGCACTCTAGGTAGTACTGAGTGAAGATCATCCTGAAACTCTCATTCTGAGGATTCTTTGTACGGACATTAGGCCCCCTGCGGTATTTGTGTCAACCAGCGCGCATGGGCGTATCCCGCCGAGCGGGTCAACAACATCGACAAACCCCATCTCATCGAGCCAAACCGTTGCGGAAATCGATGAGGACCTGGTCGATGTTGCAGCTGGGTCCGCTGTTGTAGGGCAGCTTGGCGAGCATCGTCCCCATTGCACAGGTGTTGGTGACCGCCGAAAAGGCGAGACCGAAGCCGACCGCGCCCGCAAGCCACACCATCGGCGCGAAGAACTGGCCAAGCGCTACCCCAAGCACCACCAACAGCCCAGCCACGAATCGAACCTGGCGATCAAGGACCCAGCGCTCGACAGCGCTACTGGTGGTCTCGCCGCCGGTTGCCGTCCACGCAGCCATGCCACCGGCAAGGATGTGGAGCGAGTGCTTTCCGGCCGCCTCGAACTGTGCGCAGGCCTTTGTCGCCCGTCCACCCGACTGGCAGATCAACGCGATCGGATGGTCGACGTCGGCGAGATCGTTTACATGCTCGCCCAGTGTGCCGAGAGGGACGTTGAACGAGCCAGGAATATGGTTTCCCTGAAACTCGCCAGGAGTTCGGACGTCGAGAATCCGTAGCTGGGGCTGCAGCGCTATGAGGTGCTGCAGTTCGGACGGGGAAACGGCGTTGGCCGCGGGGACCGCTGATGTGGTCATTGTGCCTCCTGGGCAGTAAAAGGATTTTGAAGTTCACGAAGCGAATCAGATGAAAGCTCGTAGAGAGCCGCGACGACCTTCACGCGGCCATTACGAACAGCGGGGCCGGTGATGCCATCGGAGGTCCTCAGTCGTTCGACCGCGTGAAGAACATTGAGTTCGCCAAGAGCGTCAGCATTCGCGCAAGAGTGGTTGACGCACAGCTCACGGATGGGATCAACGATCGGCGCTAAATGCGGTGCTGTGACGTTGGCTGCAGCGGCTGCGACCGCCCCACATTCGGTATGGCCCATCACGACGATGAGATCGACACCGAGCTCGCCAACGGCATAGTCGAGGCTGGCGATCGCTGCCGGTGTCGCGGAGTTACCCGCGTTGCGAACGACGAAGAGATCGCCGTGAGCTTGGCCGAACACGACGGACGGCGGGACCCGAGCATCCGAGCACGAGAGCACCGCCGCAGTCGGCTTGTGCTGAGGAATGGACCCGCGATCGAGACGACGAGCCGTCTCGTGGGCATCAAGGAGTTCAGCCCAAATGTCGCTCATCGTTCATCAACTCCCGTGCGCCGAAGAAGCTGCCGCCGAAGAGCCGGTCGCCTCCGTATGGCCAGCACCGCGTCGTATGTCGATGCATGGATCCGGTCGTCGAATTTCTCCCACAAGCCAGCGCGATGCATCACGTCGCGCACCGGGCCCTTCACCCCCGCGATGTGGAAGGCGACGTCGAGGGCTTCGATATCGGGGATGAGTTCAGCGAACATCTCCGCCCCGGTGGCATCGAGATCGTTGATTCCGCCGGCATCGAGAACGAGCGCTCGAGGGGGCTCGGTCAACGCTTGGGCGTGGCCCCAGACCAGGCGCCTCGTCTTGGAAGCGTTGACAAAGGAGACCGCTGCGTCGATGCGGATGATCCGAATGCCCTCATCTATCTCGACCTCAGGAAAGCGAGCGACGTTGCGATAGCTCGTCGTTCCATCTACATGGCCGAGCACAGCCGTGTGTGGCGTCGACATGCGGGCGAAGACGACGAGCATGGAGGCGACCACAGCCACCCCGATACCGATTTCGATACCGAGCACCAGCGTGGCAATGAAGGCGACCGACAGGCCAATGAGGTCGGAGCGCTTCACGGCAACGATGTGACGCATCTCGGCAACGTCGATCAAACCAATGACCGCGACAATGATGATTGCGCCGAGCGCAGCGTTGGGAAGTGTGGTCAGGAGTGGGGTGAAGAATGCAATGGTGGCCAACACGATCCCAGCAGTAACGAGGGATGCCAGCGGGGTGCGGGCACCTGCGGTGTCGTTGACCGCCGTCCGGGAAAATCCACCGGTGACCGGATAGCCACCAAAGAGCCCAGCGGCGACGTTGGCGGCGCCGAGCCCAATGAGCTCACTGTTGGGTTCAACTTCGTAATGGTGGCGACGCGCATAGACCTTGGCCACCGCGATCGACTCCATGAATCCGACGATCGTGATTACGACGGCAGTCACGGCCAGATCGCCGATCAGTGATCCGCTGAAGTCGGGCAGGCCAAAGGCGGGCAGCGAACCGGGGATGTCACCCACTACCCGCACACCTTCGTCTTCAAGATTGAAGACGCGAACGGCGACGATCGAACTGGCCACGACCAGCAGTGCGGCGGGAAGCCTGGGCGCCACGCGTTTGAGGACAAGCAACCCGACGAGAGCAGTGAGCCCAAGAACAGCCGTGGCCCCGTGGGTCTCGCTGGCGGCAGAGAAGACCTCACCGACGGTGTCGATGAAGTGCTCCTGGCGGGGTACTGAAACGCCGAGAACGTGCTTCACCTGCGAAAAGCCGATGATCAGCGCGGCGGCTGCCGTGAACCCGACAAGCACAGAATGAGAGAGGAAGTCAACGAGGAAGCCAAGTCGTCCACCACCAAGCACGAGGTGGACGACACCAACCATGATGGCGAGCAGGGCGGCGGCTTGGAGATACTCGGCCGTGCCTTGTTCGACCACGGACGCCAGAGCGGATGCCGTCATCAGCGACACGATGGCGACGGGGCCAACGGCGAGTTGGCGAGAGGTGCCAAATAGGGCGTAGATCACTACCGGAACCGTGGCGGCGTAGAGCCCAACCTCGGGCGAAAGCCCAGCCAGCAGGGCATACGCCATCGCCTGAGGGACCAGCATGGCGCCCACCGTGAGGCCCGCGGCAACGTCGCTCCGTAGATCGGCGCGTTGATAGCCGGGAAGCCAACCCATGATCGGGAGGATTCGGGAATGTTCGGACATATGTGCGAATATACGGACAAATAGATGAATCAACAACATACCCCCGGGGGTATTTTGATACGATGGGTCCATGCAGTTCCCTGAGGACACCAGCGAAGACGTCATCAAACGCCTCCGAAGGCTTGAGGGCCAAATCCGAGGGATTCAGCGCATGGTGGAAGAACGCGGCCAATGCCGTGACATCGTCACCCAACTCTCCGCCGCAAAAGGTGCCCTCGACCGGGTCGGGTTCCGATTGATGGCGGCCGCTCTGGCCAACCAAGACCCCGAAGCTGACCCAGCCGAGCTGGAAAAGCTGTTCTTGAAGCTCAGTTAGTTCTCTGGCAGGTCGCCACCGACAATGACAACCTGGCCATGGCTCTCTGCTGCCATGGCGTCAGCCAGATTTTTAAGCATGCCCAATGAGCGGCCGTTCGGCCTGAACGACCAACTGCGAGCTACACCGCAGAGGGTCGGAGTTCGCTTCGCTCACCCTTGGTCCAGTCCGAGACAAAGCGATATCGGTTACCACGGATGATCGTGGTGCGCCATTCGACCGGGATGCCATCGCGACAGCCAAGGCGCTCGAGGAAGAAGACGGCATCTCTCTCTCCCAGTTCGAGCAGCTCTCGGTCCGCCGCCGACGGCATCACCGGCGTCAAGGTTTCCCGGCCATGATTGGGGACGGGCGCACCGGACTGAGCCAACTCGGCGTAGAGCGCAGTGTGGGACCAATCGACATCGAGTAGCCCCCGAGCCTTCTCGCCGGGAATCCACGCACGATCAACGGCAAGCGGCGCGCCAGCAGCGAGTCGGAGCCGTTCAAGGAGCACAAACTCAGTGTCCTCGGGAACTTCGAGATGGGAAGCCACGACTGAATCAGTGACAACTTCAAGCCGCAGGACCAGGCTGGTTTGCAACACACCCGCCGATTCGACCGACTGAAACAGGGAGTAAAGCGTGCCGAGAGGCTGTTCGAACTCGGAGCGATTGATAACGGTGCCCCGCCCACGCTCTCGCTTGAGCAGGCCGGTCTTGTTGAGATGCCGTACAGCCTCACGGACCGTGTGGCGACTGACCTCGTAGTCGTTGGTGAGCCGGAGATCCGTCGGGAAGCCCTCGTCGAACTCTCCGGCATCGAGGCGCTCGCGCAGTTTCTTCTCCAACTGCGCCCAGAGGGGCATCGGACTATGCCGATCGAGTGGTGTCAGAGCCATATCATCCTCCGTGGGGTCCCAGTCTCTTCAGACCGCCACACGCGATGGTACCGGTCATTTCATCCGCAATGGCCGGTCTCCGTTTATCCGCACATTTCAGCACACGGGCCACTACCAATTTCACCAAAAACAAAATCTCTCCTCGGCGACATCGACGCAATACCAGGCATCGGGCCAGTCATTGCCAAACGAGAACAGTCTTTCCGACAGTCGCACCCGCAGCCACGTCATTGACACGGTCGACCGCGTTCGAGATGTCGTCAACGACCGTGACACATGGATCGATCCGACCCTCAGCGTGGAGGGCAAAGATCTCCCGAGCAGCCTGTTCAACCAGTTCAGGGTGGCGGGCCGCGTACGGCTCCCAGAAGACACCTATCAGCGACAGGTTCTTCACCAACGCATAGTTCGCCGGCATCGAAGGGATCTTGCCCGACGCGAACCCCAAGGTGACAAGGCGACCCTCAAAGCGCAGCAGCTTCAACGATCGCTCGAAGAGGTCGCCGCCCACGGGATCGACCACAATATCGACACCGTCAGGGGCATGGATAGCGATCTGGCTATGCCAGTTCGCGGCCCGATTATCCACCACGGCTGTCGCCCCCAGCCGGAGGGGAACCTCCGCCTTCCCCGCTGAGCACGTGGCAATGACGTTGGCACCGGCTGCGACCGCTAGCTGGACCGCCATGGTGCCTATCCCACCCGCTGCGGCATGGACAAGCACCACATCTCCGGCCCCGATGTGGGCTCGGTGATGGAGCCCGAGCCACACCGTCTCGGCGTTGAGATGGATCGCCACCGCCGTGACCGCATCGACACCATCGGGAATCCTGATCACATTACGCGGCGAACAGCGGCAACGCTCCGCCCCAGAGCCGACCCCTGGCTCGACCAAACCCATCACGCGCGAACCCACGGGGTGCCGCTCGCTGGATGAATCGACCACTGTTCCCGCGACTTCCAGCCCAGCAGTGAATGGCCGCACCGGCCGGATCTGGTGCTTGCCGTCGATCAGGAGTCGATCAGCGAAGTTCGCCGCCGCCGCTTCCACCTGAACGACCATCGATTCACCATCGAGTTGAGGCTCGGGCAGGTCGTTCACGAACTCGGCTGTGCCCTTGTGTAGAACCAACCAGCCCTTCATTCGCTCTTCCCCATCGGCTACCGATCGTAGTGGCGAGACAGCGACGCAGTGACCGCCGCGCCCATGACCGCCATCGCCGCCACCACCAACCACATCCACTGGTAGCCCTTCCACTCGATCAGTGCCCCGGTAACCAAGGGAGCGCTGAAGACCCCGACGTACACCCCCGTCTGGGTCACACCGGTCGCCGCTGCGGCACTCTCGGCATTTCGCCGAACAACAGCAAAGTTGGTGAACGCGGGCCAGATCCATCCCCCGCCGAAGGCAACCAGGGTGGCGACGACGTGCACCGCCTCGGCCCGCACCCCGAGCAGCGCCATCCCGACCGACCCCACAACCGCAGTGACCGCAGCAACCGATAGCGGCCGTGGCTTCATCTCATCCATCACCGAGCCACCAAACAGGCGAAGAGCGATTCCCGCCGCCGCGCCCACACTCATCATCACCCCCGCAAATCCTTCGCTGAGTCCTGCGTCCACGCCGGACGCAACAACCCATGCGGCAAGACCCCCGGCACTGAACGACAGCATCCCAAAGCCGATACCGGACATGACCAGAATCCGCATCGACGTGACCGGTGACCGGTTCCGTTGAACCATCGTCGGCACCGGGTCATCGAGGTTGCGCCAGACGAGCAACGCCACCAAAAGAGTCCAGGCGGCACCGACGCCAAAGGCCCAGCGCCAACCAATGGTGAGAGCGAAGACCGGCACGGCCAATCCTGAAATCAGCGAGGCGGTCGGCATCGCCGACTGTTTGAGGCTCACGGCAAGCCCGAGCCGTGACAGCTGCGCCGACGAGATCGAAAGGTTCACTGCGGTCTGCATCGCCGCGTTCACCAAACCAGCGAGCACCAGACACACCAGCACGGCAACAAACGAGCGCGCCACCATCGCCAGGGCCAACTGCGCAACGGCGCTGACCAGCAGTGCCCCAGCCATTTGTCGCCGCGGCCCAATGCGCTGGGCGAGACGACCTGCCGGCGCCGACGCGACGGTGGCCGCCAGAAAGAACGAACCGAGACCCCAGCCGTAGGTCGCTTCGGTCACCTCGAACTCAGCGCTGACCTGCACCGATAAGGCGGCGATCAGAAAACCTGGATAGACGGTGGCAACCGTTGCCAACATCGCAACGGTGACGACGGTCCGCGGCGAATGGGACACAGCTGATATCAGCCGAGCGTCGACCAGAACTCGATGAGACCGTCTGCAGCAGCATCAGCGACCGAACACATCCACCAGTGACCCTCACCTTCCATGGTGAACACGCCAGCACCAAACTGCTCCGCCATGTCGCGCCCGAGGGCGGGCTGGGAGTACGCATCGTCGGTGGCATCGAGCACCAAGCCGCGGGGAAGATCGGCGGCCAGCAACATTTGGCCGAGATCAGCCATCAGCGGCTGAGCGGCACCCCGGTACAGATCCAGGATGCAGCCACCCAGAGACGGGTCGGTCTCGGCGACAAGGGCCGTAGCCACTGGCGCTGTCACACCCAGGTCGACAAAGCGGGCGATCCGCTCCTCGACCGCACCGGCAGTCATCATCTCCACGACCTGCTCGCCCAGCTCAGGGGTTTGCCAGGCTTGGGCCATGTCGTGCCATACATAGTCGCGGTGAACGAGACCCGCACAATCTGCGGCCCACGAGCGAACAAGATCGGGGTGACGAGCGAGCAGCCCGAAGACGTGCCCGGCACCCCAGTCGTGACCAACCAGATCAACCGGACCCTCGATCTGTTCCAACTCTCCCACCAACCAGTCAACGTAGGCAGCTGGGCTCGCATCGAACCCATCGGGGCGGGGCGCGCCGAATCCGGGGGCCGATAGGCACACCAGGTCAGACTCACCTCGATCTCGAAGAGCGTCAAGGAGCGGCCCCCAAATGGCGGCGGTCTCCGGATTGCCGTGAACGAATACCCGGGTCATACCCGAGACGCTAATCCACTCACGTGGCCGAGGCCGCAGCGATACCACCGATTGAGGCATCGAGCATGCCGTCGAATTCGTCGGCGCTTTGCGTCGCGCTCAAGCCCTCGGTCAAGGCGCGAGAGAAGCTGGCGATCATTCCGTGTTGACGCGAAAGACGAGCGTTGGCTTCATCACGGGGATAGCCGCCAGAAAGGGCCACGACCTTGAGGACTTTCGGATGAACAACAAGCTCATCGTAGAAGCCGTCCGCTTCGGGAAGCGTGAGCTTCAGCATGATTTGCTGGCCGTCAGCAATGCCATCAAGATTGCGGATAATCGCAGCCTTGAGCAATGACTCAGCCTCAGCCTTGGTATCGGAATGGATGTCGATCTCAGGCTCAATGATCGGCATGAGGTCCTTTGCCAAGATCTGACGACCGGTCTCGAACTGCTGGTCAACAACCGCATCGACCCCGGAAGCGTTGGCCCGCTTGATGACCGAGCGCATTTTGGTTCCGAAAACATTCGCATCGTTGGCCCGATCGAGCAAGGCATCCAGATCAGGCATCGGTTTCATGACCTGAGCCCCGTTTTCCTCATCAGCGAGACCCTTGTCGACCTTGAGGAACGGGACAACCTGCTTCTCGTTCCAGAGGTAGGAGGCCGATGCCTGGCCGCCAATCTCGCGGTCCATGGTCATCTCGAAGAGGATGGCGCCGAGGACGCGGTCACCGTTGAACGCAGTGCTGGTGCAGATGCGAGAACGCATGCCGTGGATGAGATCAAACATCTCGTTGGCCCCGTCGTACTCGCTCTCATCAATGCCATAGAGCTTGAGCGCCTTGCCACTACTACCGCCACTTTGGTCGAGAGCTGCAATAAAGCCGTCGCCGGTGCGGACCTTGTCGAGCATTTCCTGGTTCATGGCCACAAGGATACGCCAATGCGAGGGCGCCGGGTACCCCTAGAACATGCGAGTGTTGGTCGGAAGGCCAAAGTGGAATCGGCCCAGCGGTTCAAGGACTCGCGGATTAATCATCCCGTGGGTGATTGCCACATGAATATCCCTAAACACCCGCTGCAACGGGCTCGACTCGAAGACAGCTGCGCCACCCACGGCGTGGTAGCAGAGGTCGACGGCTTCGACTGACCGCTGTGCGGCCGCAGCCGCCGCAATTCGCAGCTCGACTCGTTGGCTATCAGCGGCCTCGCCGCCCTCGGTGATCTGGTCCCAGACTCGGTTGACCGCGTCGTGCAGATACGACCGAGCCTGACCAACATTAGCGATCGCCATGGCGAGATCTGCTTGAGCAGGAGCACGGCTCGACATCGCGGTCGACGACCCAGCGAACTTCCGTTCCCCCAACGCAATCACTTCATCGATGGCACGCACGCCGAGCCCGATGGTCACCGCGGCGACCCCGCAGGCCAGCGCAGAGAAGAACGGGAACCGGCCGAGCGTTGTATCGATCAGCGGCTCGTTGCCCACCAGCTGTGTCCATCGACCCGACGGCACGAAGGCATCAGTGGCCGAGTAGTCGGTGGAGGCCGTGCCCTTGAGTCCCGCGACATGCCACGTATCGAGAAGCTCGATCTGATCCGGCTCAAAATAGACGAACGGCGTGGACCCGCCATCTGGTGTCCTCGCCGACTCGCCGGACTCATCCACAATGCGAACCCCGCCACCGATAAACGTGCAGTGATCGGTCCCCGAACCCCAACTCCAACGTCCGGTGACGCTCAGCCCGCCGTCGACAACGGTGCCGACAGCGGTCGGCATACCGAAGCCTCCGGTACAGCCCAGCGGGTCGCGATAGATGTGCTCAGCCCACTCTGTTGGAAGTCGGTGCGAATTCAGCGCCGTGGTGTTGCCGATCATCACAGACCAGCCCGCAGCTCCGTCGGCGACACTGACAGCTTCGATCTCGGAAAGAACCTCTGTCACGGAGACGGCGCGCCCGCCGAATTCCTCCGCAACCCATCCGCGCAGCATGCCGCTCTCAGCAAGCGCGTTGAAAACATCTGGGTGCAGGGATCGATTCTGCTCGCCTTCAGCTGACCGCTGATCGGCAAGTTCGAGAAGGGATGCCGGAATGATCACGACCGCAACCCGACCATTCTCACCCCGGGCTTGACGTCGAAATGTCTGCGTGTGTCTCGTCGCTCTACATCCCACGCCAAGATCAATCCTTCGGCTTCGGTACTCGTCGGGAATGTGTCAATCATGGACCCATCGTACTTGCCGTCATGTTCTCGCAAGTGCTCGAACTCGATGACCGGGTTCGAGACGCACGTCGAGCGACCAGACAAACAGCCATCGCCGCGTGGGCAGCGCTATTCGGGTCAACGCTGCGGACCCAGCGGAGTCCACCTTCTCTCATTGCGCGCTACCGTCGCCCCAATGGCCCAGACCATCCGCGGCACAATCCTGCAAACTCCAAGCCCCGACACGTTCGAGGTCCTCCCCGACCAACTCGTCACAATCGACGACGAGGGAGTCATCGAGTCGATTGTCGATGGGATCGGACAGGCAACGGATGCCGACACCGATCTTGGTCCCGGTCTTGTCCTGCTTCCAGGTCTGATCGACGCGCACATCCACGCGCCCCAATGGCCACAACTTGGAACCGGCCTGGATCTTCCGCTCGAACAGTGGCTCATCGACTACACCTTCCCGCTTGAATCGCGATTCGAGGATCTCGAGTTCGCCGAGACGGTCTGGTCACACATGGTCCCGTCGCTACTCCGCGAGGGCACCACCACCGCCGTCTACTACGGGTCGATTCACGAGCCGGCGACCACCGCTCTCGCTGAAGCGTGCGTGCGGCACGGCCAACGAGCCTTTGTCGGTCGGGTAGCCATGGACCATCCGGAAGGCACACCGGATTGGTATCGCGATCAAAGCGCGACCGATGCCGTCTCTGCCAGCCAGCGATCAATCGAAGCCATCCGCTCACTGCCCGGGGCGGGCGGACTCGTGGAGCCGATCATCACGCCACGCTTCATCCCGGCATGCACCGATGCCGCCCTTGGTGGACTGGGAGAGTTGGCCGAAGCCACCAACACTCGAATTCAGACCCATTGCTCGGAGAGCGACTGGGAACACGGTCACGTTCTCGATCGATGTGGGCGTACCGACGCCCACGCGCTCGATCATTTCGGCTTGATCGCAGACCACACCGTTCTCGCCCACGCCACGCATCTCACCAATGATGACCGCTCACTGCTCGCCCGCACCGGAGCCGGTGTCGCCCACTGCCCCTTGTCCAACAGCTACTTCTCCAACGCCGTCTTCTCGACGCGTAGCGCCCTCGACGCCGGCGTTCGAGTCGGACTCGGCACTGACATTGCGGGCGGACCCGAAGCATCGCTGCTCGCCCAGTGCCAGCACGCCGTCACCTCGTCACAAATGCTCGAAACAGGCGTCGACGC
>JAACCU010000336.1 GCA_009937405.1 Actinomycetota bacterium
ATACCGGCGGCGAGTTTCTCGATTTTTCCGAGCATGGGCGACCCGGCCCGGGGTGTTCGGTCGATCCACACGTTGGGTGTCCGATTGGCGATGAGGTCCATGGCTGGTAGCCATTGGAGTTCTTGCTTCAGCGTGTAAAGGGCCTGTACCCCGGCGACGTCGCACGCGTGCAGTGGGCCGAGGGCATCAACATGGCTCGCATGGCGAGCCACGATGATGGCATTGCCGGGAGCGAGGACCTCAGGGTTGTCGAACTCCATGCTGATGTTGGCGAACCGTTTGATGGCGCCAAGGTGACTGCGACACCACCACCATTCGAGCCGGTAGTTCGCTCTGAGCCACTTCTGAGACCCAGATCGACCAAGGAAGCGCACGGAGATCAGCAGGCCAATCACGGCGCCGACGGCTTCGTTCAACAAAACACATGTGAGAACCAGCCAGATTCGAACCCTGCGGCCGCGGCGATAGCCGGTGATGAAGTCGGTTAGGCCCAGCACAATCATGGCCGCCGGCGTGAGCGCTGTCATGACGATTGCGAGCAGCGACACGATGATCATCATGATGGGGCGCCGAATGATCGGCCGAGGAAGCATTGCCACCACAGAGACCGTACTGTGCGGCCATGACGCAGACGAGCCTGTGGGCGCCAAGCCAGGCGCGTATCGAGTCGACGAGCCTGTTTCGTTTTCAGCAGCAGGTTGGTGTGGCCGACTATCGCGAGTTGCACCAATGGTCGATCGCTAGTCCCGAAGAGTTTTGGGCCGCGGCGTGGGACTTTTGCGGGATCGTCGGCGACCGTGGTGATCGATTGATCGAAGTAGGCGCCGAGTTTCGTGAGACCCGCTTCTTGCCGGACGCCACTCTGAATGTGGCAGAGAATCTGCTCGGTGAGCCGACGGATGATCTTGCCATGGTGTTTCGAGGCGAAGACGGTGAGGTTGTCGACGTTACCCGCGCTGAACTTCATGAGATGGTTGGCCGGATCCAGTCGTTGATGCGAACGGCAGGCGTGTCAGTGGGGGACCGGATAGCGGCGTGGCTTCCCAACCGACCGGAGACTTATGCAGTGATGTTGGCGGCTACCGGTCTGGGCGCCGTGTTTTGCAGTACCTCCCCAGACTTCGGTGTTGATGGCGTCATCGACCGCTTCGGCCAGATCGAACCGGTGATGCTGTTCGCGGTCCCGTCCTATGCCTACAACGGGAAGCGTCACGACTGTCTGGCCCGTCTCGGTGAGATCACAGATGCGTTACCCGCAATTCGTGAAACGGTTGTGGTCGAGGCGGGATGGCTGGACGATGCTGCGTCTGCCCCTATCACGACCAGGCGACTGCCTTTCGATCACCCCTGGTACGTGCTGTTCTCCTCGGGCACCACCGGTAAGCCCAAGTGCATTGTTCATCGCACAGGTGGTGTGTTGCTCAAGCACATGGTCGAGCATCAACTGCATTGCGATATTCACAGTGGCGACAGGGTCTTCTATTTCACCACTGCAGGTTGGATGATGTGGAATTGGCTCGCTTCAGCACTGGCCTCTGACGCCACGCTCGTGTTGTTCGATGGAGCGCCCACATTTCCCGATGCCAACCGGTTGTTTGATCTTGTTGATGAAACCGGGGCCACATTGTTGGGGATCTCGGCCAAGTTCATTGATGCCTGCGCCAATGCCGGTATCCGTCCGGTCGAATCCCATGATTTATCGACTGTGAGATCTATCACTTCGACCGGTTCGACGCTCACGCCGGAGGGCTTCGAGTGGGTCTATGAGAATGTCAAGACCGATGTGTTTCTTGCGTCGATGTCTGGTGGCACCGACCTTTGCGGCTGTTTGGTGATCGGTGATCCGACGAGCCCGGTATTTGCGGGAGAGATTCAGGTTCCTGGTCTGGGTATGGACATTGATGTTGTTGATGCCAATGGTGAGTCCGTCGAACAAGGCATCGAGGGCGAGCTCGTCTGTCGCGGCCCGTTCCCATCGATGCCGCTCTCGTTTTGGAACGACCCTGGTGACTCCCGTTACAAGGCGGCGTATTTCGATCAGTTCGCAGGAATGTGGCATCACGGTGATTTCATCTCGCAGTCGTCGACGGGTGGCTATGTCATCTCTGGTCGGTCTGACGCCACACTTAACCCCGGTGGTGTGCGGATCGGGACGGCCGAGATCTATCGTCGCGTCGACACCATGTCGGAGGTTGAGGAGAGTGTCGTGATCGGCCAGTCGTGGGCGAACGACACGCGCATCGTGTTGTTTGTGAAGATGGCCGAGGGTGAGGAATTGACCGACGAGTTGCAGACGCGGATTCGGTCTCGGATTCGGGATGAGGTCACGCCCCGGCATGTACCGGCGGTCATCGCTGTAGTCACCGACATCCCCCGCACTCGGTCCGGCAAGATAACTGAGCTTGCGGTGCGCGACGTGGTGGCTGGCCGTGTGATCGCCAACGTCGAGGCCCTGGCCAACCCGGAAGCTCTCGAGCAGTACCGAGATCGGCCCGAGTTGGCGCGTTGATTCACGGTGCCGGGCTAGGTGGATCTGTCATCTTTTAATAGTTAGTTTCATTATATATAATGCATTTTGGTGCTATTCGGCTTTGTAATGCTATGTTGCGAGCGATGACAGAGGCAGAGGTTCGGCGGGCAGTAGCGAACCAACAGTTGGGGGAAGCGTCAGCGGCCCGTGCGCTCTCGAGTGCCATCGCCACCCATGAGGCCAATTTGCAGAGCCGTCTGACGCCGGTGATACAGCGCCACACGGGGGACGTGTGGTCATCGAGAGCGGCCAGTCATAGCCGTCTCCGTATCCGCTCGTTGAACGACGCCACGCTGACGCAGGTGACGGATGATCTCGCTCAACTACGACTCGCCCTTGAGCGCCGGGGCCGCGAACTCGACGACCACGCTCGCTCTCTGAACCAACAAGCAGACCACGTGGACGCGGCTCTCGCTGGGTTAGGGCTTGATGGCCTGGGTACGGGCGGATTCGCCTGACATGATGCAGGTATGGCTTCCCATGATCTGATTATCCGTGGTGGCACTGTGGTTGATGGCACTGGTGTGCCGAGCCGTCACGCTGACGTGGCCGTAACCAACGGCATCGTCACCGAAGTCGGCACAGTCGATGGCACAGCCACCCGAGAGATTGATGCCGATGGTGCCTTGGTCGCGCCTGGGTTTGTTGACATCCATACGCACTACGACGGTCAGGCGACATGGGACGACCGCATGCAGCCATCGTCGTGGCATGGCGTGACCACCGTGGTATTCGGGAACTGTGGCGTCGGTTTTGCCCCGGTCCACAACACCGACCACGACAAACTCGTCGAGTTGATGGAAGGCGTCGAGGACATCCCGGGGGCGGCCCTGCATGAGGGGCTCCAGTGGGATTGGAAGTCGTTTGCCGAGTACCTGGATGCGTGTGACGCACCGAAGGACATGGACATCGCCACCCAGATTCCCCATGGGGCGGTTCGCCTGCACGTGATGGGGGAGCGCGGCGCAGCACGAGAAAACGCCACCTACGAAGACATCGTGGAGATGGGTCGGCTTGCGGCGGAAGGAATCGTCGCCGGAGCGCTAGGTTTTTCGACCAGCCGCACGGCAAACCACCGCACATCCACTGGTGACTTCACGCCGACACTTACCGCCGCCTCTGAAGAACTGGTCGGAATTGCCGATGCGGTCGGGCGCACTGGTACCGGCGTGTTCCAGTTGGTGAGCGACTTTGTGGATCGAGAGATCGAGTTCCAGATGTTGCGCGACATGTGCGCGATCTCGGGACGTCCGCTCAGCTTCACGATCATCGAAAATCAGCGCAGCGCTGACTTCCACACTGATCTTCTCGACCGAATCGAGCAGGCTCGTGCTGACGGCTTGCAGATCACCGGGCAGACACCGGTGCGACCAATAGGCATCCTGCTTGGCTTCGAATGCACCCTGAACCCGTTCCTACACAACCCGGTCTGGGCCGAGGTCGCCAATTTGGTCCCCGCGGAGCGCGTCACGGCGTTGGCTGACCCGGATCGACGGCGACGGCTTCTCGACGCTTCAGGCGGCGCTGATATGACTGCCGTCGGAGGCCGTCTCATCGAGAAGTACGACATGATGTTTGAGGTCGGTGACTCGCCCAACTATGAACCCGATCCCGGTGAGACACTTGCCCGGCGGGCTGAACGGATGGGCATCACGGCACCGGAGTTGGCCCTCGATGTGCTGTGTGGCAATGGCGGCACCGCAATGGTGTGGATGCCATTTAGCAACTTTGGCCACGGCAACCTCAACACCACTCGTGACCTCTTGACCCACCCATACACGGTCCCGTCCCTGAGCGATGGTGGTGCCCATGTCGGCACCATCTGTGATGGTTCGTTCCCCACAACACTCCTGCAGCATTGGGGCCGTGATCGGCCCGAGGGCCGCATTGATGTCGAGTTTCTGATCCAACGCCAGTGCCGCGATACCGCTCGCACGGTCGGGTTGCGCGACCGTGGCGTGCTTGCGCCCGGCTATCGAGCCGATGTCAATGTGATCGACTTTGATCGCCTTCGGGTTCATCAACCCGAACTCGCCTACGATTTGCCTGC
>JAACCU010000337.1 GCA_009937405.1 Actinomycetota bacterium
CCCGCGCCGCCGTCACCGGCCTGGACATTGACATTGCACTCGTCGACGAAGGCGGACACCCCGAAAGGCTACGTCCCCGGTCAAGCACATATACGACCTCGGGCAACCTCATCCCGAGAACAGCGATAACGATGCCCGCACCAAGAGCCGACATCCACCCCGTATCTGCACCCTCGCGTCGACCTGATACATGCCGCTGAGAGCGACGGCGACCGGCCGGCCGGACACCTGATCGAGCGGGGCGGAATCGTGCACTGCGACTGGGTCATCCGCACCACGCGAAGAGACACCTAGGATCGCTGCGATGCGAGCCAGCAAAGACCTCACCGAACGCCAGATCGAGTGGGGGACCACCATGCGTGGCCGCGATGTCGACGGCATCGAACTTGCCCACGCCGATACGCATGTCCATGTGGCCGCCGGCGCGCCCCTGGACCGGGCCGTTCGTGAGCAGACGGAAGACGAAACGATGCGTCTTGGGGCTACTCGTAGCCACGGAGCAGGGGCACGCGACGTCGAGGAGGCCCCCGATCGCACTCGCACCTGCTTTGAACGAGACCGTGACCGCATCCTGCATGCCACCGCATTCCGTCGCCTAGCGGGAAAGACCCAGGTATTCGTCTTCCCCGACGATCATCAACGAACACGGCTCACTCACGCCCTCGAAGTCGCCCAGGTGGCCCGCTCTGTGAGTAGAGCCCTCGGACTCAATGTGCCGCTCACTGAAGCGATCGCGCTCGGCCACGACTGTGGCCACGGGCCAGGTGGCCACTCGTCGGAAGATGCGCTGTCCCCCTACCTCGACGGCGGATTCGATCATGCTGTCTGGGGTGCCGATGTCACTCTCAAGCCGCTGAACCTCTGTGCAGAAACCCTCGACGGAATTCGCAACCATTCATGGTCTCGTCCCGCGCCGGACACTCCAGAAGGCGAAGTCGTGAGTTGGGCCGATCGAATCGCCTACGTCTGCCACGACTTCGAAGATGCCGCCACCTCCGGCGTGGTCCGCGGCGATGAACTCCCTGAAGAAGTGCTGGAGTTCTGCGGTTCGAGTCGCCGGACGCAACTTGCCGGGTTCATCGGCTCCATGCTCGATGCCACCGATCGCAGTGGACACATCGGCATGACCTCTGAGGGCGCGGCCTCTTTGGCTGCATTCCGGTCGTTCAACTACCAGGAAATCTATCTACGACCAGAGTCACGTGAACAGGCTCGTCGAGTCGTCTCCGTGCTCCAAGCCTTGGTCGAATACCTCACAGCCGATCCATCGCGGCTACCGCAGCGCCTAATCACCGACGACAGCGACGCTGGTGTTCGCCACGCCGCGGTGGCGTGGGTCGCCGGCATGACCGACCGTTACGCCATGCACGCTGCCCAAGATTGGCTGGGCTTCGCCGCCGTCGATCTCCCCCGCGGCATCGATGTCACCTGACTTGGGGCAAAACGATGAGCACCCCGCCGAAGCGGGGTGTTCGATCAAAGCTTGGTATCGATCGACTGATCGACACTGTCTCCTAGTTGGGGAGAACGTCGACCAGCTTGCGGCCCTTACGGCTGCCGAACTTCACGACGCCGTCGGAGGTGGCGAACAAGGTGTCGTCGCCGCCCTTCATGACGTTTTCACCGGGGTGAATTCTGGTGCCGCGCTGGCGAATGATGATGCCGCCGGCGCTGATCGCCGCGCCGACGTACACCTTCACGCCAAGGCGCTGAGAGTTGGAATCGCGGCCATTACGACTTGAGCCGCCGCCTTTGGTCTTTGACATTGAGGATCAGCCCTTCTTGATGTTGGTGATCTCGATGCGGGCCAAGGTCTGACGATGGCCCCACCGCTTACGATTATTGGACTTGTTCTTGTAGACGAACCCGTTGATCTTGGGGCCTTTCGTCTCCTCGACTACCCGAGCAGTAACGCTAGCTTTTGCAAGCTGATCAGGGGTGGCGAGCACGGTGTCACCGTCGACAACGAGCAACGTGCGGAGAGAGATCTCGCTGCCGGGTTCACCGACGCGCTCAACCTCGAGGGTCTGGCCCTCTTCCACGCGGTACTGCTTGCCGCCGGTCTTCACTACTGCGTACATAGGCAGCCCATTCTATCGGTCGACCACTGGTTTGCGGCCGAGAAACTATTGCTGAAAACGTCATGCCGGGGCATGGCCCCGTGTGACTTATTTGAGGAGGTCGTCGCTGATGCGGTGGCCCCGGCCTTCACAGGTGGGGCATGGTTCGGATACGGATTCTAAGAGACCCTCTCCGATCCGCTTGCGAGTCATCTCAACCAGACCAAGATCAGAGATGTCGAACGCCTGGGTTCGGGTCTTATCTCGGGCCAACGTCGTCCGGCACGTCTTGATGACATCGTCCCGGTTCCTCGCGATCTCCATGTCGACGAAGTCGATCACGATGATACCGCCGATGTCGCGCAGCCGCAGCTGATGCGCCACCTCTTCGGCAGCTTCGAGGTTGTTGCGGTACACGGTCTCTTCGAGCGACGATTTACCGACGTTCTTGCCGGTATTAACGTCGATAACCGTAAGCGCCTCTGTGTGCTCGATGATCAGCGAACCGCCCGAGGGCAGCCAGACCTTGCGGTCAAGCGCCTTACGGAGTTGCTCATCGATGTGCTGGCGCTCGAACAACGGGAGACCTTCGGCTTCTTCGTCGAAGAACTCAATCCGGTCAGCCAGTGCCGGAGTTATCGACTCGACGTAGGCGCGGATCTCCTCGTAGAGCTCTCGCTCATCAATGATCACGCCGCGGAAGTCCTTGGTGCACTCCTCCCGAATGATGCGCACAGCTGCCTCAGGCTCGCGGTACAGCAGAGCTGGGGCCTTCGTCTTCTTGGCCAGCTTCTCGATCTCCTCCCACTGCGACAACAGGCGGGCTACATCTCGTTCGATCTCTTCGGCCGTCACGTTCTCGGCCGCGGTACGCACAATCACGCCGTGGTGCTTGGGCTTTGCCTTATCGAGAATGTTGCGAAGCCGTTTACGTTCGCCGTCCGGCAAGCGCTTGGAAATGCCATACGTGCTGCTATTGGGAACGAGGACGACAAATCGGCCGGGCAGGGACACTTCTTGAGTGAGTCGTGCGCCCTTATGAGCGATCGGGTTCTTGGTGGCCTGACAAAGAATTGACTGCTTGGCTTTAAGAATGTCCTCGATGCGAGGCTGCTGGTGTCGCTTGCCTTCGACATCGTCGGCGTCATAGTGAACATCGCCGCGATAAAGCACTGCATTCTTCGGCGTAGCAATATCGACGAAGGCCGCTTCCATGCCGGGCAGGACGTTCTGAACACGCCCGAGATAAATGTTGCCGTGGATTTGGCTAACGTCATCTGCGGGCCGAGAGACCTGGTGTTCGACGAGCTTTCGCCCCTCGAGCGAAGCGATCTGGGTGGCGTGCTCGCCGACGTGGACGCACATCAAATAGCGACCGATGGCCTTGCCCTTGCGGGTACGCCCGCGGCGACGCTTCAGCGTATTTTCGTCGAGCTCAACAGCATCGTCGTTCGTGATCGCCTCAATAGGCGTCGGGGCACTACGGCCGCCGCCCTGATTACGATTCTGGCCCTGGCCGCGGCCGCCACCGCCCTGGCCGCCTTGACGGCCCTGATTCTGGTTCTGGCCGCCCTGTCCCTGGTTCTGGCCGCCCTGATTCTGGTTCTGGCCGCCCTGGCCGCCCTGGCCGCC
>JAACCU010000004.1 GCA_009937405.1 Actinomycetota bacterium
AGCCGAAGTCGACGGCTTGAACCCGGGCGCCAACAGCCTGGCGACCTCCACGTACCTTATTGACTTCACCATGCTCGAGCCGCTGGCGTACTTCGACGCAGAAGGCAACTGGTTCCCCTGGCTCGCCGAGTCGTTCGAGAAGGTCGAGGGCAGCCCGAGTTGGCGCATGACGCTGCGCGACGGAATCACCTTCCATGACGGGTCTGACCTTGATGCCGATGACGTCATTGCCTTGTTCAACGTTCAGATCAAGGATCCGCTGATCGGGCTCGCTCTGCAGCCCTCTTACCCCTTCGCCTTCGAAGGACCGGCGGTCGAGAAGATCGACAATCTCACCGTGCAGTTCAATCCCCTCGGTGAGAGTGCTCACTTCCCCGTCAATCTCACCTCCCAACTCGGGATGATCGTGCCCAGCGAGTACACCGAGGCCACACAGGCGAACTCGCGCAAGAACCAGACCCTCATAGGCACCGGGCCGTTCATGTTCGAGAGCCGGGTCCAAGACGACCGCACGATCGTTGTGAAAAACCCCAACTGGTGGGGGGGCGAGGTGCATCTCGATGCGATCGAGTTCATCATTCAGACCGACACGGCGATTGCCGCTGACCGGCTAGCTTCCGGTGATCTTGATGTCGTGATCACCTCGAACCCGGATGCCATTCTCACAATGCGCGAGGCCGACAGCGTGAGAACGCTCGAAAATCTCTTGGCGAGTGACAACGACTTGATGATGAACACCAGCAAGCCACCATTCGACGATATTCGTGTCCGTAAGGCGCTGACCTACGCCACAGACCGCGAAGGGTTTTCCGCGCTGATCGCTCAGGGCACATCACCGATGGCTGACTCGATGTTTCATCCCGATCTGATTTGGAGCAACCCGGACGTCGTTCAAGAAGGCAACTCACCCGACCTCGCTCAACCCCTGGTCGACGACTACTGCGCTGACGTTCCCGACAACTGCACCGACGGCAAAATCAATATGGAGTTCCAGCACTCTGGCCCTTCGGTTGTGCAGACACGAGTGGCCGACTTGCTCACCTCTGGGTGGCAAGAATTCTTCAATGTCACCGTCAAGGAGGTCCTGCAAGATCAACTCATCCCCAACGTTGCAATCGGCGAGTGGCAGGTCGTTGCCTGGCGCCAGTTCGGATCGATCGACCCGGACAACGAGGTCATCTGGCTGCAGTGTGCAACCGCGGACAAGTTCATTGCCCTCAACTGGGTGCGATATTGCGATGAGGATCGTGATGCGCTGATGGTCGAGCAGCGCCAAACGGCCGATCTCGATCGTCGCGTCGAAATCTGGCGTGAGATTCAGGTCAACATGAATGAGTCCTACTCGTACATCTTCATGACCCATGCCAACTGGACGATCGGCAGTCACTCTCGCGTTCAAAACATCTGTCCCCAGTTCGCTCCGACCGGTGAGGAGATCTTCTGCAGCAATGCCGGGGTCACCTTCTTCCACGACACTTGGATTGCCGAGTAGGGCGAGTTCGACGTGATCGTTTGTCGGAGCTGAGGTGAGAACGCTCATCCTCAGTCGCCTTGCGCAACTGGTTTTGGTTCTGCTCGCGGTCTCATTCCTTTCCTTCAGCGCGATGAATGTTCTGGGTGATCCGCTCTTCAACATCGTTGGGCCGCTTGCCGAGCTCGACTGTGATGCGGTCGCCCGCGGCGAAATCGAATCGACGTCGTCGAGCCTTGATGCCACCCGCACCGATTGTGAGATCGTTGCGGAGGTAGAGGCAGAGTTCCGACTCGATGAGCCATTGATGAAGCGCTACGTCCTCTGGCTGGCCGACTCTGTGCGCGGTGATTTCGGTACGTCGTTTGCCAGCGAGGGCGTGCCCGTCTCGGAGATTCTGAAGGAGAAGTTCCCGGCGTCGATCAAGCTCATGATCTACGCCGAGGTGATAGCACTTGGTCTGGCGATCCCACTTGGCGTCTATGGCGCGTATCGGGCGAACCGGCGATCCGACCAGCTCTTGTCGGTTGTGTCTTTCGGGGCGCTCGCCGTCCCGAACTTCGCGCTAGGCATTGTTTTGCTCTACGTCTTCGGTCTGCGGACGGGCTGGTTTCCCACGAGCTACGACAGTTCCAGCATCTGGGGCGAAGTGAAATCACTCTTCCTCCCCGCGCTAACTCTCGGTAGTGGCCTCGCCGCTGGCTATCAGCGGCTTTTACGCACTGACCTGGTGACGACGCTTCAAGAAGATTTAATTCACATGGCCCGGGCGAAAGGGATGACGGATCGTCACATCATGTTTCGCCATGCTCTGCGGCCCTCTCTGTTCTCTGTGATCACGGTATTCGGGGTCCAGACCGGCGCCCTGATCGGTGGCTCGCTTGTGGTTGAGCAGATCTATCTGATCCCGGGTGTTGGGCGTGAGCTCGTTACCGCGGTGGTTCGCGATGACTTCCCGGTGGTCTTGGCTGGGGTCACGATCATCGCCACAGCATTTGTCGTCATCAACTTTGCGGTGGACCTGCTCTACGGCTGGCTCGACCCGAGGGTGAGGACTCAGTCGTGAAGACACTCGGTCGGCCATTCTGGATCGCCGTTGGATGGCTCGGTGGTTTGACGGCCCTGGCGATCTTCGCGAGCTGGCTACCGATCAACGATCCGAACGAGATTGTGGCTCGAGACGCCCGGCTCGGTCCGTCGTTCAGCCATTACTTCGGCACAGACGCGCTGGGCCGAGATGTGTTCGCCCGCACCATCTTCGGGGCGCGAATCTCGCTGCTCGTCGGTTTCCTTGCCATCATTTTCGGAGTGGTCGTCGGTGGGGGTCTCGGCATCATCGCCGGCTACTTCCGGGGCCTGACCGATCAGGTCATCAGCTTCTGCTTCTTCACCCTGCTGTCGTTTCCCGCTCTGGTGCTGGCGCTCCTGATTACCGCCACGATTGATCGAAACCAGTGGACGGTAAGCCTGACGCTTGGCATCTTGTCGATCGCTCCGGTGGGACGGCGGAGCAGGGCCAACACGATCGTGTTCGCCGAGCGCGAGTTCGTGCAGGCGGCGCGTGTCCTCGGGGCCAGCGGCAAGCGAATCATCACCCATGAGCTTCTACCCAACGTCATGATCCCGATGGGAGCGCTCGCGCTGCTCGGCATGGGCATAGCAATCGTGGCCGAGGGCTCCCTCGCCTTTCTCGGCCTATCAGTCGAAGGTGATGCAGTCTCGTGGGGCAAGTCGATTGTCGACGGCTCCCAGGCCCGTGACCTGGAGCACAATCCTCACGTCGCCCTCTTCCCCATTGGAGTGATGTTCCTCACCGTGCTGGCACTTAACTACGCCGGAGATCGAGTACGCGAGTATCTCGATGTCCGCGAGACAGCGTTCTAGGGGGATCGATGGAAACACAACTCTCCGTGAACGATCTTCGTGTGCGATTCCCGACCTCTCGCGGTGTCGTGGAGGCGGTCAACGGCGTGACCTTCACGCTTGAGAAGGGGTCGATGCTCGGCATCGTCGGCGAATCAGGCTCAGGCAAGTCGGTAACCGCAAAAGCGCTGATGAATCTGCTGCCGCGCACAGCGGAGATCGATGGCAAGGTGCGATTCGACGGCGAAGACGTCCGGGCCATGGCCGCGGCGGGCAGCAAGCACTTCTGGGGCGTCAAGATGACGATGGTCTTTCAGGATCCGATGACCTCGCTCAATCCGGTGAAGAAGTGCGGGGAACAGATCGCCGAGACGCTCCGTTATCACCTTGGGTACGACAAGCGGGCCGCGATGAACGCGGCCGCCGATCTGCTTGAGCAGGTAGGAATCCCCGAACCAGGGAGACGGGTGAACCAATACCCGCATCAGCTTTCCGGTGGGCTTCGTCAACGAGTGGTGATCGCCATGGCATTGGCCTGTGAGCCCGATCTTCTGATCGCTGACGAGCCCACCACGGCCGTAGATGTCACGGTACAAAAGCGAATCCTCGATCTCCTCGACTCGCTCCGCAAGGAACGCGGCATGTCGATGATCCTGATCACTCACGACCTTGGTGTGGCTCGTGGTCGTTGCGATGACGTCGCCGTGATGTATGCCGGGCGGATTGTTGAACGAGCCGCAACCGAGACCATGTTCGATCAGTCGCGTCACCCGTACACCGAGGCATTGCTCCGTTCGATCCCTCGCATCGATCAGCCGAGTCACGCTCGCCTCGATCCAATCCCCGGGCGACCGCCTGAGTTGATCGCTCCGCCCGTTCAGTGCGCCTTCGCTCCCCGCTGTCGCTACGCCCAACCCGACTGTCTCGAGTCGGTGCCCAAAACTGAAGGATTTGGTGAGAGCCATGAGTTCGCCTGCCACCACCCGGCCAACACGCCAAGCGGACGCGACGCACTAGCAGCCAACGGTGCCGCCGGCGTCACCGCCACCGGGCTCAAAATTGGCTATGGGGCGAGGCGCTGATGGCGGGCTCCGGACACGCTCCACTGAGGCGAAACGACGACGCAATCCTTGAGATTGAGGATCTCACTGTGGAGTTCCCTGTTGGACGTCGCGAGGTGGTCCATGCCGTCAGCGGGATCAGCTTCGATGTGCTCAAGGGCGAGACCCTCGGCATCGTTGGTGAGTCTGGCTGCGGCAAGTCCACGGTCGCTCGCTCGATTGTGCGACTGAACGACGTGTTGGGCGGCAGCGTGCGCTACTTCGATCATGACCTGGCAACGCTCAGCGGTGAGGCCCTGCGAACGCTGCGGCCTGATCTGCAGATGATCTTCCAAGACCCGATCTCTTCGCTCAACCCTCGACGCAAGGTTCGCGACGTGATCTCGGAAGGACTTGTGATCTGGGGCGATGGCCAAGGCATATGGAGCCAGGGCCGCATCGACGAACTCATGCACATGGTCGGGATCGATCCGGAACTCGGCGAGCGCCGCGTACATCAGTTCTCGGGAGGGCAAGCTCAGCGAATCGGCATCGCCAGAGCACTGGCCCTCGACCCGAAGGTGCTGATCTGCGACGAGCCCGTATCGGCCCTCGACGTGTCGGTTCAGGCGCAAATCCTCAACCTGCTCGAGGATATGAAGAAACGCTATGGGCTGACGATGCTCTTCATCAGCCACGACCTGAGCGTCGTCAAGAACGTGAGCGACCGCATCATCGTCATGTACCTCGGGAAGGCCTGCGAGATCGGGAACGCCGACCTGCTGTACGAGGAACCCCGCCATCCATATACCAGGGCACTGCTGGCATCGATCCCTCAACCAGCCCCCACAGTCGACGTCAGCGAAGGTGATATCAGTGGTGAAATACCCTCGCCGGTCAATCCGCCGAGCGGGTGCCGTTTCGTTACCCGCTGCCCCCATGCCACCTCGATCTGTAGCTCCGACGAGCCCCAGATGCAGCAGGTGGGCGACGGCGACCACTATGTGGCCTGTCATCATCCGGTGGAGTAACGCACGCGGGAGAGAGGCTCCGGCGTGCGTTAGAGCTCAGGTGAGTTCCCAGACAGTCTTGCCGCTGACCGTCGACGCGTCGGCCACTGCGGGAGCGGCTCGACCTTCGTCGTGAAGTTTGCGGAGGTGGGCCACCACTGATCGAGCTGCGGGCTTGTGCAAGTGCTTGGCGACGTTCGCGTAGAGCTCGAGCACTATCTGTTTGGCAGACTTCGGGCCGCCTTGAAGCTGCTTTAAGATTCCGGCCTCGCGGGACAGGCGATGCGCGAGCAGGGCTTCGACGTAGCGGTGGTGGTCGTCGATGTGGCCACCGTGAGTCGGGTAGAGGCGCTGGTCTTGCGGTCGATCGATCAGGACCTGGAGTGACTGGAGATAGGCGGCGACATCACCATCGGGTGGCGGGATGATCGTGGTTGACCAGCCCATCACGTGGTCGCCGCTGAGCACAGCGTTTTCTTCCTGGAGGGCAAAGCAGAGGTGGTTGGAAATGTGGCCCGGCGTGTGGAGCGCTTCGATCGTGTAGCCGGGTCCCTCGATCACATCGCCATGACGAAGAGGTGATTCTGGATCGAAGTCTGTGTCGACGCGGTGCTTCTCCGCAAATTCTGGATCCTCGCTGCCATAGCCGCCGCTGGGGTCGGTCTCGGTCGCGGCATCGTCTTGGTCGTCATCGTCATCGTCATCGTCATCGTC
>JAACCU010000338.1 GCA_009937405.1 Actinomycetota bacterium
GCGGACAAGGTCGACCTCGGCGTTCACTGCCATTACGCCGCGTGGAACGACACGTCCGTGCCCGCCGACTGCATCCTCGGTGACGTCGACGGCGACAGAACGTGGTGCTCACCGGCGACAGTCATGCCCGGCAGTGGTTGCCGGGCCTCGATGCGGTCGGTCAGGCCGGAGGTTGGCGGGTCATTGCCTGGACCAAGTCGGCTTGTACTGTGATCGACATCGTCACCTACAACCCCTCGCTTGAGCAGCGCTACGAGGGTTGTGAGAACTGGCGGGCCGTACTCTTTGATGAGATCACAGCGCTCGACTAGGTCGACCTGGTGATCCTCGGCCGATCGGACGGCCATCGAAACCTCGTCATGGATGAGAATGAAGAGCGGCTGGAGGCCACCGACATCGCAGAGATCTGGAGCGACGGCGTTGCACGCACGTTCGAAAGGCTCGCCGGTGCGAGCGACGCAGTGGCACTGCTCGTCGACACCCCGTGGCCTGGTATGCAGGTCCCCGACTGCCTCTCTGAGTCGATCGATGAACCCACCCAATGTGCGTTCTCGCTGGCGGATGGCCTCCGTGACCTCGATCTGCTGGAACAAGAATCCGTTCCCGCGGCGGCAAACGACGTCGTCATCGTCGACCTCGCTGAGTCCATTTGTCCCACAGACCCGTGCTCGGTGGTGACCGAGGAAGGGCTAATCACCTATCGCGACTCACATCATCTGACGGTCGCCTTCACGCTCACACTGACCGATGCGTTAGCCGAGGAGTTCGGCGACATCATTGACGACGCGCGGTGAACGGGTCGTCCACCGCACTCGCTCCAATGATTCGTATCCTCAACTGATCGGTTGGGTCAGATGTCGTCGGCCAACTTCAGGAGAAGCATCCACATGAGCACAGAACTTGTTGTCGTCGGCCTGGGGTACGTCGGAATGCCGCTGGCCCAAGAGGCCATCCGTTCTGGACTCTCAGTGCAGGGCTTCGACGTCGCGGCATCGACGATCGCCTCGCTCAATACGGGGCAGAGCCACATCGACGATCTCTCCGACACCGACGTCGCCGAGATGGTCAATGCGGGGTTTGGCGCCACCGATGATCCCGCCGTACTGGCGCAGGCGGACGTCATCGTGATCTGTGTGCCGACACCACTTCGTGACGACACCACACCCGACCTGGGAGCCGTCGAATCAGCGACAATGTCGATTGCCGACGCGCTGACCAAAGGAACCCTTGTCGTGCTGGAGTCCACGACGTACCCTGGCACCACCGACGACGTCGTACGGCCAATCCTCGAGGAACGCTCTGGACTCCAGGCAGGAATCGACTTCAGCCTGGCCTACTCACCGGAGAGGATCGATCCGGGGAACCCAACATTTGGTCTCCGCAACACCCCAAAGGTCGTCGGTGGGTTCACGCCTGAGTGCACGAAACGCGCAGTCGCGTTCTACAGCAAGGTTGTCGACACTGTCATCCCCACTGCCGGGACTCGCGAGGCTGAGATGGCAAAGCTGCTCGAGAACACGTACCGCCACGTCAACATCGCGCTCATGAACGAGATGGCGGTGTTCTCCCACGACCTTGGTATCGATCTCTGGGCATCGATCGAGGCGGCAAGCACCAAGCCGTTCGGGTTCCAGGCCTTCTATCCGGGTCCGGGTGTCGGGGGCCACTGCATCCCGATCGATCCGAACTACCTGTCATACGCCGTCCGGACGCTCGGCTATCAGTTTCGATTCGTCGAACTAGCGCAGGAGGTCTCGGGACGGATGCCGGCGTATGTCGCCGCCCGTGCGCAGACGATGCTCAACTCGGCGAAGAAGCCAATGAACGGCTCATCGGTACTTCTTCTGGGCGTGACCTACAAAGCAAACATCTCAGATGAACGCGAAACCCCGGCGCGGCCCATCGCCAAGAGGCTTATCGCTATGGGGGCCGACGTGTCATTTTTTGACTCCCATGTCAGCGAGTTCGAGGTGGACGGCCACGAACTGACCAAAGCATTCGACCTCGGCGTTGCGTCCGAGGCCGCAGACCTTGTAATCCTCGTCCAGACCCACGATGACATCATGGCCGCAGCACCATTCGATGGGGCTGCACAGGTGCTCGACACCCGCGGCGCCCTCAATGGCCCGAACGTCGAACGGCTCTGAGCCAGTCGTGCGTGTCCTGGTCATTACGGTTGTTCACCATCCAGAGGATGCGCGCATCCGACATAGGCAGCTTCCCGCCCTTCTCGACGCTGGGTTCGAAGTCACCTATGTCGCCCCGAGGGGAGACATCACAACACCACCCGCACACCTGCACCGAATCGAGATTCCCCGCGCCGACGGCCGACATCGTCTCGCTGCCCTGCGCGCCGCACGAGAGGTGCTCGCCGAGGAATCACCAAAAGTGGACCTGACGATCGTCCACGACCCTGAGTTGACGCTACTCGACCGATGGATCACGGGCCCCAAACTCTGGGATGTCCACGAAGACCTGCCAGCTCAGTTAGCGGACAAGACGTGGATCCCCAGCACACTCCGCGGCACAACACGGACCGCTGCGAAACTCCTGAACCGGCGAGCGCAGCATCGGTTTGAGTGCATCATTGCCGAACCTGGCTATGCAAAATCCTTTCTCGATGCTTCCGTCGTTCGCAATGCCGTGAACGTTCCAACCGACGTAGCTAGCAGTGGACCCGGTCGAGCCGTCTACCTCGGTCGGGTCTCGAGGGGTCGCGGGGCGGAAGTTCTCGCTGAGGTGAGTGAACAACTCCCTGAGTCGATTTCTCTCGAAGTTTTCGGCCCCGTCGAGCAGGATGCAGCATCCCTGCACCGCTCTGCGGCACACATCCACGGCTTCGTCCCGAACGACACCGCATTGGAGAAGGTCGAGGGCGCAACCGTCGGACTTTCTCTTCTCGAGGACCTGCCAAACTACCGCCATTCCATGCCAACGAAGATCCTTGAGTACCTCGCTCGGGGCGTGCCAGTAGTCACAACTCCACTTCCCGAAGCGAGGCAGATCATCGAAGCCCACAACTGCGGGATCGTCGTGCCGTTCGGCGATGCCGATGCCGTGACCAACGCGATCATCAGCCTGAACGACGACGAAGGGGAACGTCGCCGACTGGCCGAGAACGGACGGCGCGGCGTTCAGAAATACTTCAATTGGACCGATGATGCTGCCATCTTCGTTGACGTCTGCCAGAAAATCGCCGCGGGACAGACCCAGCGAACATGACTATCTTCTTTGTGGCGCGGCCTGCTGAGGTCGCTCGGGTTGGCGATCCGTTGCAGGCGACTACCTCCGAAAGACCATCCCCCGGTAACACTGCGAAAGTCCGGCTGCTTCGACTCGTGCCGCCCCGGGGTTTTACGACCCAGTCGACTATCGATCTTGCTAATTTTGAACTCACGTAGACTGCCGACCCTGACAGTTTCATGGATGGTGTCGATCCAGTTGCCGATGTCATGAGCACCGGGGAGCGTGATCAGCGATCGTCTCATTGCTCGAGTTCGACCGCCCGGACACCTAGGGTTCGGCTCGGGGGCAAGCGGGTTCACAGCGTCGACAAGCTACGCAATCGGTCGTAGACATCCAACACATGGTTGTCAAGACCGTCAAGAGAGTGCGGGGACTGGTTTCGCAGGGCCACCTTCGGGAAATCGAATCGGGCGGGTGACTCGAAACCGAGCTTGCTGACTACCGCCAACACCTGGCGGAGGTAGTCACCGAAGCAGACAAC
>JAACCU010000039.1 GCA_009937405.1 Actinomycetota bacterium
CGGAAGACAACTTTTCGCCGATCCTGAATCGGGCTATCCAAGGTCAATATGCTCCCGGGTCGACGTTCAAGCTTGTGACGGCGTATGCCTCACTTCAAGAGGGCGTTCTTGGTGATGGTCCTGAAGCCATTCGTGGGATCTACGACGCCTATGTGGATCGCGGCGACTACACATATTCCGGTTGTTTCGAAGACTCCGACACCTGTATCTATCGAAGTCCGTTCAATGGCACCCGTCGCGTGGATTTAACGTCGGCGCTGACGGTGTCGAGTGATACCTACTTCTACGAGATTGGCGGCGAAGGGTTCTGGAGGCGCCCAAATGAGGATCTCAACGATGACGGTGTCACCGAAGATGAGGGAATCCAGAAGTGGGCGACCCTCATGGGCCTGGGCACTGACTCCGGTATCCAGCTTCCGTACGAACGCGGGGGAGCGGTGCCGGACCGAGATTACTATCGATCTCAGTTTGATCTTGGCGTCTTTGGAACCGACCAGTGGTTCGGCGGATCGACGATCATTCTTTCGATCGGACAGGGCGAACTTTTGGTCACGCCGCTCCAGTTGGCCAACACCTATGCCACGTTCGCCAATGGTGGGCGGGTTCATCAGCCCAATATTGGACTCAAGGTGACGAAGGCGGGCGATGAGGGCGATGTCATTCGTGAGATCGGACCCCGTGTTTTACGAGATCTGGATATTCCCCCGGAGTTTCGACTGCCGATTGAGCAGGGTCTCCTCGGTGTTCCCCGCCGGGACGGCAGTTCGGCCGGCACGGCATGGCGAGCGTTCAATGATGTTGACTTCCCGCTCGGCTCCTGGCCGGTCGCTGGAAAGACGGGTACAGCCGAAGTGCAGGGCAGGGCCGATACGTCGATCTTCGCGGCGTATGGTCCGACCGATAATCCGGGCTACGAGATTTACATCGATGAAGAACCGTCGGTCGCTATAGCCGTTGTGCTCGAGGAGGCTGGCTTTGGTAGTTCAGCGGCGGCACCCGTGGCGGCGCGTATTCTTGAGCGGATCGCCACCGACACTGTCGATTCGGCCCGTTCGTTGCAACAAACGGAAGCTCTGATAGCAGAGTTGGTGGCGGCGCGACTCGAAGAGGAAGCAGAACTCCTGGCTGCGAGCGGCCAGAATTCTGAAGCGGCACTTCCATGACTGCGTCAACATTTGACACGAACGAGGCCGGCGGGCTTCTTCGGGGCCGGTATCGAGATGAGGGTGACCCGTGGTGGTTGGTCCTCGATCCGATCTTGATCTTGTCCACCCTGGCGATCACCGCATTCGGCTCGATCCTGGTTTACTCAGCGACCCGAGGGCCAGCGACGCTCATTGAACCGGCCAACACCGCGTATTTCGAGAAGCAAATCGCCTTCGCCATCATCGGTCTCGGTCTCGCAGTCGTGGCGGCGGTCATGGATGTTCGTCGCCTGCGGTCACTGCTGCCGATCGCGTACGGAGCATTGATGGCGGCGTTGCTCGCCATTCTGCAGTTCGGCGCTGATATCAACGGTGCTCGATCGTGGTATCGATTCGGTGGGTTCACGTTTCAGCCCTCTGAGCCAGGCAAAATTGTGTTGATCTTGGTGTTGGCGGCCGCCTTCTCGACTGAGGAAGTGTCTTTTCGTCGTCTGGCCCGCGGTCTGGCGCTGGCTGGTGCGACGATCTTCCTGATTCTCCAGCAGCCTGATCTGGGCACGATCCTTGTGTACATCGCTGTGACCGCGGTGATGATCATGTTGAGCACGGTGCGCGTTCGCTACATCGTGCTGCTCTCGCTGGTGGCGCTCACCGCGGTCACGATGATCTTCCAGTCAGATGTGCTGAAGGACTATCAAAAGGTGCGGCTCACTGTGTTTGTGCTGGACGACGAGGCAATCGCCGAACTCGGCCCTGACGCTGCTCGCGTTGCCTACAACGCAGAGCAATCACAGATCGCCATCGGTAACGGTGGCATCTTTGGGGAGGGTCTCTTCGACGGGACTCAAACGGGCTCAAATCTGGTTCCGGAGCAACAGACGGATTTTATATTCTCGGTGGCAGGTGAGGAGCTTGGATTCCGGGGAGCCGGGATCCTCTTGGTCCTCTTTGGTGTTCTTGGTTTCCGCGTTTGGCGGATCGCGCTGAGAGCAACCGACCAGTTCGACCGCTTGATAGCGGTCGGGGTGATGGCGATGTTTGTGTTCCAGGTGTTCCAGAGTGCCGGAATGACAATGGGAATCATGCCGGTCACCGGAATTCCTATGCCTTTGGTGAGCTATGGCGGTTCGTCGATGCTGACATCGATGGTTGCGATCGGGTTAGTGCTCGGTGTGCACCGTCGGCGCTTTGATTACGCCCTCCGTGCCTGAGAGCCTCCTCACTTCCAAGTCCGAGGGCCGGTAGCCTGCCCGGATGGCATCAGCATCGCTTTGGAACCGGCTTGAGCCGCTGCTGCCTCAGGTACAAAAGCCAGCCCGCTATATCGGATGTGAAGACGGAGCCCAGACTCCAGAACACGGGCCCGGCATTGTCTCGTGGCTTTTGACCTACCCCGACACCTACGAAGTTGGGTTGCCCAACCAGGGCCTTCAAATCCTCTACGAGATTCTCAACGAGCGCCCTGATGCTGCCGCCGAGCGCTCCTACGCGCCATGGACGGATCTCGAAGCGCTGCTTCGTCGAGAGCGAATCCCGTTGTTCTCTGTCGACACCCACCGTACCGGCGGCGAGTTCGACGTCATTGCCTTCAACCTCAGCGCTGAGCTCACCTTCACGAACCTGCTCAACTGCATCGACCTTGCCGGTGTGCCTGTCCGGTCGGCTGATCGGGCCGATGCCGACCCTCTGATCGGCGTTGGCGGCCACTGCACGTACAACCCGGAACCCATCGCCGACTTTGTCGACTTCGTGGTCCTCGGCGATGGTGAGGAAGCCGTTGGCGACGTCACCGAAGTCCTGAGGGAGTGGAAGCGAGCTGGCAAGAACTCCGGCACCCGTGAGGGTGTCCTGCGCGAACTTTCAAAGATCGAGGGTTGCTACGTCCCCTCGATGTACGAGGTCGAATACGAGGGGGCCCACATTCGTGAGGTCAACCCTCGCTACAGCGATGTGCCATCCACCGTGGAGAAGCGCACTATCGCTGATCTTGCCGAATGGCCGTACCCCAAGAACCAGCTCGTGCCGGTCACCGAGGTCGTACACGATCGCTTATCGGTCGAGGTCTTCCGCGGTTGCACTCGTGGCTGTCGTTTCTGCCAGGCCGGCATGATCACCCGCCCAGTCCGTGAGCGTCCGGCCGAGCAGGTCCGTTCGATGATCTCCGACGGACTGAAGCGCACGGGCTACGACGAGGTGGCGCTTACCAGTCTCTCAACGGCCGATTTCTCGGGCATTCAAGACGTCATCTCTGGCACGATCACCAATGCGGGTGAGGACCGGGTGTCTGTTGCCCTGCCAAGCCTGCGGGTCGACGCCTTCACAGTCGGCATTGCGGCCGAACTTCAGCGAGCGCGCCGCACCGGGCTTACGTTCGCTCCTGAAGCGGGTAGCTGGCGCATGCGTCAGGTCATCAACAAGCTCATCAGCGAAGAGGACCTCTACGGGGCCGTTGAAAGCGCGTACAGCCAGGGCTGGCGCCGGATGAAGCTCTACTTCCTTACTGGTCTTCCCACCGAGACCGATGAGGACACGCTCGGTATCGCCGAGCTTGCTCGCAACTGTGTTGAGCTTGGCCGCAAACACCAGAAATCGCCGTCGGTCACCGTGTCCGTCGGCGGGTTCGTGCCTAAGCCGTTTACGCCGTTCCAATGGTTCGGCCAAAACACGGTCGCTGAGTTGCATCGCAAGGTTGGCCTGATCAGAGACGATCTTCGCCGGACCAAGGGTGTGCAACTGAAATGGCATGACCCCAAGGCCACTCTTGCGGAAGGCATTGCCAGCCGCGGTGACCGTCGCCTTGGTCCGGTGATCGAATACGTGTGGCGCCATGGCGGCACATTTCAGGAATGGTCTGAACACTTCAACTACGACCTGTGGCTTGAAGCGATGGCGGCCAACGACTGCGATGTCGACTGGTATGTGTACCGGCACCGTACTGAAGACGAGGTTCTCCCGTGGGAGCACCTCTCAGCTGGTCTCCACAAGGATTTTTTGTGGCAGGACTGGCGTGATGCCCTCGACGAAGTTGGTCTCGAGGATTGCCGGTGGACGCCGTGTTATGACTGCGGCGCGTGCACCGGGTACGGAATCGAGCATCGGGTGGCTTCGGCCACTCCGCCTGCGGGCGGAAGCCAGGGAACGGGTGTCAAACCTGCCTCTGGTGGTGCGGTTCCAGTTGTGTTGCAAAATCGGCCTCCCGTCGGAGCTGTCGTCACATGAGAATTCGGATCCAGTTCAGCAAGCTCGGCAAGATTCGGTTCACTTCGCATCGCGACGTGGCCCGAATTTGGGAGAGAGCGCTGCGACGGGCCGAACTCCCGGTGGCATACAGCGAGGGCTTCAACCCTCGCCCCAAGCTTTCGTTCGGTTTGGCCCTCTCCACTGGCCACGAGTCGGATGTGGAGTACATCGACCTCGACCTCGACCCTGAACGGGTTCAGGATCTCGATCTCGACACACTCCCTGATCTACTGAGCGCCCAATTGCCTGTGGGGCTGACCGCAACCGCAGCTGTCGTTACCGACAAGCGGATGCCGTCGTTGCAGCAAGCAGTCACGAGTTGTACCTGGCGTATTGATGTCGTCGAAGACGATCTCCCGCTGATCGAGAACGCCGTTGCCGGCGTACTCGCAGCCGATGAGATCGTCGTGACCCGAGAACGAAAAGGGAAGCAGGTCACCGACGATCTCCGACCCCTTGTCTTCAGGCTCGACGTGCAATCGCCGAAAGTTGACGGTAGACCCAACGAATCGGGGTCGACGTTGATCGCCGAGCTTGGCACCCAACCGCGTGCGGTACGTGTGTCTGAGCTCTTAGCGGCGCTCGACCCTCCACTCACAGAACTTCGGGTCCACCGACTTCACCAATGGATTACCACCGACGATGGCCAGCGCACAGACCCAATGATGGTCAGCGCGGCCGCGTCCGCAACCGTGGGAGCGACATGAGCGCTCATCACCGGTTGCCCAATCGGAAAGACGACAAACATGGCCGACGAACAGGCCCCATCAACTCCCTCGGACCACCCGGGCAGCTCTGAGCAGCCCAAGACCGAGAATTTACAACCGAAACAACAGAATCAAGGCGGCTCCGACGGCGCTCCCAAAATCGGCGACTCTCGCCCTGGCCCCAAGGTCGGCGATAGCCGACCCTCTCTTAACGAGGGGCCGAACGAGGGCAAACGACAGGGCGGCCAGCAGGACCAAGGCGAAGGCGGTGACGGCTCCAAGAAGCGGCGTCGACGTCGCGGCGGCCGTGGACGTGGCCGTGGCGGCCAGGGCGGCCAGGGCGGCCAG
>JAACCU010000339.1 GCA_009937405.1 Actinomycetota bacterium
GATCTTGGGCACGGTGTTCCTGATCGCCGGCGCGGTTCGCAAGACTCCTGAGGACGCAACCGTCGGACTTGCCGTTTTGGCCCTGACCGTCACCAAGCTCCTGATAGTTGACATGCAAGAGGTCGAGACCCTGTGGCGCGCCGCGCTGTTCCTGGCGGTCGGACTTGGTCTGATGCGGCTCGGATTCCTCCTCTCGCGACTGACAGGAGCGGCCGACGAGAGAGACGCCCACTCGTCGTCATAGGTGATGTTTGCAAGCCCAGCCCCGACAGAGCCAGTAGGGAGGTGCGACACTGTCGGACATGACTGGCATCGTTCGCATCATGCAGCTATCGGACACGCACTTCCTTGAGGACGGTGTGGCTCCTGAAGGCGGAGTGGCCTACGACACCGGCGAGGCGTTCGATGCGGTGTTTAACCACAGTGGGGACCACGGCGATCTCGACATGGTCGTGGTCACCGGCGACGTGGCCGACCACGGCCGCGCCGCCGAGTACCGCAAAGCCGCCGACGCGTTCTCCCGCTTCGAGGTCCCGGTCAATGTGTGCCCGGGCAACCACGACTTTGACGCCGTCTTCTCGTCGGGCATGGCCCGACCCGGGGTAAGCACCTCACGCGTTGTCGAAGTCGGTGCTTGGGCGTTTCTGTTCGTGGACTCCAGCGCCGGCACGATGCTCGATCACGAGTCCGGACTACGCGTCGACCCTCCTGGCGAGACTCGCCTCCACACACAGGGCACGCTCGGCCAACGTGAGGCCGCGTGGGTCAACCAGATGTGCGAGACCACGAATGCGGCCCACGTCTTCGTCTGGGTCCATCACCCGCCTGAGCCGCCGGTGCGCATGTGTCGTGATGATGCCTACGCAGCCGAGTGGCACGGGATCTTGAGCACCCACTCCAAGATCCGCGGCTTTGGGGCCGGCCACACACACATTCCGGACGACTACGAGATTATGGGCCGGCCAGTGTTCGTCTCTCCGTCGCTCAAGAACAATTTCTCGCTTGACCCCCAGACCTGGCTACCACCGGGCTATCGCACCTATGAGTTCATGGACGACGGCTCGGTTACGAGCGAGGTCCAACTCGTCGACGACGAACGCTGGCCCCGACACCCGTTCGGCCGGCTTCTTGGCTCACTGTTCAGGGGCGAGATCACCTTCTCGGAAATGGACGAAATCATCACTCGTCGCAATCGCGTCGCTGAGGCCTAAACCGTGGACGTTGGTCTGCAGCTCATCTTCTCGTCCTATGGCTGGGACGACCTCTCCGATGGCGACGTCTACAAGCAAGAGACCGAACTCGCGATGATGGCTGAAGAGCTCGGATTCGACTGCATCTGGCCGACCGAACATCACTTCCGCGACTACTCCTTTTGCCCCGACAACATTGAGTTTCTCTCGTATATCGCGGGGCGAACCGAGCGCATCGATCTTGGTACGGCCGCGGTGATCCTTCCGTGGAACGACCCGCTGCGGGTCGCGGAGAAGATCGTCATGCTCGATCACCTCTCAGATGGGCGGGCGAGACTCGGGATGGGACGTGGCCTGTCTCGTCACGAGTTCGAGGGGTTCGCCACGATCGACATGGGCGAGTCCCGGGCCCGTTTCGACGAGGCCTCCTTGATGATCGTCGATGCCATCGAGACCGGTTTCATCCAAGGCTCGGGCCCGATGTATCCCCAGGTCCGCAAGGAGATCCGTCCCCGCCCGTTCAAGTCGTTCGTCGACCGCGTCTACGCCGTGGCGAACTCGTCTGACTCAGTGGCGGCATGCGCGGCGGTGGGTGCACGAATGATCATGTTCGCTGAGTCCAACTGGGAGAAACGCCTCGTCTCCATCGAGGCGTACCGCGAGAAGTTCGAGGCGATCCACCAACGTCCGGCCCCTGGCTCGCTGACAGCAGATTTCACGTACTGCCACGAGGACGCATCGGTGGCCAAGGAAGTCGCTGAGGAGGCGCTTGCCAGCTATCTCGCAAGCCTTCTCGATCACTACGAACTCGACGGCGATCATCTGCAGGGGATCGAGGGCTACCAGGGCTACGGCAAGCAGGCCTCATGGCTGCAAGAGAAGGGTTTCGGCCGGTACGTCGAGGGATTCCTCGCCGCCAACGCCTACGGCACTCCAGATCAACTGCTCACCAGCTTTCGCGAGCGATACGACATCATCGGCCCGTTCGAGTTGGCTACTTGTTTCCGCTTCGGTGGCATCGACTTCGAGGCCGCCAAGGCCAGCATGCGCCTCTTCGCCGAGACCGTGATGCCCGAGGTCAAGAGCTGGAGCTAGGGGATCAGGAGATCCACATGCTGAGTTCGATGCCCCGGATCTCTTCGAGTGGCTTTTTGATGGCTCCTCGGCGAGGTCGCTCGGCAGGCAGGGACCTATGGTCCTGCGATTCATTGATCGAGCGCAACCTGAACAGTGCCCGACAACCGGTTGAGTTGCAGGTAGTACCCTCGGCCGATGCGTAGCCAGGAACGTCGCTATCGATTCGCGATCCAGGGTGGTTCGGTGGCTGATCCTGTGGCCCTGCGCGACGCCGTCCGAAATATCGAGGCGCTTGGCTACGACGAATTCTACACGTCCGATCACGTTGGCCGTCCGGGTTCCGATGGTCGCAACGGCGAGATGTTTGCGGTGGAACCGTTCAGTCCGCTCCTCATCGCGGCCGAGGCCACCGAACGTCTACGGGTTGGACCACTCGTGCTCAACACGGAATTCTACAACCCGGGCCTGCTCGCTCGCCACGTCGCCACGGTCGATCAACTCACGAGCGGGCGGCTCGTTCTCGGAATGGGTACTGGTTACGCCGCGGCCGAACACGACGCGATCGGTATGCCGATTCGATCGCCTGGGCCCCGGGTCACCCGGTTCGGCGAGATGCTCCATGTTTTGCGTGGTCTTCTCGACAACGGTGCCATGACATTCGAGGGCGAGCACGAGTCGATCCGCATGGACAACCTCGGCGTGGAACCGCGGCAGGACCGAGTGCCGTTTCTCATCGGTGGGCATGGCCTCCGGGTCGTTCGACTCGCTGGCCAGTACGCCGACATCTTCCAGTTCACCGGCTTGACGCACGGGGAAGGCGGCGCGCCGAGTGCGGGCGGCTTCGCCATGGCGGATCTGCTGGACCGCAGCCGTGTACTGAGTGAGTCGGCCGGTGAGCGGGCCGCGGACATTGAACGATCGGCCCTTGTGCAGGTAGCCGGCGTGGGCGACCGTGCACCGTCCCTAGAGGAGTTGGCCGAGCGATTCCGGTTGGATGCCGACGTCGTCCTCGCATCGCCGTTTATCCTGTGTGGCTCGGTCGAGCAGATCGTTGACAAGATTGAGAGGCTCCGAGAGGAGCTGGGGATCACACATTACGTCGTACGTGACGCCGAAGGATTCGCTCCTGTCATGGAGGCATTGAGGTAATGGCAGACGAGTAGACCCGACCAACAACCGTCGTCGACAGCGCTGCTGAGAACGCTGTCTTGCGCGACTTTTACCCCACGGAAAAGGGTGAAGTTTTGGCGGTGCGGTAACTTCGCCAGATAACCGACCTGGAGAAATCATGACTGCGCTCGACTCGATGAAGACCTCGGTGGCCACCGATGTCAACACTGCTTCTGATCTCCTCACGAAACTGTCGCACGACATCTGGGACAACCCCGAGCTCGCCTTTGAGGAGGAGCACGCCGCGTCCGTCTGTATCGATGCCCTGAGCGACGCCGGGTTCTCGATCACCACCGGGGTGTCGGGGCTTGAGACGGCGTTCATCGCGGAATACGGATCAGGCCCACTGACCGTCGGCATCTGTTCGGAGATGGATGCCCTCCCTGGTGTCGGTCACGCCTGCGGTCACAACATGATCGCGGCGGCCGGAGTAGGAGCCGGCATCGGTCTCGCTCGCATCGCCGATGAAGCGGGCATCACAATTCGTGTGCTCGGAACTCCAGCCGAGGAGGGCGGCGGCGGCAAGATCATCATGCTCGAGGATGGGGCCTTCGACGGTCTCCATCTGGCGATGATGGTGCACCCATCCCCGATGGAAAGCGACGTCTTCCCCACGCTCGCATCGACAGGCTGCGACTATCACTTCCACGGCAAGTCGGCGCACTCATCACTTGCCCCCCACGAGGGGATCAACGCCGCTGACGCCGTCACCATCGCCCAGGTCAGCATCGGTGTCTTGCGCCAGCATCTGCGTCCTGGCGATCAAGTCCACGGCATCGTGACCGACGGCGGCGACGCCCCCAACATTGTTCCGTCGCACTCGACCGCCCGGTACGTGGTGCGAGCCCCAACACTTGGCGACCTCGGCTCTCTCCGCTCACGCATCGACAAGTGCTTCGAGGCGGGCGCTCTCGCTACCGGTGCGTCGCTCACGATGAACGCGGAGAGGCTGCCCTACAGCGAGTTCCGCCACGACGAGGAACTTGCTCTGCTCTACCGTCAAAACGGTGAGGACCTCGGACGAGTGTTCAGCGCTCGACCCACGAAGGGTGGCGCATCAACCGACATGGCCAATGTGTCACTACTCATGCCGACCATTCACCCGAGTCTTGGTCTCGACTGCGCGCCGGCGGTCAACCATCAGCCCGAGTTTGCACAACACTGCCGAACCGACGAGGCAGACACATCGGTGCTCCATGGTGCGATCTCCATGGCGCAGACATGTGTGGATGCCGCAGTTACGCCGCAGCTTCGTGAGCGGCTACTCGCCAATGAAACGATCTATGGCGGCCGTGATGACTATCCGTGGAAATTCTGAGCAGCCCGCTTAGGCAAGAAGAATTCCCAGCCGCACGGTGTAGCCCGTCATCACCGTCCAGAAGAGAATGGCGAACGTCTGCTCTCCGGCGCGCTCATTGAGCGTCGATCCAGTCCAGGTTCCAAGGGCCATCAACGGGACCGCGGCGAGAGCGAGAAGCACTGAGGATCGGCCCAGAAGGTTAGCTTCGGCGAAGATCACGGTCTTGGTGGCATCGCCGGCAAATGATGCCAGGGAGGCCGCGCCGACGAAGTGCCTGCGGTCAAGATCGAGATTGCGAATAGCCACGCCTTTGAGCGGCCCGGACGTGCCGGAGAAGCCACTTGACGCTCCGGATGCGAACGAGAGCAGGGGAGCGAAGCCGGTACGAACCGGCGTGATTTCGAACCGTTCAGCGATGACGGACATGGCGAACACCGTCACGACGGCGACGGTGACTGCTGTGGCTGGCGCGCCAACGAGCAGTACCGACCCGAGCGCGGCGCCGGCGACGATCAACGCCACGATCCACGCCGCAGCCCGGAACGGGAGCGTGCGTCGGTAGGCGATGATCTTCATCACGTTGTTGCTGGCGAGGAGGAGTGCCGCCAAGGCCACACCCTCCTTCGGCCCGATGAAAAGCACGAGGGTCGGCACCAACACCAACGAGCCGCCGAGCCCGGCGGACGCGGAGATGGTGAACGACACGTACACCAGAGCGAGAACCCCAATCAGGGCAATGACGTCCATGGGTTTGATCAGGCGTGAATAGCGCCGAGGCCGAGTCCTGAGACTGCAGTGTTGAGCGCGCCGAGATCTTCGTCGATCAGGCTGGCGAGAATCCTGAGGGGTCCATCCGCTTGGCCCGACAACTTGTCGTACACGGCATGGGACTGTTTGGTTGGGCGAGTATCGGCACTCGACACGACCGGGGGCAGCGCCCCCAGCTTCTCGAAGAGCTTCTCGCGGTAGTTGAGGGTGTCGCCTGGCGCCGTGAACTCCGGCTGGACGAGCTCTTGTTCAACACCCGTCAGGGCATCGGCGAGGGCACGGGCTGCATCAGCAGAGTCAGTGCCGCCATCGACGTCGTCGAGATGCCCGGCCCATTCGCTGAGTTGCTTCGTCAGCGAACGGCAAGTGTTGACGCCTTCGGCGATCTCGGAGAGACGGTCCCGGATCTGCATCAGCAGGTCGAACTGCTCCTGAAGGTCCTCATCGCTCGTGGTCACGCGCGGATCCTTGACCAGACCGAACGATTGCGTGTCGGACCAATCGCCCACATCGAGGCGCACGGTGTAGGTACCCGGCATTGCAAGCGGTCCACCGGGTCGACCATGAAAGTCGGTGTCGACCATCTTCGCCCCGGACGGGTAGTTCATCGACCACTGGAACCGGTTCATTCCCTCGTTCGCGGTGAGGTAGAAGCCCTCGCGGTCCTTCTCGTTCTCGGGGATGTCGGACGTGAACGACTCGACCTCATTACCGGCGGCATCGACGATCGTTAGCGTGATCGGCTCAGCGGGAATCTCGCTCAGGAAGTAGCTGATCTTCACACCGTCGCGGGGGTCATCGCCGGCGTCGAGCATGTGTTTGACCTTGTGGCCGGTCTCTTCCTTTTCGAGCATGAACGTGGCGTTCTGTCCGATGGTGACGTGGTAGTTCTTTCCACTGAGGCTCCCCCAGCACGCGGCGAACAGATGGAGCGGCACCCGCACCGTGTCGTGTGGCCGGTATAGCTGATGCGACCCGGTGCCGGCTGCGTCGGCCGCCTGGTGGAGTTGGGTGACGTCGTCGAGGATCCAGAATGACCGACCGTGGGTGGCGACGATCAGGTCGTTGTGCTTCACCATCAGGTCGTACACGGGGGTGACGGGCAGGTTGTTCCGGAGCGATTGCCAGGTGGCACCATCGTCGAACGACACCCACAGGCCCAACTCGGTGCCGAGGTAGAGCAGGCCCTGCCGGCCCGGGTCCTCGCGCACGACACGACAGAAGTCGTTGTCTGGGATGCCGCTGTCGATGCGCGTCCACGACTCACCGAGATCGGTGGTCTTGTAGACGTACGCGCCATAGTCGCCTTCCTTCTGACGAGCGACGGTCATGTAAACCGTGCCCGCGGTGTGGGGTGACTCGGCGAGCATCGTCACCTGGGAGTTGGCGGGTAGGCCTTCGGGGGTGACGTCGCGCCAGTCCCCGCCGTCGTTCGTGGAGACATGGACGAGGCCGTCGTCGGAGCCGGTCATGATCGTGCCGGGCTGGTGAGCCGACAGCATGAGCGAGAAAATCGTGGCGTACATCTCGGCGCCGGCGGTGTCCA
>JAACCU010000340.1 GCA_009937405.1 Actinomycetota bacterium
CTTCGCGATCGCGGTGACCACACGCTGCTCGGCATCGGCATTTCGTGTTATGTCGAGATCACCGCGAGCAGCCCGGGTGGAGAGTTTGGCTCGGTCGAGTTGGGCCGAGACGGCCGCGCCCGCGTGACCTCGGGGGCGACCCCGGCCGGGCAAGGGCATGACACGACATGGTCCATGATCGTCGCGGATTGCACGGGCATACCGCTCGACATGATCGACGTCATCCATGGCGATACCGACCAGGTGCCGCGCGGTGGGCTCACTGTCGGATCGAGATCAGTGCAACTCGGTGGCTCAGCGCTTGCCCATGCATCGACGAAGCTCGTCGACGCGGCTCGGCACGTTGCCGCCGAACGGCTGGAAGCCAACGAGGCCGACATCGTGCTTGACGCCGACTTGGCGGTCTTCCATGTGGTGGGCAGCCCAGCGATTTCGTTGTCCTGGAGTGATTTGGCCGCTGGCCTCGACGAGCCTCTCTACGAGTTCGATGACTTCACTTCGGAGACACCGACGTTTCCGAGTGGTGCCCATGTGGCCGTTGTAGAAGTCGACCGCCATACCGGAGCCACGAAGTTGCGGCGAATGATTGCTGTTGATGACGCCGGCACGCTTCTCAATCCCCTCATTGCCGAAGGCCAGGTGCACGGTGGTCTTGCTCAGGGCATCGCGCAGGTGCTCCTCGAACGCATCGTGTACGACGAAGACGGCAATCTGTTGACGAGTAACTTCATGGACTACCAGGTGATTTCGGCGGCTGAGCTTCCCTCGTTTGAGGTTCTCCATCTCGAGACACCGACATGGGCCAACGAGCTCGGAGCGAAAGGGATCGGGGAGTCGGGCACCATTGGTGCGATTCCAGCGGTCTACAACGCGGTCATTGACGCGCTGGCCCCCACCGGCATCACCCACATGGAGACGCCGCTCACATCAGACCGGATTTGGGCCGCGATCGCCGCGGTTTCCTGAACTCTGTCCCCGAGGCCGACGGGTATCAGGTCAGTGTGGGTGGACTGGTTGGCTCGGTCCTCGGGCGAGGCCATGAACGGAGCCGCCCTGCACCCGACCACCGGCTGTGTGCGGCTCGACATAGGGGGTCCACGCTCCATCCACGGGTGCCAGGGTTCAACGGAGCGATTTGCTTAGGGGGCGAGGGTGGGGACGAGAGACAGCCGGGCGCTGATCTGTCAAGATCTGAGATATGCGAGAGGCGTCATCCCCATGTCGTGAACGAAGGTGAGAACCGAACCGTTGACAAGTCGCCATTTTGATATTGCCAGACACCCGATTAGCGAGGCCGAGTTTCGAAATCGTTGCCGTGACGAACTCGAGACTGAAGGCGTCCTCGTCCTGCGCGGCTTCTTCACTGACGAAGTGATCCAGCACGCGGCGGCAGAATCGGCAGCCCTCGAGTCCGCTGCCTTTTACTCCGACGCCGTCCACAACGTGTATCTCACGGCCATCGACCCTGAGCTCGCAGATACTCACCCCTTCAATCGTCCGGTGGTGAGCAATAAGGGACTCATCGCCGACGACCTGATTGTGGGCGATTCGCCACTGCGGGAGATCTACGCTGATCCGCCGTTTCGATCGTTCCTTGGGTTTGTGCTGGGGCTTGAGAGCCTTTTCCCCTACGCACACAAGCTGTCTACGATCGTCATCAGCGTGGCAAATGCCGAGATGGGGCTGGGCTGGCACTTCGACACCTCGGCATCATCGGTAACAATGTTGCTTCAAGCCCCAGAGGGTGGCGGCGTGTTCGAGTATGTGCCCGAGGCCCGAGATGCTGATGCCGGGGGTATGGGGTTCGACAACGTTGAGCGGGTGCTTGATGAAGGCGGGCCCGTTTGCACGCTCGATTTCAGCCCCGGAGACCTTGTGGTGTTTCGAGGTCGAAACGCATTGCATCGAGTCACAACGGTTGTCGGATCCACCACGAGATCCGTTGTCATCTTTGCGTTCAATGAGCGTCCTGACGCCTCAATGTCGCAAGCGGCACTGAGGACGTTCTTTGGCAGGACAGCTTGAACGCCAGATTGGCCGAACGGGCAGCGGCATGGTAGCCAGCGGGCCATGACGAAGTATTTTGAAGATTTTGCGGTAGGCGAGGTCATCGAGTTGGGTTCCGTCGCAGTCACCGAGGAGGCAATCATCGACTTCGCCCGACAGTTCGATCCTCAGCCCTTCCACGTCGACCCTGAGGCTGCGATGGAGCCGCCGTTCAAGGGTCTGATCGCAAGCGGATGGCATACCTGCGCTCTTTACATGCGCCTGATGTGCGACGGGATGCTCAACGATTCGAGTAGCCAAGGGGCATCGGGGATGGAGGAGCTGCGCTGGCTCAACCCAGTGCGGCCCGGGGACACGCTGACAGGGAGCTACACCGTTCTCGAAGCGAATCGTTCCTCGACGAAACCGCACCGGGGCACCGTTACGTTCCGAAGTGAGATGTTGAATCAGGACGACGAGGTAGTGCTGCGTATGAGCGGGCGCGGTCAGTACGGCACCCGGGACGCGGCCAAGGCCTGAGACCCGGCGGCAGGTGTCCCGGACCGCACGCCCTCCTCGGACAAGACTCTCTGCATGGGAACACTTCTTGACGGTCTTGTCATCGTCGATCTGTCCACCGTTGTCTCTGGCCCCTTCGCGGTTCGAATGCTGAGGGAGCAAGGGGCTCGGGTGATCAAGGTTGAGGCACCTGGGCGCGGCGATATTGCTCGCTATGTCGGTACGAGTCGAAATGGTGTCTCTGCGATGTACACGACGTGCAACCTGGGCAAAGAGGTGTGCACGATCGACGTCAAGAGCGAAAGCGGTCTCGCAGAAATCCTCGAACTGATCGATGGCGCCGACATGGTGGTGCAGAACTTCCGGCCCGGAGCGATGGAGCGCATCGGACTCGGCTGGGACACACTTCATGCTCGCAACCCAGGCTGGATCTGCTTGTCGATCTCGGGGTTTGGCATCGAAGGGCCGATGTCAGGCTTTCGGGTCTACGACCCGATTATTCAGGCCGCGGCGGGCATCTGCGACACCCAGGTCGATCCCGAAACCGGTGGACCAGCCCTGTTCCAGGGCATCCTGGCTGACAAGGTCACATCGCTCTATGCCGCGCAGGCGGCGCTTGGTGCCCTTCTCGATCGAGCACAACAACGGATCGAAAGCGGCACGAGTGTCGGCAAGCACGTTCAGATCAACATGCTTGATTGCGGTATTCACTTCAACTGGCCCGACGGCATGTACAACCACACGTTTGTCGAGACCGACAACCTTGCCGTCAAGCCCGACTACTCCGGGTTCTACCGCCTGAGCACCGCGGGCGACGGCCACCTGGCCTACAGCGTTGTGTCCGACCAGGAGATGACGGGGGCCATGCGGGCGCTCGGACTCGGGGGTCTCTTGGATGACCCGTCACTTGCCGACGAGCGGTCGCGTCGCAAAGCGAGAGCGGAACTTCTCGTCCTGATCGAGGATGCCGTCACCGCCCACGATGATCTCGATCAGCTGTTGCAAAAGCTGTGGGACCACGATGTTCCTGCCTCACGGGTGGAATCGAGGAGCACACTGCACGAGCATCCTCAGGTGGTCGTCAACCAAAGCATCAACGATATCGACGACCCTGATGTCGGCCGGATCCGACAATCGGCTCCCGTTTTCGAGATCTAGTGCTACCCGACGAGAGCGTCCTGTTCGGGTGACAGTTGAGGTATCGGTGGGAGAACGAAGGAACGGCCCGCTTCGGCGAGTATCTGAGGGAACTGGTCGGCGTCGATGAAACGATCACTCCAGTTGGTGGTCGACGTCCGACTGGCGAGAGCATCCCTGCGTCTGGCGATGACCGAAGCGTTCGACCGCGAGCGCGGCATCATGCAGACCAAACTGGCGGCGCGGAGCAAGCCCGTTCGAGGATCGCCTTCTGCGTCGATGGCCGGACTTGAGCAATGCACGGTCCGTGAATCCCACAGCAGGAGATCGCCGGCTTCGATGTGGGGCATGATCGGCGGCGTTAATGCCAGTAGCGGATCATCGATGGGGAATCGGAAGTGGTCGATACCTGAGTCGATTCGACTCAGTCGCTCCGTGTAAAGGTTGGGAATCGACTCAAAAAGTTTGTGGGAGCCGGGAATGATGACGTTTCCGCCGGTGGAGGGGGAGGAGGGCAGCAAGGACACCAATCCCTGTACGCAGTGAAAGCCGGGCCGACCGATGGGGTGCTGGTCGATGTGGAGCCAGGAGCCACCCCGATTGGTCCGCCACCCTGGGTTTACGGCGGTGGGCCGCCAGAGTGCCATGCCATCGAAGCTGACGAGCAGGTCGTCGTCGTCCCATACCGCGGCGAACGACCGCTTGACGTCGGGCACGGCTCGAATGAACCATTGGGCCGCGCTGTGGCCGATGCCCTGGCTTGGGATGATGCCACCGTGGACAGCCACGGGCCAGCGATCGTCGTCCCACGTGGCTGGATCGTGCCGATCAATGCCGGTGCCGAGTGCCTCAAGATAGTCCCACGTGAGATCGAGGGCCTGAGCGGTCTCGTCGGGCGACAGCGCACCGGCGATGACCACGAAACCTTGCGACTCCAAATGGGCCATGCTCTCGGCGGAGCCGGCGCGTAGACGAGGAACCTCGCGATAGATCGGGTCAAGCTGCACGACGTGAAGCTAGTGCTCGAATTGGGGGTCGAGTGAAAGGATGCCGACTTCGGAGTCTATGGATGGGCATCGAGGGCATGTGATGGGCGTGGCCTGAATCAAAACGTGAGGTGGGTGGAGGTGGGGTCTGAGCCCAACCAAGATGCCGCAGAGTGGTAGTGTTTCCCACCATGTGGTTACCCCATGAACTGAGTGGACGTGTGTCGTGAGCGTGCAAAGCGTTGAGAGGGCGGTCGCTTTGTTGATCGCGTGTGCACCGGGTGGGCGTTCGCTCACCGATCTCGCAACCGAAGCGGATCTGGCGGTGAGTACCGCGGCGAGACTGCTTGCCACATTGTGTGAGCTGGCGGTTGTTTCTCGAGAAGACGACGGTGGATATGGGCCAGGACCCGTTCTTCAGGGACTGGCGATTGGCATGGACCGCACGGGCAGCCTGCGTGCCATAACCGATCCGACTCTCGTCGATCTGGTCGGTGTCACCGGCGAAACCTGCGGAATGTCGATTGCATTGGGTGATGAGGTGCGTTACATCGCTGAAGTCAGCGGTTCCAACCTGATACAGGTTCGCGAGTTCACCAACTATCAGCTGCCACTGCATGTCGTCTCGTCGGGTTTGGTGATTCTGGCTCACTGGCCCGCCATGCTTGTCGACCGCTACCTTCAACAACCGCTTGCCGAGTTCACCGTCAAGTCAGTGGTCGAGCCGAGCATGATTCGTCGCCGACTCGACCAAATTCGCCAAGACGGTTTCTGTTGGACGCGCGAGGAGTTCGCTGAAGGCATCTCATCGGTAGCGGCACCCGTGCTCGATGCCTCAGGGGAACCGGTCGCAGCCATCCACTGTCATGGACCAACGTTTCGATTCGATGCCGCGCTCGATGTGGAGATCCAAGAGGCAGTCGTCGCTGCGGCCGCCGAGGTCTCAGCAGTTCTCGGGGTATCGGTGGCAGCAGCATGACCGACCAACCAAACATCCTCCTCATCCAGGTCGACCAGCTCGCGGCATCGTTTCTGCCCGCGTATGGAAACGCCGTGGCGAAGACGCCCCACCTTGATTCGTTAGCCGAGCAGTCAGTGGTCTTCGAATCTGCGTACACAAACTTCGCTCTCTGCGCGCCGTCAAGATTCTCGATGCTCTCAGGCCGATTGGCGTCGGAGATCGGGGCTTTCGACAATGGAGCCGAATTCGCGAGCTCTACCCCCACGTTCGCTCACTATCTGCGCGCCGCCGGCTATCACACGTCGTTGATCGGCAAGATGCACTTCGTGGGCCCCGACCAACTTCACGGATTCGACGAACGGCTCACCACCGACATCTATCCATCCAGTTTCGGTTGGACCGGTGACTGGACGCAGGTCCGTGAGGAACACAGCAACGATTCTCGCTCCTTTGAACTCGCGGGTCCCTACCTTCGTACTGTTCAGATGGATTACGACGACGAGGTCGCTCATCGAACACGTCGAAAACTTTTCGACGTCGCCCGCCGAGAAGCCCTCGATGGTGATCAGCCATGGCTGATCACCGCATCGTTCACCCATCCCCACGACCCCTACCAGTGCCGTCCCGAACACTGGGATCGATATCGCTCGGAGGACATTGACCTGCCGGTGGTTGAGAGAATCGCGGCGGTTGACGCTGACCCGTACAGCTTGCGTCTTCGAGCCCAGTACGGCTTGTCTGACTTCGAGCCAAACGAGGAACAGATTCGTCGAGCGCGGCATGGCTACTACGGCTCGATCAGCTATATCGACGATCTTGTGGGTCAGCTACTGGCCACACTCAGCGAAACAGGATTGGTTGACAACACGGTGGTGGTGTTCACGACCGACCATGGCGACATGATGGGGGAGAGGGGCCTCTGGTACAAGAAGTCGTTCTTTGAGGGAGCCTCGCGGATCCCGTTACTGGGTTCGTGGCCAAAACGATTCCGGCCAAAGCGAGTCACCGACAATGTGTCTCTGGTTGACCTACTGCCGACCTTGTGTGAGTTGGCTGGCAAACAGGCGCTGGCAGAATCAGCCGATCGGCTCGACGGCCGGAGCCTCGCCACGCTGATGGACGAAGGCAGCGACGAACGCCTCGACGACATCGTCTATGGCGAGAACCTGGCGGAAGGGGCAACTGCCCCGATCCTGATGGTGAAACGGGGCTCGTTGAAACTGATCACCAGTGGCTGCGACCCGGAGCAGCTATTCGACCTTGAAACTGACCCCCACGAGTTGCACAACCTTGCGGCTGATCCTGGATACTTGTCGGTGGCCACCGAACTCCGAACTCTCACGGCAGATCGCTGGGACATCGAGGTGTTGAACAGCGAGGTCCACGCCAGCCAACGGCGGCGACAATTCCTCCGGTCAGTGGCGGCCATGTCAGGGGCCGCGGACTGGAGCCATGTTCCCCCGGACCAAGCAAGCCAACATGTCCTGCGCGACAAGGACACGTACAACGATTGGGCCTACGGGTCCAGTCTTCAGAACGGAACGTGATCATGACCGCGCCCACTCGACGGCGCCGAGGTCGAGGCCGAAGCCGAAGCGAACGGCAAACGGCACTGCCGCTCGAACGAAACATCCCGCTCTATGAAGTGCTCCCTCAGGAGTCAGTCGAAATGGTGCACGAGGCCTCGATGCGAATCCTCGAAGAAGTAGGAATCGAATTTCGCTATGACGAAGCAGTCGATATCTGGCGTACGGCCGGCGCCGAGGTAGAGGGCACAAGAGTCCGGATCGACCGTGAACTGCTGCTGGGTCTCGTCGGCCAGGCACCAGCGCAGTTCACGCTCAACGCTCGTAATCCTGCCCACTCTGTGCAGATCGGTGGCCGCCACATGGCTCTCTCGCCCAACTCGGGGAGCCCGTTCTTTCTCGACCGGGATGGCACGCGCCGCTACGCCACCCGCGCTGACAACATCGAGTGCATCAAGCTGAGCCATCAACTGTCACCGATCAATATTGCTGGGGGGTTTCACTGCGAGGCCACCGATGTCGATATTGCGCATCGACACCTCGCTTACTACGCCGACTCAATGCGTTACACAGACAAGATCAGCATCGGATCGTGTCAAGGTGCGGGTCAAGCCCAAGACACCATCGACATGGCCAAGATCGTGCATGGGGCTGATTTCGTCGAGAATAACGCAGTGATCACTGGGTTCATGAACGGCAATTCACCCCTTGTGTGGGACGAGTCGATGCTCAGTGCAGCAATCGTCTATGCCCGCGCCGGACAACCCGTGTACTACTCCCCGTTCGCTCTGGCGGGCGCGAACACGCCCGCCAGCACGATCGGGGGCATCGCCCAACTGAACGCCGAAGCGCTCGCTGGTTGTGCGTTCTCCCAAGCGATCAATCCGGGTTCGCCAACTATCTACGGCATGTTCTTGATGATCGTCGATATGCGAACTGGCTCACCGATGACGGGCACGCCTGACCTCGCTCACATGTTGCTCATGGCCGGCCAGTTAGCTCGCTTCTACGGTCTTCCGGTTCGCAGTGTCGGGATGCACACAGGTTCGAAAAATCTCGATGCTCAGGCCGGCTACGAGGCCAACATGAACATGCATGCGGCAGTTCTTGGCGGCATCAATCTCATCACCCACTGCGGGGGATGGACCGAACACGGGCTTACCTGCAACCTGGCCAAATACTGCACCGACTCCGACATCGCCGAAGGTTGGATTCGCTACGCCCGGGGACCCCGTCTCGATGATTTCGCCGAGGCGATGGAGGCCGTTCGAGAAGTTGGCCCCGCCGGGCACTATCTTGGGGCTGCCCACACCATCGCCAACTACACCACGGCATTTCATATGCCAGCGCTGATGGACCAAACCAGCTTCGAGCAATGGGAGGAAGCCGGTTCGAAAGACACAGCCACTCTCGGCTTTGAACGTGCCGACGCGCTTCTCGCTGGCTATGAGAAACCACCCATAGATGATGAAACCGAGACTGAATTGCTGGACTTCGTGGCCCGTCGGATGTCGGAGATTTCTGCTGAGGACATGACATGAACGCGACTGACCCGCTGCTTGAACCGTTCACGCTTGGACACATCCAGCTGCGGAATCGGATCTTTTCGAGCAGTCACGCCCCCGGCTACAACACCGACGGAACGCCAAATGAGCGCTATGTGGCGTACCACGAAGAGAAAGCCAAAGGCGGCATCGGCCTCACCATGATCGGTGGATCCAGCAATGTGTCAGCTGACTCTGCGTCGCTTTGGGGTCAGCTGAACTTTGGATCCGACGCGATCATCGAACCGCTCGGCCTGATGACCGAACGAATTCACCGGCATGGAACTGCCGTGATCTGCCAGATCACCCACATGGGCCGACGCAATGTCTCCAACGACGGAGACTGGTTGCCGACAATTGCTCCATCCCCGATTCGCGAACCCATGCACCGTGGATGGCCAAAGGAGATGGAGCACGCTGACATACGCCGGGTCGTGGCCGACTTTGGCGCGGCCGCCCTACGAGCCCGATCGAGCGGTCTCGATGGTGTTGAACTCTGCGCCACCAGTCACCTCGTCGACCAGTTTTGGACGCCTTTGGCTAACCGCCGAACTGACGAGTACGGCGGCTCGATCGAGAACCGACTGCGCTTCACCATCGAGGTCCTCGAATCCATACGAGAGGCCATCGGGACAGACATTCTGGTTGGCATCCGAATGATCGGTGATGAGGGACAGATCGGTGGATTACGCCGCGAGGAGAGCGCGGAGATTGCACAGCGTCTCGCAGCATCGGGATTGCTCGACTTCATGAACATCACCAGTTCGTCACTGGCAACTGAAGAAGGTCTTTCCAAGGCCATTCCTCCGTCGGGTACGCCGCTGATGCCGTTTGTGTCGCTTGCATCGTCAATAAAGCAGACCATCGATATCCCGGTGCTTCACGCGACGCGAATTACCGACGTCGCCTCGGCCCGTCATGCCATCGCTTCCGGACTGATCGACCTGGCAGGAATGACTCGGGCCCACATCGCGGATCCCCATATCGTCGCCAAGCTAGAGCGGGGCGACGAGCACCGCATTCGCGTCTGCGTGGGGGCGTCTTTTTGTATCAATCGACTCCATCAGGTACTGGAATCGGTGTGTATCCAGAATCCTGCCACTGGGCGCGAGACCAACATTCCCCAGCTTGTGTCACGATCGAGTGGTCCAGCGAAGAAGGCGCTGGTTATCGGTGCCGGTCCCTCAGGCCTTGAGGCAGCTCGTGTACTTGCCGAGCGGGGTCACAGGGTGATGCTGTTCGAGGCTCAGGATCGTGTTGGTGGTCAAGTCGTTCTGGCGGCCCGGGCCAGCGAGCGCCAAGCCGAACTTGCGGGAATCGTCGGGTGGCTCGAGGCCGAGGTCATTCAGTTGGGCGTTGACATCCGCCTGAATACCCTTGTCGATCACGTCGATGTCGCCCGAGAGGCACCCGATCTTGTGATCGTTGCGACGGGCGGGCTTCCCGACACCAGTTTTCTCTCGTGGGGCGAAGACCTTGTTCACAGCACATGGGATGTCCTTGCTGGACATGTCAGGGTGCGCGGTCAGGTGCTGATTTACGACGACCATGGTGCAGAGATCGCTCCCTCAGTCGCGGAATACCTCACCGGACGAGGGGTTTCCGCTATCGAACTGGTGACGCCGGACCGTTTGGTTGCTCAGGATCTGGCCGCAACGACGGGGCCCGCCTATTTGCAAATGTTGTACGAGAACAATGTCGTGATGACCCCCGATCATCAGTTGATCGGCGTGGAGCGTGATGGCTCGATGTTCAAGGCCATGCTTCGAAACGTCCACACCCGCACTGAGGTCTCCCGTATGGTCGAGGCGGTTGTTGTCGAACACGGTGTTAGCCCCAACGATGACGTGTACAGGGACCTCCGAGCGGCATCCGCCAATGGTGGATCGGTGGATATTGATGCGCTGACCACGGGACAGCGGCAACCAGTATTTTCGAGCGGGTTTCGGCTCTTTCGCGTCGGCGACGCAGTGGCTGGCCGCGGCATTGCGGCATCGATCTATGAGGCGCGTCGTCTCTGTCAACTCCTCTGACCAGAGGCCAGATGTCGGGACGACCCCCAGACTGCCGCTGATGTGAGATTGTGGGGTATGACCTCTGTTGTTCACAACCTGCACGAAGAATATGACGTATATATCGGGCGCGAGGTGCCAGAGCATGGGATTGCCTCGAGCAAGTGGGGTAACCCATTTGTGATGGCGGACGAGAGTGATACTGAGCGCTCGCGTGCAATTGCCGCGTACCGAGAGTGGGTCGTCGCTCAACCAGAGCTCATGGCGTCGCTGGAGGAGTTGAGAGGCCAGCGATTGGGTTGTTGGTGCGCCCCAAAGGGCTGTCACGGCGATGTTCTGGTCGAATTGCTCGAGGAGTGCGGCGCCTGAGACGGAGACTACGGCCTCTGCTTCGCGTATTCGGCGAGCCAGTTCGGGGCCGGCATGCCGAAACAGGCTGCAACTGCGTCGGGCGCCACCGGGCGCCCCAAGTAAAAGCCCTGCAGCAGGCCGCTGCCACTTGTGACCGCCAGCCCCAACTCTTCGCTCGTTTCGATGCCCTCGGTCACCACGTCAAGTCCGAGGCTCGCCGCCAGGGTAACAACGCCTGTGTACAGCTTGGCCTGCCTGGCATCGTGGGTTGCTCCGGCGATGAACATCCGATCGATCTTCACCTCGTGGACAGGGAGATTATGGAGATAGCTGAGCGACGAGTAACCGGTTCCAAAGTCGTCGATCGAAAGCGTCACGCCGAGCGCGACGAGCTGATTGAGCAGATCGATGTGGCGGCCGTCTTCGTGCGCCATACGAGCATTCTCAGTGAGTTCAAGACACACGCTGTTGTGAGGGATTCGGTGACGACGGAGGCAGTCCTCGAGCACGGAAACGAAATCGGGATGCCTGAGCTGTATAGGCGAAACGTTGATGCTGACGACCGGAGGCTGCAAGCCCTCTTTGCTCCATGCGCTGATCTGGTCGCAGGCCAGTTCCAGGACGCAGAACCCGAGATCGTGGATGAGGCCCGTCGACTCAGCCACCGGGACGAATTCCATCGGCGGAATTGGTCCTTCGGTTTTGTGCGTCCAGCGCGCCAAGGCTTCGACCCCACGAAGGACGCCGTCGTCGGCACCGAAGAGCGGCTGGTACTCAAGGCGAAGCCCACCGTTATCGAGGGCCCGGCGAAGCTCAGTTGCGATGTGGACCCGGCGCTGGCTCGGCGATGTGAAAGCTGTTTGGTACAACTGGAATCTGCCAGGGCTGGTGGCCTTCACGGAATAGAGGGCCAGGTCAGCGTGGTTCAGCGCGAGTTCAGGAGTCGCACTCTGGTCTGGCACAAGGGTCGCTCCGATACTTGCAGTGACGTTCATTTCGCCCGCACTGGTCTCGTGTTGTGCCGAGATTGCCCGTGTAACCCGATCAGCAACGTCCGTTGCGCTCTGGCTGTCGGTGTGACCGGGCGCAGTCAGCAACGCGAACTCATCGCCTCCGAGACGCGCCAGGAACTCTCCGGGTTCCAAGTCACTGTGCAGCGACGCTGATAGCGACGCAAGGAGTTCGTCGCCCGCTTGATGTCCGAGCCCGTCGTTGACCTCTTTGAATCCGTCGAGGTCAATGATGAGCAGCGCGAATGCCGGCTGGGGGTCGGCTTGAGCTCGCAGATCCTCGAAGCGGCGATCAAGCTCACGCACAAAGCCGGCCCGGTTGGGAATGTCTGTGAGTCCGTCGTTGTAGGCCCGGTACTCGAGATCTCGTTGAAGATCGGCAACCTTGGACAGGCCGACGGCGAGATATCCAATCTCGTCTCGCCGGCTGGTCAAACGGACGGAGGCCGGACCCTGTTCAGAGCCGAGATCGTGAACACTCCTGATAAGGCGGTGCATGGGGCGAAACGCGAGGAACATTACCACCACGCCGAGCACGGCCATGAGCGTCAACAAGACCGTTACCGATACCAGTGCTCGCTTCGCAGCCAATGAGTTGATGCGATTCAGATCGTCGACCCAACCAACATCCACCGCCAGGAGCCCTACGAGTCGACCATCAGATTCGACAATTGGGGTCAGGTAGGCGTAACGGGATCGTCCGGCCACGGGCACTTCCCCGACATAGGGCTGGCCCTTGGTGACCGTTTCGAACGCCGGATGGCCTTCGGCGATGAGTACCGGCTCCACTGTGGTGCCACCGACACGTTCGCCCTCGGGAGTGCGGAACGTTGTGGAGATGCGATCGAATGTGTTCGTTTCGTGATTGAAGCGAAAGACGTTGGCGGCGCCTTGGTTGACGCCGGCAATCGTGTCAAGCAGCTCGTCGAGATGAGGGTCCGGTATCAGGTGGCTACCAGAGTTGATTGTCACCGTGTGGGGAGAACCCTCTCGGTTCGTTTCGACCTCGAAGCCGTCGTGAAAGGCGAGGTAGAGGGCAGTGGCTGATCGAGCGGCGCGATCGACTCGTATCTCGGTGTTGTCTTGATTGATGTCGCGAATCTCACCGAGACCGACGAATGCGAGTGCGCCCATGGAGATGGTTGCGACAACAAGGAAGTAGATCGTCGTCCGCGCCGGGAAGCGCCAGCCAGTTGGACGGTCTACTTCTTGGCCCACACGCCATCTGCTCCATGCCACTCGGAGCCATCGGCGCTATCGAGGCGGAAGTGAGGGGGGGCAGCCGAAATTGTGGGCGGAGCCGCGTTCACAGAGCCGGCGATCTTGAGAATGGCCTGTCGGGCCCGACAGCACCTTGACCCGGCTTCAGGCGACCGGATTGCACGTACGCCCGCAGTCCGATAGGCCAAGCCGATGGATCTGCTCGCTCCCGCTGACTGGAGCTTTCCCGTCCCCATCGCCTACGGGCCGGGTCGCCTCGGCGAGCTGGCGTCAATCTGTGCCTCTGCCGGGATGACGAACCCGCTCGTAGTTACCGACCGTGGTAGTGCCGATCTGTCGTTCATTGGCCAGTCCATGGATGGCTTGCGAGGTGCAGGATTGCAGGCCGATGTGTTTGCAGGAATCTCACCCAACCCTGTCGGTGCCGACATCTCCTCAGGCTGTGAAGCCTTTCGTCACGGTGGTCACGATGGTGTCGTGGCGATCGGTGGTGGGAGCGGCATGGATGGGGGCAAGGCGGTCAGCCTCATCGCGAACAATGGTGTACCCCTGTGGGCGTTCGATTACGACTCTGGAAATAGTCCAGACCTCGCTCCCGTTCACCTGGTGCCCCTGGTTTGCGTTCCGACCACGGCCGGAACTGGAGCCGAGACAGCAAGTACCGCCATGGTGACCGACGCCGAACGTGGTGTGAAGGTATGTGTGTGGCATCCTCTGCAACGGCCTGCCGCAGCGATCCTCGACCCGAAACTGACATTGGGTTTGCCTGCCAATCTCACCGCATGGACAGGCATCGACGCGCTCGTGCACGCAATCGAGGCGTATTCGGTGCTCGATTTCTCACCGCTGTGCGACGGACTTGCATTAGAGGCGATCCGCTTGATCTGGGGCGCCCTGCCAACGGCGGTGGAAGATGGTGCAAATCTCGAAGCACGATCGGCCATGCTCGCTGGTTCGTGTCTGGCGGGCATCTCGTTCACGAAGGGCCTGGGGCTGGTTCATGCCATGAGCCACATGGTCGGTGCGGTGTACGACACCCACCACGGCCTGACCAATGCGGTCTTGTTGCCGCCTGTGCTCGAGTTCAACAAAGACGTCCTAGGGCCAAAGACCGCCCTGATGGCTCAGGCGATGGGGCTCCATGACACGAGTCATGAGTCACTGGCAGGGGCCATTGGGTCGATGTTGTCGCGACTCGACATTCCCAAACAGTTGCGAGACATCGGGGTAGGGGGCGAGCACCTCAACGAAATCGCCCACAAGTCCCTTGCCGACGCGGCAGCACACACCAACCCCAGGTCAGCATCCGTCGATGAGATCGAAGCGATCCTCACTGCCCGTCTGTAGCGACCAATGAGGCGGTTCAAGATTGCGGCGCACGCTTGGCCTGGCGCTCAGGATCTACGCTCCTAGGCTCAGCGGGAATAGGGGGTTTGAGATGGCGCATTGGAGCAACTGGTCTGGTCGCCATCGCGCAGAACCGGACCGACTGCATTTCATTCGGTCGGAAGAAGATGCGGCAGCACTCGCCCTCGGCGCTCAGAAACAGGGGCGCACCATCCGGGTGGCAGGCGCAGGCCACAGCCATGCACCCCTCGTGCCCAACAGCGAAGTCATCGCCGATATCTCAGCCTTGTCCGGGGTGATGTCTGTGGATCAGGACCATCAGCGGGCGTGGGTTCGAGCAGGCACACCGATCTACGCGCTCGGGCCTGCCCTGCACCAGTATGGTCTGGCACTTTCTAATCAGGGCGACATCGACCGACAGACCATCGGCGGCGCCTGCGGCACGGGCACTCACGGCACTGGTCGTGGCGTAGCAAACCTGTCGGCCGCTGTTGTTGGCGCCCGGGTCGCCTCTGCGATGGGCGAGATCATCGAGTGTGATCCGGCACAGACCTCTGATGTTTGGAACGTGGCCTGCCTCAATTTGGGATCCATAGGGATCGTCACGGCCCTTGAGCTCCAACTTCGTGAGGCCTACCGGCTGGCCGAAAGTGCGTTCGTCGCCGACGGTGATGAGGTCGAGGCTCGGATCCCGGAGCTGGTGGCCGAAAACGATCGCTTTGAGTTCTACTGGTCTCCGCAAACGGACCGGGCATTCGTGAAACGGATGAACGAGACCAATGAGCCGGCCCAGTACCCGGTCGCAGCCGAGGGCAAGCGGGTGGCGTGGAGTTTCGAAGTTTATCCGAGCCATCGCGCCCAGCTCCACACCGAGATGGAGTACAGCGTGCCAATGGAGCGCGGGCCTGATTGCTTCAGAGCGATCAAAGAACTGGTCACCCTCGACTTTCCCGACGTCGAGATGCCGGTCGAGTACCGAACCGTCGCGTCTGATGATGTCTGGCTGTCCACGGCGAACGGTCGAGAGACCGTCACCATCTCAGTTCACCGAGACATACATCACGATGAAGGTCCGCTGTTTCGAGCGTGCGAAGAGATCTTCCTCGAGTACGAGGGCCGACCCCATTGGGGAAAGGTCAACTATCTCGACGGCGAGCAACTGGCGGCGATCCACGCTGACTGGGACCAATGGTGGCTCGAGCGGGATCGCCTTGACCCGTCTGGCACCTTTCTGAACGACTACATGCGGTCAATACGATCATCCTGAACCGGAACGAGATCATGTTGAAAAAGATCATCATCGATACCGATCCCGGCGTCGAAGCCGCTGCAGAGCGACTACCTCGGCCCGGTCCCGCAGGTGCCCGGTAACGCCACGCCGGTTGCAGAGGCCAACATCAACAACGATCCAGAGGCCGCCGATATTGTCTTCGGCGCCCCCGGCGTAGCGTCTAGCGCCACTGATCAGGTCGCTACAGGCAAAGCATCCAAACGCGCGGCGGTGGGCACTGTCGGGCGCGGGGCAAGCGGATGAGGTTTCAGTCGTGCTTTTATGCTGGGCGTAGTAGTTGTTGGGGGTCTCTCACGCTGGAGAGATCGGGCAGTGGGGGAGCGCAGTGGCAGGTTTGGCAGAAGAGATCGCGGCACGGGCGCTTCGCTATGTGATCGACCCACCGAGCGAACCCGACGACGTGATCAACTTTGCCAGTCCGCAGGAGTTGCTAACCGTGTTCGATGCGACAGTTGGCTTGTCGTTGGACGAGGAGGTGACTGCGGAGAGCAATGAGGCGATAGTCGCCGCCGTCGAACTCGTCATCAAGCATTCGGTGCATACCACTCACCCTCGGTTTCTGAATCAGAACTTCGCAGGCCCTGATGCCATCGCCGTCGTTGGCGATTGGCTGGGAGCGGCTCTGAATACGACGGGCGCCACGTTCGAAGCTGCACCCGTGTTCACGTTGATGGAAAGCGCTGTGCTGTCGAAGCTCGGTCGGATCGCCGGCTATCTCCGGGGCGGAGATCATGTTCCAACACTGCCACCGGGCCTGTTCTGCCCGGGCGGTTCGACGGCCACGCTGTATGCGCTCCAACTCGCCCGCCATCGCCGTCAGCCAGACATCGTGCGTGTCGGGTCATCGGGCGAGTCGCTTACCTTGTTTGTCTCAAGCGCCGGCCACTACGCGGCCACGAAGTCGGCGGCCCTTTTGGGGCTGGGGACAGAGGCCGTGATCAAGGTCGATTCAGACACGACCGGAGCGATGATCCCGGCTGCACTTGAGGCTGCTATTGCCGGGGCGAGGGATGCTGGAAATGTGCCGTTCGCAGTGATTGGTACTGCAGGAACCACGGTGACCTCGGCATTCGATGATTTGAATCAGCTGGCCGATATCTGCGATGCCCATGAACTTTGGCTTCACGTAGACGGGTGCTACGGCGGGTCCGCGCTCTTCTCGGACACGCATCGTCATCTGCTTCGAGGTGTCGAGCGCTCGGATTCGTTCGTTTGGAACCTTCACAAGATGATGGGTATGACCCAGCAGTGCACGGCGCTTCTGATCCGAGCCCCAGAGCAGCTCGCGGCATGCTTCGCGAGCAACGCTGACTACCTATTTCAACCTGACAAACTCTACGCAGACTACGACTCTGGTGATCGCACCTTTCAGTGCGCGCGACGGATCGACGTACTGAAGCTCTGGTTGGCATGGAAGCATCACGGTGATGTCGGGTTCGAGACCCGTGTCGACCACGCCGTGAAGATGGCCGACTACACCAGAGCACGAATTGCGGCTTCGAATGGCGCCTTCGCGGCCGTTGTGCCCGGCAACTTTTCGAACGCAGTCTTTGCCTGGGTTCCCGCCCACCTGCGGCCGCTTGATCTTGACCCGGCATCGATCGGCCGGCTGGCGCCTGACGTGCATGCCGAACTACACGCGCTCCCGCCAAAGATCAAGGCCCGGATGCAATCCCGCGGCACCGCAATGGTCGGGTTTCAGCCGGTCGCCGGCCTCAACACGTTCCGCATGCTCTTCATGAACCCCAATGTCACTACAGGCGACGTCGATGCAGTCCTGGATCTCATCGATGAGTACGGCCTAGCCGAGCTCGGGAGTAGCTGAGCAGGGTCTGTGAGATGCTCGCCGACATCCGCCTGAACCGTGAGGACGGGGGGGCAGACAATGGGCGCACTGACATTCGTTCTTTTCACCGGTCAGCCCGCTGGCATTCTCGTCGGGCCGGGCAACTCTTACGTCGCTCAAGCAGCCGGAATTTGTGATCTGTGCCCGGTGAAACATTCCCAGGTGATGGATGCAGATTTCAGCTCAGGGCACAACCCGTTAACCATCTATAGGTCACTGTTTCTCGGGAACGAAGCCTGCGTGACCTGTGGCGACACGCGTGCCGGTTCGCCCCCCGTCGCCTCTCACCCCGAGCCGCACCATGCAGGAGCCGTGCCAGTAGTTGACCTGGTTTTCGCTGCCCGGGAATCGGCGCGGTCATTGCTAACGCCCTGCGAGCTAACTCATCCCCAGCGCTTCGAGCACCATCGAGTGGAAGTGATGCACGGCGTGTTCGGAGATCTCAGGGCGCTCAGGGATGCAAATGAACTTGCCTTGGTGATATCCCATCGATCGGAGGCCGATCTGAACGTCCTCGACGAGGGCGACGTCTTCGGGTCCGAGAACCTCATTGAAGTAGTCGAACGCGTCTTCCTCGGACTCGCTCACCTCCCCGTCGGGGGAGTAATAGGCGAGGCGTTGCATGGTGGTTTCGGGCCCTGACGGTACGAAGTGAAACATGAAGATGCCGCGATGACCGGGGAGTTGGCCGAAGGACACGTTGGGCCAGGTGAAGATCGATGCGAATGCTTGGGCCCCTGATGTCACCTCGTAAACCTCACTTGTTGGACGGGACGGGCCGGCTTGGACGGACCAACGCTCAAAGGTCTCGTTGCGATAGCCCGACATGTCGATCAGGTCGACGAAATCCTTGTGGGTTGTGTGGCAGTGGTAGCACTCAAGCAGATTGTCGCCCACGTTTTTCCAGTTGGCGGCAATGTCGAAAAGGGTTTCGCGAGCTAGAGAGAGTGACGCCGGGTTGGGGTGGATGGCCGCCACAACGTCACGCAAACCCGGGTAGCAGATGTCCATCGGTTCGGGCGCGGTGCCAAGGTGCACGAAGATGAATCCACAGAAGTCCTCGACGACAACGTCGGCGAGTCGAAAGTCTTCGACGTCGAAGTCAGGCATCCGGTCGGACATGCGTGCGCCCTTGAGAGCACCTGTGCTCTCGTACACCCACGCATGGTACGGACATGTGATCAGGCCGTTCAGGGTCCCCGACCCCTGCAGAAGCGAATGGCCGCGGTGGAGACACACATTGAAGAAGGCTCGCAGTTCGCCGTCGGCACTGCGGATGACGAAGATGCGCTCATCGGCGACGGATACGGTGAAGTAATCGCCGACCCCAGCGACATCGGATGCGTGGCCGACCCATTGCCAACTGTCGGCGAAGATCGCTGTCCGTTCGCGTTCGGCGACAGCCGGATCGGTGTACAAGGAAGCCGCCATCGTGAATGACTTGATCGGGTCGGGGTCGAAACGATCAACGGTCCGATCGGGACGCACGGGGATGCTTGTCATAGATCGATCATAGAACAAACGGTCTTTCGACTTTGGGCCGCAACGATTGATGATCACTAGTGTCAGCCCGGCACGACGACGGGAGATCATGTGATGACTGGTCCTTTGGACGGATACCGAGTTCTTGAGTTGACCTCGACCGTCTCCGGTCCGATGGCGGCGATGGTTCTCGCTGACCAGGGCGCGGACGTCATCAAAATCGAACCGCCCCTGTTTGGCGACACGGCCCGGTATCTCGGGAGTTCGCGCGCTGGAATGGGCGCCATGTTCGCGGTCTTGAACCGCAACAAGCGTTCCGTGGCTCTTGACCTCAAGATGGAGGCCGAGAAAGAAGCGTTTATGGCGCTCGTGCAGACGGCCGACGTCGTGATCGAAAATTACCTCCCGGGGGTGGTGAAGAGCCTTGGCATTGACTACGAAACCCTGAGCGTCCTCAACCCAGAGCTTGTCTATGCATCGATCTCCGGGTACGGACAAAGCGGACCATATGTGAATCGCCGAGTTTTTGACCCGCTGATTCAGGCAACAGCCGGCACCGCCTCCGAGCAGGGCGGGGATATGCCCAAAAACATGCGGGCCGTTGTCTACGACAAGGTCACGGCGTTGACAACGGCTCAAGCCGTCACTGCAGCTTTACTCCAACGGGGCAAGACCGGACGGGGACAGTACCTGCCGATCTCCATGCTCGATTCCGCCCTCTACTACATGTGGCCGGACATGATGTGGTCTCGGACATTGCTGGGTGACAACATCCGACACAAGGGTGAACTCGCCGACTACTTCCCGATCTTTCGGGCTAAAGATGGCTATGTCTCGATCGTGCTCGTGTCTGACGACTCCCTTGAGATGCTGTCGATTTGGCGTGGCAGCGAACTGCATCTCGATGTGCGCTACTCGACTCTGCCCGCGCGGCTCGCTCGAGCGGCTGCGTTCAATATTGAGATCGAAGCTCTGCTTGCTGATGTCTCGACGGCCGAGATTTGCGAAATGCTAGACGCGTTTGGCGTTCCAGTTGCACGAGTGAACACGCTCGACAACGTGCATGAAGATGCGCAGGTTCTCCACGCGGGCAGCCTCGTCGAAACCGAGCATCCGGCTGTCGGCCCGATGCGGTTCCCCCGACCTCCGGCCCGCTTCGCAGGGGCGGCGTTCCCTGAACGCCACGCGCCTTACATTGGTGACCACACGCGTGAGGTCCTTGCCTCGATCGGAGTTGCCGACAGTGTCATCGATGCGCTCGAAGAACGCGACGGAAACAACGCCGTAACCCTGGCGGCGGCGTTGGAGGCCGAGGGGAGCGGATGAGAACGGCGGTGGTTGGTACCAGTTCGTGACAAGATCCGGCGATTGGCGCCACCGATGGTCGCTGCCATTCAATAAGACCCAGAGACGCTCGGCCAGGGCATTCGGGTGAGCGGCTGCTCGATCTCGCTAACGATTGAGTTCTCCGAGGTGACTCACATGTCATCGAGTGGCATGGTCGTGGAGGATGTGAGCGACTGAGGCGGTGACCCGCCGTGCGGTGGGTAGATGAAGGAACTCATTGGGTCCATGAGCATTGGACTCCGGACCGAGGACGCCGGTGATGACAAACTGAGCGTCGGGGAAGCGTTCGCCGAGCATCCACATGAAGGGGATGCCGCCGCCTATGCCCATGCTGGCGCAGTGATGTCCGAAGTAGGCGGTGGACGCCGACTCGAGCGCGTTTTTGAGCCAGGGCTCAGTGGCAGGCGCGTTCCAGCCATTGCTGGCCTTGTCGATGGTCACGGTTACGGTTGCGTGTGATGGGGGGTCGGCAGTGAGGACTTCGACCAACTGTTCAGCTGCCGGGCCGGGGTCAGTGAGTGGCGGTAGTCGAAACGAGAGTCCGAGCGTGGTGGATGGACGCAGCACCATTCCCGCGTCGGCGACCTTGGGCGCGCCATCGATCCCGACATAGCTCAGCGTTGGTCGCCATGTCGTGGCCAGCAATAGTTCGGCGGCATCATTACTCGACGGACGGGTGTCCCCGGAGTAGGCGATGTCATTGCGTGGGTCGAGTCCGGCCGCGGCTGCGGCTTGAGCCTCTGCGACCCGATCCGCAGGGATCTCGCAGTGGAAGCGATCGAGTAGCACCTCACCGGTCTCGGCATCTTCCACTCGATCGAGAAGCTGGCGCAGTATGCGCATACTCGACGGCACGGCGCCGCTGACCAGACCTGAATGCATTCCTCGTTCAAGGACGTCGACCCGAAGTTCTGCATTGACTCCACCTCGCAGAGATGTCGTTGACCACAGAGCGTCATAGTCGGCCGCACCGGAATCAAGTCCGATCACCAGGTTCACGTCACCCAGGAAGTCGCCGAGCTGGTCGAAATAGGCGGGAAGATCGGGGCTGCCGCTTTCCTCGCTGGCCTCGATCAGTCCGACACAGCGGCAGTGTGTGCCGCCGGAGGCTCGGAGGGCGTTGATGGCGGTAACGATGGCGAATGCCGAGTAGCCATCGTCGGCGCCTCCGCGCCCGTAGAGGCGATCACCTTCCAGTACGGGCGTCCACGGGCTCAGGCCGTCGCGCCACCCCTCCATCTCCGGCTGCTTATCAAGATGGCCGTAGAGCAGGACCGTTTCGCCGGATGTGGGTTCGCCCCATGCGGGTAGCTCAATTGTGATCACCGGCGTTCGCCCGGGTATCTCGTGCAGCACAACCTCTGCATCGGCGGGCGCATTCGTTTCGCACCAACCTCGGATCAGCTCAGCGGCTGATGCGAGATGTCCCTC
>JAACCU010000341.1 GCA_009937405.1 Actinomycetota bacterium
CGCTTCCGCCCGCGTTCAGCCGTGTGATCGTGCCGGTCACCGGCACGCCATCGTCTCGCTCGGCTCAGGAAGTGGCGTTTGCCGTCGCAAGCCAACTCGGCACCGAGGTTGTGCTTACCCATGTGGTCAACCGAGTGGTGAGCCCGCTGCCGCGGATCTTTGCTCGTCGACGCGATGTCCTCGATCCAGTCCACAACGCAGCCGATGAGATGATGGCGCTTGCTGCGGGTAGAGCCGTTGACGCAGGCATTGAGCCACGCACGCTGATGGCCGAAGGCCAATCTGCCGGCCAGGTCTTGGTCGACTCGGCGAAAGCTGAATCTGCTGATCTCGTTGTCCTGGGCGCTCAGCTTCGCAACGTCGACGGTCGCCCGTTCATCGGCCACACGGTTGAGACCGTGCTCGACCGCTCCGATGCCACCGTGGTGGTCGTGGCCCAACCCCGGCTCCGCACGAGCCACTGAGCAAGCCGGGAACAGACCGCGGCGTTACCTTTCGTCGAGGCAGGTGATCTCGAGGATTTTCAGGCCGAAGCGACGGGCATAGACGGATCCGATGCCTTCTATCTCGGCGAGTTCTTCGATTGAGCACGGGCGCTCGGCGGCCAGCAGATGGAGTATGCGATCGCTGAGGATCCCCGTCGGGGCGGCTCCGGCCGCTTTGGCCTGTTGCTTGCGCCATTGCACGACGCCGTCGAACACGAGTTGTCTCTGCAAGGCATCCGGTGCGGCCAGGTCGATGTCTGCGTGTGCAGCGATCTTGGCGCGGATGTTAGCGAACGACGGTCGGTCGTCGGGTAGCGCTGGCGCCTCTGCGGTGAAGGCCGACAACCAGGGCGAGGGTGGCCGCGCCACAACCTTTTTGCCGATCGCTCGATGACGACACCACGAGACGTGGAGTTCTCGTTCCGCTCGGGTGGCGGCAACATAGAGGAGGCGCTGCTCTTCTTGGAACGCGGCACGGTTGCTGGCAAAGGCGATCGGCACCAGTCCATCCTCGAGGCCGACCAGGTGAACGATCGGCCACTCCAGACCCTTGGCTCCGTGGAACGTGGTGAGCTCAACCCCGTCGTTGGCAGCATTGCCGCGGTCATCTGCTCGTAGCGAACCGAGGAAATCGTCGACGGTTGCGTTCTTCTCCAGCGCAAGGTGATCGTGGGCCAACTCGAGGAAGGCCTCAACCATCGCCACCCGCTCGGGGCTGAGGTCGGGGTCGATCTCGGTGGTGTCGGCGATTGCCATTTTGAGGGGCCGTTTGCCGTGCCAGTCGTCGAGGAGATCCATGATCTCGGGGCGACGCAGCAGGGCGCCTTCGCTACGACTGCGCGTGGGTATTCCCGCGGCCTCGAGGGCACTTCGTAGCGGAGGTAGCTGGGCGTTAGTGCGGGCGAGGACCGCCTGATGGCGCCAGGGTGCACCCGGGCGATGCCGGCCGCGGACAGCACGAGCGATCGCTACAGCCTCGTCCTCTCCCTCGAGCTCTCGAATCGTCGGCTCATCGCCCGGTGGTCGTGCAGACGGCTGGGCTGGTTCGCCGAGGACTCGGCCTGCAGCAGCGAGGACTTCGGGACTTGACCGAAAGTTTGTGCGGAGATGGAGCACGGCGATGCCCGAGATGTGCTGGTCAATGTTGCGGAGCAGGTCTGGTTCTGCGCCGTTCCACCCGTAGATCGCCTGGTTCGGGTCGCCCACAACCAACAGCGTCGACTCCGGGCCGAGCCATGATTGCAGTACGGCAAACTGGAGCGGATTGACGTCCTGAAACTCGTCGACGAGAAGGTGACGGTGCCGCCAGCGTTGCGCCGATGCGAACGATTCGTCGTTCGTCATCGCATCGTGGGCCAGCGCCAAGATGTCGTCGAAATCGATCAGGCGGCGCTTACGTTTGGCCTCGTTGTAGGCCGCGTAGACATCGGCGGTGAACGATGAGCTACGCGGTGGGCGACGCTTGGCGTCAGCGGCGGCCTGAACGTAGCGCTCCGGTGTGACCATTCGAGCCCGTGACCAGCCGATTTCGGCATCAAGATCCGCGATCACGGAACGGTCGAGTTTTGGGTTTGCTTTGGCCAGGAATGCCATTCGGCGCTCGAGGAGTTCGGGCGGCTTGCGGCCCTTTGATTCCCAGTGACTGCGAAGGATGGCGAGAGCGACGCCGTGGAAGGTGCCAGCTGCGACCTCGTCGCGAAGGCCGAGCGAGCGGGTACGACGCCGAAGCTCACCGGCCGCTCTGCGAGTGAACGTGAGGGCCAGAACGTGGCGTGGATCGATGTTGCCGGTGGCCGCCTGCCATGCGATCCGACGAGTGAGAACGCGGGTCTTGCCCGAACCTGCGCCGGCGATGATGCAGAGCGGCGACGCCGATGTGGTCACCGCGTCGCGTTGCTCGTCGGTGAGGTCGGCGATGAGTGCGCCAGCGTCACCGCGAATGCTGTTGTCGTCGACCCGGTCAGACACGCTGCGACCCTAGCGAGCGATTGGCGGCCCGTCGCCTCCCATGCCGGTAGTCTCGCGACGGTGGAGGTCATCGATCGGCGCCAGTTTGAACGCATCGTCAGCGACGCGCTCGATGCGTTGCCGGTGGAGCTTGGTCAGCTCATGGACAACGTCGCCATCGTGGTCGAGGACCATCACCTGACCGAGGATTTGCTCGGGCTCTATGAGGGTGTTCCCTTGACCGAGCGCGAGGATTACGGGGGGCTTGTCATGCCCGACGTCATCACCTTGTATCGGCGGCCATTGTGTGCCGTTGCCCAGGATCTCGACCATCTGGTCGAGGAGATCGGTGTCACTGTCGTCCACGAGGTGGCTCACCACTTTGGGATCGACGATGATTCGCTGCATGAGTGGGGATGGGGTTGACGGGTTGAGTTAGTCGACGACCTCACACCCGAGCCCGTATCGCTGGGCTCGGCCAGCTTCGTTCTTGCGGGGATCCTGACACTGTTCCTCGCGGAGACTGCCACCCAGGATCGAGAGCGTTCAGGACGTAGAGGCCGAGTTGTTCGTTGAGGTATTGAGGATTCGAAGAGCCGCGCACGCTGCGCCATAACCATTGTCGATGTTGACCACGACGAGTCCGGGCGCACAACTTGCCAGAGCACTGTTGAGCGCGGCCATGCCACCGGAGCCGACGCCGTAGCCGGTGGAGGCGGGGACCGCGATGACAACACCGGGCACAAGGCCTCCGATCACGGTGGGAAGGGTTCCCTCCATCCCGGCGACGGTGATCACGACCGGCATTGCTCGGATCTCTTCGACTCGCTCCATCAGCCGCCAGATACCGGCAACACCCACATCATAGATTTCGATGCTTCCGTGACCGTAGTAAGCAAGTGTTCGCGCCGCCTCACGGGCGACTGGAACGTCGGATGTTCCCGCTGACACCACCGCAACCTTCGTGGCCGCGATGGTTGGCATCTCTCCCAGGATTCCCGTGCCGGAGATCGGATCGAAGTCCACGATTGAGCGAAGTTCGGCGGGGAGTGCGTCGAATTTGTCTTCGTTCAGTCGGGTGAGCAGCAGGCGAGACTGTGCTTCGGCGGCATCAAAGACGATGCGTTCGACCTGATCAACCGACTTGCTCAAGCAGTAGATCGTCTCATCAAAGCCGAGCCGCTCCGAGCGTGAGCTGTCGGGTGTCACATCCCAATGTGAGGTCATGCTTGGGGTCTCACGAACGCGCTGCCCATGCGATACGGCTCGAACGTCACAACTTGCTCGAGGCCACTCGACCGCACAAGGTCGCCGACCTGTTGGCCCAACGCTATTCGGCGGTCGGGGGAGAGAGCCTCCAGCGTCTGGTCGTCGAGTTCAATCACAACCGCATCTGAGCGGATGCGGCAACGCACTGTTTTGGCATCGATCTCGGCGCGAAGCCGTTTCTCCACTCGATAGATGGCACCCAGCACACTGGGATCAATGGCGATACCGGTCTGAACCCGGCTGGAGAGGCACGGAGAGGCGGGTAGTTCGGCAAGGTCGTCGAGTTCCAGATGGGCGGCGACGGCTCTGACATCGGCCTTTGTCATGCCTGCCTCCACAAATGGGTGACGGACATCATGATCGGCGGCGGCGCGAAGTCCGGGTCGGTAATCGCCCAGGTCATCGACATTGGCCCCCGACACGATTTGGCCTCGAACGCGTTCGGCAATGCTGTCGTAGAGGTTGGTCTTGCAGTGGAAACACCGGTCGTGAGGGTTCGCCATGTAGGCGGGATCGTCGAACTCTCCCGCATCAAGAATTTCAAGCGCCCAACCATGCTGGGATGCGTAGCCCCGTACTCGTTCGGTGGCGTCCTCGGGGACTGCTGGGGAAACCGCATGCAACATCCGGGCATGATCGGGAGAGAGACGGTGGGCTACGAATGCGAGAGTCATGCTGTCGACACCGCCGCTAACAGCCACGCCCGCGTCGCCGATGTCGGTGAGTACTGTTTCGAGCCGTGTCAGTGCTTGCTTTGCGGTCATTGTGAGGCATCCTCCTCGGCCAGTCGACGAAGCCGCTGGCGGCTCGTATGGCCGTCCGTGGTCCCGGCGAGATCATCCATGTCGGCCTTGGCCGTCGTGTGCCCGTCGGGCCGTTACACCGTCTTCACGGTGACCGCTCCGCTTGGTGTTGTCACCTCGTGAAGTGATCGAGGCAGCGTTCGTCGCTCCGCCTCGTGACTGCGGACCCCGATGGTTGTTGTTTCGTTCAGGCACATCTCGATGACAGATTCGGATCGTCCAGGTTCGATGAGGAGTCGAACATGAGTTGAGATCCTCCCTTTCTTTGCGAACACGGGCATCTGCACGACGTCGAGCACGCCGGGAGCCATCCGCAGATTGTCCAACGCAACCGCCAGGTCTTCAGCTGTCTGATCATCGACCTCGAATTCGCACACCGTGATTGACTCGATGTCTGGCGATACATGAGGGATATATGTGCTCACCCGTGCGATGTTGCTGAACTCGGCGAACCGCTTCGTGCCGAAACCTGTTCCGATCTGATCCAGTGTTGCGGTAGGACGGGCACCGAAGGATGGAGCCAGATAGCGCAGGATTGCCGCGCCGGTTGGCGTGACTCGCTCTCCCTCTACTCCATCATCATGGAGCGGACAGCCGCGCAGCAGTAATGCGGTCGCTGGAGCCGGGAGCGGAAGTGAGCCATGTGCGGAGGCGACGCGACCATTCCCTGCCGGAATCGAGGAACATGACCAGGAATCGGCGGAAGCTCGGTCAATCATCCACGCGGCGCTCACGATGTCTCCGATTGAGTCCCAGTTCCCGACCTCGTGGAACGCGACATCATCGACGTCTTTGCCATGAACAGAAGCCTCAGCATCTGCGAGGAGCTCGAAGATACCGATTGCATGGGTACGGACGGCTTCGCTGAGCGACGATGTGTTGAGCATCTCGCGAATATCGCGCCAGTGGCGATGATGATGGGGGTCGGTGCCATCGGTTGCGTCCGGTTCGATGATCTCGAACCGTGTGCCGGCAAGCACGTCATCACTGTGGGGGTGTGCGGCCACCGTTATCCGTGTACCAAGCTTTGCCGCGGCGAGATCATCACGAAGTGGAGTGAGCCATTCCGGGTGTAGGTCCAGCATTGCTGCCGAGAACATGTCGCCGGCGAGTCCGCCGATCAGATCAAGGCGATAGTGCATGGGGAAGTGTAGGCATCTTGGCTCAATCTCGACATCGTTGAGACCTCGAGTACACACCACCCAAGATGGGCATCGTGAAGTTGCTACTGTCACTCCGTGCCCTTCCCACGACATCTTCTGACTGACGACGAGGCTCTGGTTCTCGATCTGCGCCCCCACTGGTGGCAAATCACGCCGCCAGCGTCTTTGCTAGCTGTGGTGACAGTGTTAGGTGTCATGGCGCTGGCCACGAGTTGGTGGGGGCCGATCGACTATGTGATTGGCATCCTTTGGATCGGGGCATTGCTCTGGTTCGGGGCCAATTACATGAAGTGGACGACCACGAACTTTGTGGTCACCAACGAGCGTGTGATCTCTCGCACCGGTGTGGTGAGCAAAGAAGGCATTGAGATTCCGCTCGACCGGATCAACACGGTGTTTTTTAACCAGTCGATCTTCGAACGTTTGATTGGCGCCGGTGACCTTGGCATCGAGTCGGCGGGGGAGGGCGGACGTCAGGAATTCTCGAACATCCGCAAGCCCAACATCATCCAGAACGAGATCTATCGCCAGGTCGAAGGCCTGGAAGATCGCCGTTTGGATCGCCTCGGGCGAGCAGCAGCCGGAATCGCCGCGGCCGGCTCCGCCGAGCTGTCGATTCCGGAACAGATCGAGAAGCTCGACCAACTTCGCCGCCAGGGCGTGGTCACCGAGGAAGAATTTCAAGCAAAGAAACGCGATCTTCTCGACCGAATGTGATTTCTTCTGCCAGGCTGACCAGATGACAACGATCTCCTGGTTTGACTCGCCGACAACTGTTGATGCAGCCCTCGCAAATGCCGACCGCGCTCGTGCTGCGGGCCTTCACCGCTATTGGAATCCACAGATCGCGGTGACTGATCCGATGGTCGTGCTGGGCATCGTCGCCCGGGAGATTCCCGACATCGCTCTGGGCACGTCTGTCGTGGCGATGCAGAGCACGTTCGCCAAGAATCTGGCCATCCAGTCCCGCACGATCAACCAGGTGAGCGGTGGCCGCTTCACACTCGGTCTCGGCACCAGCCATCAGCCCGCCATGGAATTGCGCCACGGCATTAAGTGGGATCGTCCCTACACCCACATGGTCCAGTACCTCGACTCCCTGTTGCCGTTGTTGAGCGACCAGGAGGTCTCATCGGTGGGCGAATTTGTCACCACGCATGCCGAGATTGATGTTCCTGGACCGACCCCTGAGGTGATGCTCGCTGCTCTCGGGCCCAAAATGTTGAAGCTCGCCGCCGATCGCACTGCCGGAACGATCACGTGGATGACGGGGCCCAAGACGATTGCCTCGCACATTCGCCCCTGTATCGGAAAGGCTCACATCGCTGCCGGTGTGCCAGTTTGGGTCACCGACGATCCCGCCGGCGCCCGTGAGAAGGCGGAAGTCAACCTCGCCGTGTATGGCCAGCTGCCCTCCTACCGAGCCATGCTCGATCGTGAAGGCATGGCGGGTCCCGGTGAGATGGTGCTCGCAGGCGACCTCGACACCATCCGTGCCGGTCTTGAGGAGTATCGCGACGCTGGCGTCGATGAGATTGCCCTCAACGTGTTGGGCTCTGGCGATGCCATCGAAGGCGCTTGGGAGCTTGTTGAGTCGATGGGTGGGTCCCTCTGATGCCGGGCGGTCCCGCCGCTTCGTCATCGGGCAACCCCCAGCCCCTGGGCGGTAACGAAATGCCTCGCTTTGGCGGCATCACCACGTTTATGCGGCTGCCCAACCGATCAGAGCCGGCCGACTTGGACGTCGGCATCTTCGGCGTCCCATTCGACCTTGGCACCTCGAATCGGCCGGGCGCCCGGTTCGGCCCGCGCGGTATCCGCGAGGAGTCGGTCATGATCCGACCCTTCAACATGGCAACCCGTGCGGCACCGTTCGACTCGCTTCGTATCGATGACCTTGGTGACGTCGCCACCAACGCGTTCAACAAAGATGACTCCATTGCCCGCATCGAAGCCTTCGCCGACAACCTCTTGGCTCATGGTCTGAAAACGGTGGCGATCGGCGGTGATCACACGATCGCGCTCCCGATGTTGCGGGCGATGAAGAAGGTCCATGGCCCTGTCGGCATGGTGCACGTCGATGCCCACACCGACATCAACGATGACATGTTCGGCGAGAAGATCGCCCACGGAACTCCGTTCCGCAGGGCGGTAGAGGAGGGTCTACTCGACTGCGATCGGGTTGTGCAGATCGGTGTGCGTGGCACTGGCTATGCGGCCGACGACTTCGACTGGTCACGTGAGCAAGGTTTCCGGGTCGTGCAGGCTGAGGAGTGCTGGCACAAGTCACTCGATCCGCTCATGGCGGAGGTGCGCGAGAAGGTCGGTGGCGGCCCCGTTTACCTCTCCTTTGACATTGACGGGCTCGACCCCGCCTACGCCCCCGGCACCGGCACGCTCGAGATTGGCGGCCTCACTACTCCCCAGGGGATCGAAATCATCCGCGGCTGTTACGGACTCGACATCGTGGGCTGTGACCTCGTTGAGGTCGCGCCCATCTATGACGCGTCCGGAATGACCTCTCGAATCGCCGCTGACCTCATCTACGAGATGCTGTGCGTACTCCCAGGAGTCGAACGCCGAGGCGACTAGCACCTACGGTCGGGGTATGACCGAATTTGCCGTTGACCACAGCGACATGGTGGCCACCGTCACCATCAGCTTCCCCAAAGCCAAGAACGCGATCGAGACCGAAGGATGGTCGACGCTTCAGGCGATCCTCGACGACCTTGCCAACGATGACGGCGTTCGCTGTGTGGTCATCACCGGGGAAGGCGAGGACTTCTGTAGCGGAGCGTACGTCGGACCTGGCCGGGATCGAGGCAACGACAGCCACGGCTTGTTGGCAATGCGCCGAGTTGGTCAGTGCTGCAACACCTTGTTCAACCTTCCCAAGCCGACGATTGCCCGCGTCAACGGCGTTGCCGCAGGCGCCGGCATGAACCTGGCCCTCGCCTGTGACTTCGTGCTCGCCTCTGACCGCAGTCGGTTCAGCGAGATCTTTGCTCGGCGAGGCCTCAGCGTCGACTTTGGCGGATCGTTCATTCTCCCGCGCATCGTCGGGATGCAGAAGGCCAAGGAGTTGGTCATGCTGCCTGAGGTGATCGACGCTGCGTATGCAGACGAACTGGGGCTCGTCACCAGGGTGGTTCCTGAGGGTGACCTCGACGATCTTGTTGCCGAGTTCGCCGGCAAACTCGCCGCTGGCCCTCCGGTTGCTCTCGCCGCCAGTAAGAAGCTTCTCAACCAGTCGTTCACGTCGACGCTCGACGAGGCATTGGAATTCGAGGGGTTTGCTCAGACCGTCCAGTTTGCCACTGACGATGTGCAGGAAGCCGGCGCCGCGTTCATCGAGAAGCGTCAGCCTAGATTCAACGGTCGATAGCTGGCTGACATCTGCAGCACGGTCTTATGCTTCGCAGATGACAGCATCGACAGTCTTGGGCGCCCACCTCATCGGCGGCGAATGGATCGACAGCGGGCCGACGGCGGTGAGCGACAACCCGGCGCGTCCGGGCGAACCGGTCGGCGAGTATCGGGTTGGCGATAGCGATACCGCCGGCGACGCAATCTCGGCTGCCGTGGACGCTCGCGCGGCGTGGGGTTCGACGTCATTTGCAGTCCGAGCTCGAATCCTTGAACAGGTCGCCAGCCTTATGGAAGCACGGGCCGAAGAAATCGCCACGCTGTGCACGCTCGAAGAGGGCAAGACCATCGCCGAGTCGCGTGGCGAGGCCGGTCTCGCGGCAGAGACGTTCCGCTTCCATGCGGGAATGGCGAAGACCTCAACCGAACGAATCTTCCCCACCGGTACGCCGGGCGAAACAATTCGCACGGTCCGAGTACCGCTCGGTGTGGTGGGCATCATCACGCCCTGGAACTTCCCGATCCAGATCCCAGCCTGGAAGATCGCCCCGGCGCTTGCGGCGGGCAACTGCGTTGTCTGGAAGCCGGCGAGCAATACGCCGCTCACTGCGTCTGCGATCGCTCGTGTATTTGATGATGCCGGTGTTCCCGCCGGAGTTGTGAACCTCGTGCTTGGCCCCGGGTCCATGGGTAACGCGATCGTTACCGATCGCCGAGTCGATGGCATCACCTTCACTGGCTCAGTGCCGGTCGGCTTTGGCATCAGAGAGGCCGTCACAGCTCGCAACGGCAGAGTTCAGCTCGAGTTGGGTGGACACAACCCCGCCCTTGTTTTTCCCGACACCGACTTCGATCTTTCAATCCCAGCCTTGGTGGCGGGAGCGATGGGTGCGACTGGTCAGAAGTGCACGGCAACCCGCCGCATCATTGCGGTGGGCGATGTGTACGACGAACTGGTCGAGCGACTCGCCGCTGCGGTGCGGGGCCTTTCGGTGGGCGACGGCATGCACGAAGGCGTTGGAATCGGACCGCTGGTGTCGGCGGGCGCTGCTAGCGAGGTCGCTGACGGACTCGCGCTAGCCAAGGCCGAAGGGGCCGAGGTTGTCGCAGTCACCGACTCAGCCCCCGACGGAGGATGCTTCTTTGCTCCGACCCTGCTGGCCGGTGGCACAAATCTGACGATCGCCAACGAAGAGATCTTCGGACCGATCTCGACCGTGCTGCGCGTCGACAGCGAAGACGAAGCGTTTGCGCTCGCCAATGACACGGTGTTCGGCCTGTCGGCATCGATCTTCACCAACGATCTCTGGCGCATCGACCGAGCGGTTCACGAGTTGCAAGCTGGCGTGATCAAAGTCAATGCCCCGACGACGGGTACCGAGCTGCATGCGCCGTTCGGTGGCGAAAAAGAGTCTTCTGGCCATGCTGCCCGTGAGCAAGGCGACACTGCCGTCGACTTCTTCACGCGCACCCGCACGGCCTACATCCGTCCTGGCACCATTCGGTCCGAGTGACGCTGAGACCTGAACGCTGCCTTACTGGGGGTTGATCGGGGTCTTCGGTGCGAGCGCGGCTTCGATGGGCTTTGCCAGTTCGAGCATGCGTAGATCCGACCACAGAGGGCCGGTCAGTAACGCTCCCACCGGCAGGCCATCGGCGAGGCCGGCAGGCACTGCTGCGCTCGGGAGGCCGAGCACATTTCCGGGCATGACTGTCCGGAGCATGTTGAGCGTGAGATCGGCACCCTCGGTGCCATTGAGATCGGCATCAGCGGCGAAGGGGAGCCCTGTCCACACTGGAGTGAGGACGGCATCGAAGTCGGCGAACCAGAGTTCCCACTCGCGTTGGAGGTAGTGACGCATGCCCCATCCGTGAGTTGGTGAAACAAGGCCCTGCTCAGCGGCGAAGGTGGCTGCGGTGACCAGGAATTCGCCCACGACATCGCCGACGATCATTTCGGCCCCACCAGGGTCCTGAGGGTCGAGACCGCCAAGGACCAGGGTTGACCAGCACGAGACGACGTCGCCCCACTGTGGTGGCGTCGTCTCGACGACGGTGACACCTGTCTCCGCGAGTGCTCGGCCGGCCGCTCGGACGATTTCGCTGACACGGGGATCAACGTCCACATCAGGAATCTCAGCCATGAGCGCCACCCGGTTTGTGCGGCGCTCTGGGAGCACGAGGGGTACAGGCACGCTGACCGGGTCCATGGGGTCGGCGCCGGCAATAACGCCGAGGAGAAGCTCGACATCATCCACGCAGCGGGCCATGGGCCCGTCAGAGGCGATCAGGATGTCAGTCAGGGTCTCGCGGCCGTCAAATCGTCGATGCGAGGGCACCCGTCCCACCGTTGGTTTGATCGACGCGATGGAATTTGCGGTCGCTGGATTGCGGAGAGATCCGCCGATGTCGTTGCCGAGGCCGATGGCACTCATCCCGGTGGTCAGTGACGCGCCTTCTCCGCCCGATGATCCACCGGCGGTGACGCCACGCCGCCAAGGATTATGGGTTCGGCCGTAGAGCTCGCTGGACGTGTCGATCCTCATCCCGGCATCGGGCAGGTTGGTGCGGCCGACGATGATGGCACCAGCGGCTCGGAGACGGGCAACGATGGGTGCATCGCGAGGAGCGGTGTTGTGCGCGAGGGCAGCGACGCCATCCGTGGTTGGCTCGCCGGCGACGTCGATGTTGAGCTTGACTGTGGCCGGCACGCCGGCAAGCGGGCCAGGGTCCTCGCCGCGAGCGATAGAGGCGTCGACGGCCGCAGCCTCCGCACGAGCTGCGGCATCGCGTCGAATCACGATCGCGTTCATGTCGGGCTCGATCTCGTCGATTCTGGCCAGGTGTGATTCGGTTACTTCAGCTGCGGTGAGTGCCCGGCTGCGGACGCGGGCGGCGATGTCTCTTGCATCCAATGTCCAGAGTGGAATCATGAGCTGACCCTAGACTGTCGGCATGGCTCCCACCGCGCTGCTTCATCCGTTCTCGCCACCCGCCCTCGGCCCGGAGGGCTATATCAATATCGTGTCGGGCGACGGCGCCGTTGTAAGCGATGACAAAGGCAATGACTACATCGATGCCATGGCATCGCTTTGGTACTGCAATGTGGGCTACAGCCGCCGGGAAGTCATCGAAGCCATCACGACCCAGCTCAACAAGATCCCCGCGTATCACGTGTTCGGTCCGTTTGCGAACGAACCGTCTGAGCAGCTGGCAGCCCGTATCGCCGCGCTTGCGCCGGTCGACGATGCTCGCGTGTTCTTCGGCTCGTCTGGCTCTGAATCGATCGACACAGCCTTGAAGATCGCCCGTGCGGCACAAATTCACGCCGGTCATCCAGAAAAGCAGATCGTGATCAGCCGGTCGGCCGGCTACCACGGCACCAACTACGGCGGCACGTCCGCCCAGGGTATTCAACTCAACCGCGAGGGTTTCGGCGACCTGCTGCAGAACCACATCGTTGTGCCCCAAGACGATGTCGAAGCGCTGGCATCCGTCTTTGCCGAACGCGGCAACGAGATCGCTGCGGTTCTCACCGAACCACTGCAGGGTGCTGGAGGCGTGTACCCGCCGCCCGACGGCTACCTCGATGCTGTTCGTCGACTGTGTGACGAGCACGGTGCGTATTTCATCGCCGATGAGGTCATCAACGGGTTTGGTCGGATGGGCACCTGGTTCGGTTCGCAGTTCTATGGTGTTCGACCCGACATGATCACCTTCGCCAAGGCCGTCACATCGGGCTACGTGCCGCTGAGCGGTGTGATCGTGGGCAGTAAAGTCCGCGCCCCACTCGAAGCGGATCCCAGCTTCATCCTCCGCACTGGTTACACCTACTCGGGCCACAACACGGCCTGTGCTGCCGGACTTGCCTGCCTCGATGTGGCCGAGAACGAAGGCCTGCTTGCTCGGGCGACGTCGCTTGGCGCTCGCCTCCGGGGAGGTCTGCAGTCATTGGTGGACGACGGTCTCTATACCAGCGTGCGCGGCGACGGTTTTGTCTACGCCTTGGCGCCCACCGAAGGCAAGGAACCGGCCGCGGTTCGCGATGCGATCCTGGCCCAGGGCGTCATCGTTCGGCCGCTTCCAGGAGCGATCTCGTTCTGCCCACCACTCGTGTGCACCGACGAGCAGGTCGACCGTATGGTCGATGCCGCTGCTGCCGTCGCATAGCCGTCGCAACTGGAGTCTGACCACCCATCTCCTGGGGTTCAGGTCTCGAAGACTGCTCGCATGTTCTTCACGGTTCCCTCATAGCGGTGTTGGTACACTCGCCGCATGGGAGCACGCGCCCGCTTGATCACCACCTCGCTGACGGCCGCGGTGACGGTCAGTGCGGTGGTCGCGATGGCCGATGTCGAGTCGGCAGACGTAGACCCGGTTGGCGAGGCCGCAGGCGTCTTGGCCGCCTCGCTAGGGGATGCCTGGGCCGCTGAGCAGTCGATGAGTGCGCCCGAACCCATCGAAGGCGATGTCGACGAACCTGTGCGTGCGCCGGCGAGGCTGCGAATCCGAGTAAGTGGCTGATGTTGACAACTGTTGAACGTCCCGCAATGGGTTCTCGGGCCGTGCTTTCAGCCGACCTCGATGTCGGGCGCATCAATGCCGCACACGAGTTGATCGCAAGGGCGGAACGCCGGTGGAGTCGGTTTCTCGGCGACAGCGTCGTCTCCACACTCAGGGCAGCAACGACCCCTGTCGTCGTCGATGAAGCGACCACCGAACTCCTCGATTTCTCTGCTCACGGTGCGGCTCTCACCGACCATTGGTTCGACACTGGACTGAGCACTACCGGGGTCGGTCCCCATGGTCATGTGGTTGCCGGGAGCCCACTGCTGGACCTTGGAGGAGTGGCCAAGGGGTGGACTGCGGATCTTGTCGCCAACCGACTTGTGGCCGACGGTGCCACCGTCACCGTTGTGGACATTGGCGGCGACGTTCGGGTGTGCTCTGAGCGGCCGGCACTGGTCGAATGCGAGGCTCCGGATCAGAGGTCGCAATCAGCCATTTTCGCGGTTCGCGACGCCGGCATCGCGATGTCTGGGCCCACCCGTCAGGGCAGCCACCTCATCGACCCATCGTCGGGCCAACCAGCCCGGGCACGAGTCGCCCTCGTCGTTGCCCGCAGCGCGGCAGGGGCGGAAGTCCTCGCCACTGCTGCTGCGGTCGCCCCGATCGGTGAAGCGATTACATTCCTCACGCGGGTTGGTGCCGCAGCATGGCTGATTGAGCCCGATGGCTCGGTCAACGTGACTGGAGAGCCTGACCGGTTCCTCGCCGAAGCAGGCTGGCTTGCCGAGGACTCCACCCGTGCCTGGCGGGAGGCGCGATGTCCGATGAG
>JAACCU010000342.1 GCA_009937405.1 Actinomycetota bacterium
AAGGCATCGCGATAGCGGTCCTGGGTGTGCTGGGTTCCGAAGTGATGGCCGCCGGGGCCGACCTCAGCGATCGCATCGAGAGCGAGCGTGGCATCGTCCACCACCAGCGGCTGGAGGAACGTGGCCACCATCTGGAGTAGGTCGGCGTCGATCACCATCTTTTCGGGCGATGCGTGGAGACCACCCTCCATCCAACCGGCCCCGTGAAAGACGATGTTGGCACCGCCCATGATCGCTCCCCACAGGGCGAAGGTGCTCTCGTACCCGGCCTGCATATCGATGGTGTTGGCTGCGCACACGTTGGATGAGCGATAGGGGAAGCCGTAGCGACGAGCGAGTTGGCCACCGAGCATCGCCGATTGGATGTACTCCGGGGTTCCAAACGCGGGCGCCCCCGATTGCATGTCGACATTTGAGGTGAAGCCGCCATAGACGGTGGGAGCCCCAGGTCGTACGAGTTGGGTGAATGCGATACCGGCCAGCGCCTCGGCGTTTTGCTGGACCACGGCGCCGGCCACGGTGACCGGGGCCATCGCTCCGGCAAGTGTGAACGGCGTGAGGATGATGACCTGGTTCCGGGCCGAGTACTGGAGAATCCCCTCCAACATTGGCGTGTCGAGTCGTAGCGGCGACGACACATTGATCACCGAGTGCACGATCGGGTGAGTGTCGATCTCGTCGTCACTGATGCCGCGCACGATGCGCACCATTTCAAGGCAGTCGATGTTGCGTTGAGCGCCGAGCGAGTACACGCTCACCGCCTTCGGGCTCAACGTGAGGATGTCGCGGGTGGCCTCGAGATGACGGATCGAGGCGTGCACGTCGACCGGCTCGACCGGGTAGCCGGCGTGGCTCTGGATGATGTTGAGCCGCTGGCAGAGCTTCAGCAGCGTGCGGAAGTCCTCCTGATTGCCGGTACGACGGCCACCGGCTCGATCGACATAGTTGGGAGCGCTCGCCACCGAGGTGAACACAACATTGTCACCACCAATCTGCAGGTCGTACTGCGGGTCGGGGGCGTGCATGGTGAACTCCGACGGCACCGTGGAAATCAGATCGAGCACCAGTTCGGGGTCAAGCCGAACCCGGTCACCGTCGACTCGGGCTCCAGCTTTCATCCACAGCTTGATGGCCTCAGGGTGAAGAAAGTCCATCCCTACCGTGCTCAGCACTTCGAGGGATGCGAGATGGATTGACTCCAACTCATCCTCAGATACAACCCGTGTCGGCTCAATCGGCCGGCGATAGAGCTGCCATGGTCGCTGGGGCGGAGCGACCACTCCCGTTGGTCGCTCGCGTCGGCCGCCGGCCCGTCGTCGACGCTCGCTCATGACGCCTCGATCGCCGCAGGGCGACATCCCAGGTGAGCGGAGATCTCGTCTGCCCGCTCCAGCAGCACGCCGGCAACGAGGTCGGCTTCGCCGGGCGCGGGATAGCGGTATGTGGGCCCGTAGGTGTATAGCGCGGCGACTGCCCGACCACTCGTGTCGGCGATGGCCGCCGACGCAGACGACAAGCCCTCCACGTATTCACCATGCGTCCACATCACTCGCCGCATACGCGACTGACGGATACGAGATCGAAGTCGGTCGGGATCGACGACGGTATTGTCGTTGCAGGCAACGAGTTCACCCGAGAGATAGTTTTCGATCTCATCGTCGGTCCAGGTGGCCATGACCACGAGTCCCGCACCGCCAGCGTGGAGAGGAACCCGGGTACCGGTCCAGTTCTCCGCTTGGATCGGCTTGGGGGCGTCTACCTGATCAACAGTGACGGTGTCGTAGCCGGAGGCAATTGCCAAACACACCGCTTCTCCGAGTTCAGTGGAGAGCTCAACCAGATGGGGGTGAACCAGAGTTTCAAGACGCTGTCCACTCTCTGATCGTGCCGTCATTGCCTGGATGAGTGGGCCGATCTCGTAGAAACCATCGTCACCGCGCCGGATCGCGCCCCCATGTTCCAGTGTGGCGAGCAAGCGAGCGGCAGTACTCGTTGCCAGACCAACCCGACTCGCGAGATCAACCAGGCCACCGCGCTCTCGACCAACCTCGCTCAGAAGATCGAGTGCCCGATCAACGCTCTGTACCGTTCCCATACGGAGCCGACCATACCGTCTGACGGGAATTGACACAAGAGATTCCCGTTAGGCGGGAATCGTCTGTGTTGTAGTGGGTGCTACCCGGTATTTCGCATCCCGGCGGCAACTCCGAGGAAGACAACGATGGACTACCTAGCCAAACTCTGAGCCATGACATCTGTGGCCAGGCTCAACCCTCGAGGTGGGCAGGCGCTCACCTCTGTGGCGACAGGATTGGAGGCAGGCTCAGCTTCACGGTTCGAGCGCCGTCAACAACGATGACTTGACCAGAGACAAATCGAGCGTCTTCACTGGCAAGAAATGCGACGGTGGCAGCGACATCGGCTGGGTCGCCGACATGGCCGACAGGATGCAACATCGCAAGCTCAGCCAACGCCACGTCGCGAGTATCGAGTCGTTCGATGTAGGCCTTGTTGAGAGCCGTGTCGATCCACCCTGGGGCCACCGCGTTACAGCGAATGCCCATCGGCCCGAGGTCGACCGCCATCGCCGCCGTCAGGCCATGCACACCACCTTTAGAGGCTGAGTAGGCCGTATGCAGGGGATTCGAGCCGATCCCCTCAATCGATCCGATGTTCACCACCGCCCCACTACGTTTGCTGAGTCGCGAAAGTAAGGCCTTGGTCATTAGCCACGGACCACGAAGATTCACCGCCATCGCCATGTCCCACTGCTCGGTCGTTTGCTCGGCAATCGATGCCTCGAACATGATCCCGGCATTGTTGACCAGCACGCCGATACCATCGCCACACGCTCCGGCGAACGCGTTCGCCGAGGACTCCGAACGAACATCAAGTTCGACATAGCGCTGCCGATCCCCGAGGTCGCCGGGGTCACGGAGATCACCGATGATGACGTCGGCTCCATCAGCGGCGAGTCGATCGGCAATGGCTCGACCAATCCCCTGAGCGCCGCCCGTGACAACGGCAGTGGTTCCCGTGAAGTCGCTCATTGCGCCGTGTACCCGCCGTCGAGCGAGAGATTCGCCCCATTGATGTGACGGCTGGCGTTCGAGCACAGAAAGAGCGCCAGGTCGGCCACCTCGACCGGATCAGGAAGCCGCCCTTCGGGGATCGAGGCCAGGTTCGACGCGAACACGTCAGCGACAGTACGACCCTCGGGGTGTTCCGACACCAGCATCGGCGTGTCGACCGAGCCCGGACAGATGGCATTGATCCGGATCCCTTCCGCCGCATGATCGAGCGCCATCGCTCGGGTGAGGTTCGTGACCGCACCCTTCGAAGCGCAGTACGCCACCAAACCTGCCGAGCCGACCAGTCCGCACGTCGAACTGATATTGATCACGACTCCCCCGCCGCGCTCGCGTAGGGCAGGAATTGCGGCCCGAGAGAGAAAGAACGTCCCGTCGACATTCGTCGACATGACACGATGCCAATCGTCGTCATCGGTACCCAGCGCGTCAGTGCGATGGATCACGCCGGCGGCGTTAACAACGATGTCAACTCCCCCGCAGGTTTGCACTGCGGCGGCAATCATTCCGTCGGCGACGGCCGAGTCGGACACATCCCCAAGCCAGGCCATAGCCGTAGCACCAGCGGCATTCAGTCCCGCCACCACGGCGTCCGTCCGCTCAGGATCGCGACCGCCAACGACGACTGTCGCTCCCGACGACGCAAACCGCTCACAGATCGCGGCGCCCATGCCGGACGAGCCCCCGGACACAACTGCCACCTTGCCGGTGAGATCAACGCTCAGATCACTCTGTTTCATTCTTCGAGTCCTGCCTGCCAGCGACGCCAGCGCGAGTTCATACTGACACCCCAGCCATTGAACGGATCGGGGAAGTTGCGGCTTGGGGCACCCGCCACCAACCCCATCAGCGGATCGTCGTCACCCAGCATGTGTTCGGCCAGGTACTTGCCCGAGATTGTGCCTTTGGCCATGCCGGTGCCTTGGTAGGCCATCGTGGCCCAGAC
>JAACCU010000040.1 GCA_009937405.1 Actinomycetota bacterium
GCGGTGCGTACGAGCTCCAAGCGCCGCATTGGCAAAAACGATCGCGTTCGATTCCGCCCAGGCAATGTGATCGCCGAATGCGGGGCGGTCCTCCAGTTGGTACGGGGCGCACGTCCACGTGGCCTTGCACCCCATCTCCTCGTACGCCTCCATCAGGGCGAGCGCCTGCGAGCGGGTGTGATCGTCGCCTCGATAAAGCTCGGGATGGAGCAGGTCAAGCGACGAGACGTTGAGCGTGGTGGGTACGACGACGGCGGCGCCATCGTCGGCGAGGCGGAGAGCGAAGTCGAGCCCGGCCTGCCCGTGATACAGGCACGAGTCGATGTGGGCGCCGCTGATGTCAAGGAGCGATTCGGCCTGCATCGATGCTGCCACGCGGGTGATCACGCGCATGGCCAACGCCACCGCGTCGCCGTGGTCGCCTGCCAGCATGGCCTCATCACGGGAGTCGAGCGTGAGCGTCATCGCTGCCACCGTATCCTGAGTCCATGAGCACCGAGCCGACCTTGGCGGATGACGAACGTCAGCTCGCGAGCTATGCGGGCGCTCTCCATACGTTCGTCGTCGATGCCATCCCCGGCTGGGTACGACGTCTGACGACCGAGCGAGCTAACGCGGGGGGAGCCGCTGTCGATGCTGCTGATCTTGAATGGGCGGCCGCAGCGACAACAGACCTCGTGGCACCGGACCTCATGAGAATTCTCAACGCCGACGTAGACGATGGCGCTGGTTCACCTCTCGCCGCGGTTCGGGCAGCCGTCGGCCCGATGACGGACCTGCTACAACGCGCCGGAGCAGCACAACCGCCCCGCGATGAGTTCGTGGCAAAGGCGTTCCCGAACGATCTCTTCGACCTCGGGCCCGCGGCATTCTCTGATATTGCCGCTGAGCTCCACGAGCCTGGATTGGTGTGGGGCGCCGCCCGGGCCCATGTGCATCTGCGCCGTCGTCGCGAGCAAGCTGGTGATCCATGAGCAGACTCGTCGTCATCACTCGCGACCTCATGGATCGCAGCCGCATCCAGGCTGAGGTGCCCGATGCGGTGATGGTCCGCTCAGTTGACGCCCCAGAGCTGATTGATGCTGAGGTAATTCTGCTCGACCTGGCAAGTCGTATCGACCCTGCCTTGGTTGTGGCCATCGGACCGCGGGTCGTTGCCTATGGCGCCCACGTCGACACCGAAGCGCTCGACGGCGCGATCACCGCCGGATGCGTCGACGCTCTCCCGCGCTCGAAGGTCTTTCGCCGAGTGGCAGAACTGCTGGACTGAACAAGCAACGCGCCGCGTACGTCGGCTGACGTCGATTGCTACTCTCGACACTGTGAACGCGATTCCTGCCACTTCTGCGGTCTTGGCCGACTCTTCGTTGGTGGGCGCTGCTCTCTCGCAGGCCTATACCGCTGAGGTCGACATCTGGCTCAGGTCTGTGGTCGATGGCGTTGGCGACAAGAAGGGTGTGGCACTGGCGGCCGTTGGTGGTTACGGGCGGGGCGATCTCAGCCTTGGCAGCGACCTCGACCTTCTTTTGATCCATGACGGGTCGGGTGCGGTTGCTGAGGTGGCCGAAGCGATCTGGTATCCGATCTGGGATACCGGGATGAAGCTTGGCCACGCAGTCCGCACGATCGAGGAGGCGCTCGACCTTGCTGCCGACGACCTCGACACCGCCACATCGTTGCTTGATATCCGACTGATTGGCGGTTCGGCTTCTCTGGTCGACGACCTCGCTCGACTTTCGCTTGTCCAATGGCGCTCGAGGGCAGAGCAGATGTTGTCTCGCATCGCGGAGAACTCACGTGAACGTCACGCCGCGTCGGGCGAGGTTGCGTTCCTGCTTGAACCTGACCTGAAGATGTCGCAGGGGGGTCTTCGTGACCTTCACATCCTGCACTGGGTCGACCTCGCCGACCCTTCGTTGCTCAAGGACTCTGAGCGGGCTGGGGTTATTGCCCCGCACGAGACGCTGTTGTCAGTGCGCATGGAGCTGCATCGCTCGACAGGGCGAGCATCCAACCAGCTTCTCCTGCAAGACCAGGATGAGGTGGCATCGGTACTCCAGTACGCCGACGCCGATGACCTCATGGCGGACGTGGCCGGGGCGGGCCGCACGGTCTCTTGGGTCCAAGACGCGGTGATGCACCGGGTCCATGTCCGTAGTAGTAGCCGCCGCTGGCGCCGGACCACTCGCTCGCTCGGCCATGGCATTCAGATCGTGGACGAGACGCTCCATCTCGCACCTGAAGCCGACGTTCGCCACGATCCTGTGCTTCCGCTTCGAGTTGGACTTGCCGCTGCTCGCCACGACGCGTTCATCGAGCGCGACGTGCTCGACCGTCTCGCCGAGTCCAGTGCTCGCCTCGGTGACCCATGGCCTGACGAGGCCCGTGAGCTGTTTGTTGACCTGCTGCTTGAAGGCGCGAGCGCCATCTATGTGATGGAAGCGCTTGACCAA
>JAACCU010000343.1 GCA_009937405.1 Actinomycetota bacterium
ACTGCGACGGCGAGTGCGATCATCGTCGATTCACTCGCGCAATCTGCGTAGCGCCGGTCGAGCAGGATCGCGATCCCGATGGCCGGCCAGTGCCACAGGTACCACGCGTAGGAGAGACGACTGATCAGCGGGAACGGTCTCCGCGCCAAAGCGGCGCTGACGAAACTCCGACCGCTGGCGCCAGCGACGATGAGTGCCGCAGCACCGAGCACCGGAAGAAGCGCCACTCGGCCGGGGAAGGCGGTGGCCTCATCGAACGTCAGGACACCGACGAGGATTGCGGCGAGGCCAGCCCCGCTGAACAGGTGTGCCACCTTGGTCGGCACGCGGGTGAGCCGAGTGCCGACGAGCGCGAGTCCGGCACCGAGTCCCATCGCCCAGAGTCGGGTCTGGGTGAGGTAGTACGCCTCAGGCCCGAGGTTGTCGGTCAGCGCGACCGAGAATCTGAACGACACCGCGATGAGTAGCCCCAGCAGCACCCCGAGCGCACGCTTCAGCGGAACCGCGGGGAACACCTTGCTGGTCCAGATCCCCCCAATGATCAGGAGTGGCCACAGAACGTAGAACTGCTCCTCGATCGACAGGGACCAGTAGTGGATCAGCAGACTCTCGGTTACCTCTGTGTCCGAGTACGCGGTTGCCTGGCCGGCGAACCGCCAATTAGCCAGGTACAGCGTCGCCCACCAGGAGACGCGGTCGACTGGGGCGACTGCCCAGGTGCCGACCGTCAGCATCGCTAGCAGCACCGTTGCCGACAGAGGGAGGAGCCGTCGGAGTCGGCGAGCGTAGAACTCGCGAATCGAGATCCGCCCGATGGTTGATGCCTAGCGGACCTACAGTCCGGTGATGAGGAAGCGAGAAATCACGAAGAAGACATCGACACCGACGTAGCCTCCTGGGAGGCGGCTGATTCCAGCGTGGTAGCTGATGACCAAGAGCATGGACAGAGCACGGAGGCCGTCGATGTCTTGGCGATACGATCCAGCGCCTTGCAGCATGCCGAGTCTACGGCGGTGCTACGTTCGCCGAGGAGGGATCAGATCGTATGCGAGCATGGTTCAATGAGCGGGTGGACAAGCACCGAACGCGATTTGCGAAGGCGATTCGTCCCACCGTCGAGCGGTGAGCAGAGGACGACTCGGTACGTCTAGACAGAGAGTTGTTGACTCGCGGTCTCGGTGATCTTGAACTTGATGTCGAGCACCAGCAACGTGGTTCGATTCACGACTTGGAGGAGGTGTTCGCCAAGTTTAAGGAGATGCCTGCGTCCTATATGCATTCCCTCCACGAGTCCAAGCGGCGGATGGGTTTGCTGCGTTACCTCGGGGTCAAGCACCCTTGGTGGATACTCAACGAAAAGTCCGGGGGGTTACGCGTATGTGGCTGAGATGGGAATCTCGCACCCGGAAGTCCTCGGTCGGTTCTCGTCAATCGACGAGGTCAAGCCGGAGGAGTTCGGCGAGCGTTTCCTCGTCAAGCCCAACGAGGGCTCGACCAACAGAGGCGTCTACGGGCTTGATCGACAACCGGATGCTACGTACGTCGATCGGCTCACCGGCGAGCGACGGACGTGGGACGAATTCGCGACGGCGTATGCCGACCTTGTGAAAGCGAAGAAGATCTCCAAGAGCCTGATCGTGGAGGAGTTGCTGCGAAAGCCCGGTAGCTCATCGTCAATCCCTGACGACTACAAGATCTACTGCTTCTACGATCGCGCTGAACTGGTCATGCAGCGCGATATGAACCAAAGCGTCGATCGGGTGAACTGGCGCTTCAAATTCTGGAATCGGGACTGGGAAGATATGGGTCCGGTCAAATACGCGGATCGGGTCGACCAGTCACTCGCCCCGCCGGTCAGCGGCGACGAACTGATCGCTACCGCCGAACGGCTCGGGAAGGCTCTTCGCGTTCCGTTCGCCCGGATCGACTTCTACGACACTGATCGAGGTGCCGTGTTCGGCGAAGTCACACTCAATCCAGGGCCGCCGGAAGTGTTCGCCCCCGAAGTCGATGAGTATCTCGGCCGGTGTCGCGAGTTCGCGGCAGCGCGTCTCACGGCTGAGGAGGTCCTCGCCGGCCGATGGGACCATCTACTTCCGCCCGGGCACTGACGCTCGCGTGTGAAGGCCGGAGAGCTTGTCTCTGGCGGTTGTGGTCTGGTTCTTCGGCGTCGGGTTTAGAAGACGACGCTGATCGGAGCGGTCACGAACTCAACGAAGATTCGCCAGGCGAGCGAGTAATCGCGGATGCTGACGAACGCGAAGCCACCTGCCACGTAGAGGTTGGTGAGCACGGTGCCACCCACGGTGCGAAGCCTGCCCTCTTTCACCAGGTTCCATGGCCACCAGGCGAGTACGGCCATCCCAACGCCGTGGTAGAGCCCCCACGTCACCCAGGTCAGGGCCAGGTCGTGCCATAGCCCGATCGTCAGCAAGGTGATGACGAGGGCGGCAGATTGATTGCGGGTGGTGGCGATCACGGGGAAGAAGACGTTGCGAAAGGCCCAACCGGACAGCGAGATGTGCCATCGGCGCCAGAACTCGGCGAGGTCGGGGGCAAGGATAGGCCACCGGAAGTTCTCGCCGATCGTGTGCCCGAACAATCTCGCCAGCCCGATGGCGATATCGGAGTAGGCCGAGAAGTCGAGATATGCCAGCAAGTAGGTGAAGAGGCAGAACCGGACAACGTCCCACGGATCCCCGCTGGGATTGGTGACAACGCTCGACCACAGGCCACTCTCGAACAGCAAACCGACCATCAGCCCGTCGACGAGTACCAGTTTCTTGGCGACGCCGATCGTGACTCGCATGGCGCCTTCGCCGAGATCGTCTGCGGTGATGCGCTCAGCCCGGTTCTTGAAGAAGC
>JAACCU010000344.1 GCA_009937405.1 Actinomycetota bacterium
AGTGCGGCCGATAGCCCGCGGGCACGGGTCCTGGCGAAGCGACTTCCGCCTGGAGTTCGGCGGGAACTGATCGCGACTTCGCAGAACGCAAAAGCCGATCGGCCAGTCGATCCTTCGACTCCAGGCGGTGGTGGATGGGCGGCCGGCCGAGCGCATAGCGCACCTCGTTTCGGCCTCCGCGCCGCCGTGGGGGCGGGGGTCGACCCTGCATGGACAGCGATGGTTGACGCACACCCAGTCGCTGATTTGGACGCTGAGGAGCTCACTCATCTCGACCTGGTGTTGTCGTCTTCTGATCAACTCGCGGCCGAGACGCGGGTCATCGCCGAGAGTCTGCAGTCCGCCGTGGTCAGTGTGGCCGGCGTCTTGGCGCCGCTGCGTCCTGGGCTGATGCCGCTCGGCTTTAGCCGCGACCATGGCCAGGATTTCCTGGCGGTGGGTTCGACAGCTGACGGGCACGACGTCGAAGTTCTCCCTCCGGGCAGGACCGTGACGCGGATAGAGGTGTCGGACCTCCCTGATCCAGCAAGACGCCCCGAGAAGTTTCGCGAGACGGTGCAGGGTTTTGTCGGGTTGCTCGACGCTGCTCCGCTCCACGCATCAGATGATGCCCGAGCCCGCTTCCTCGTTGATGTTGCAGCGTGCGGTCTACCGGTTTGTGTCGCCGATCCGGCAACGCTCCACGGACTATTGCCTGTTGAGATCATCAACGTATTCGCGTCCACTGATCCGCGTACGCTTACAAGCGAACTGGATCGCGAGCAGTCGAGCTTGCGGCAGCGTCGGGTCGTCCACGAATACGGATCGCCACGGGCGGTGCTTGACAGACTGCTTTTCCAAGCTGATCGTCCCGGCCTCAGGAAGCCATCGATTTCGGTGACAGTCGCGTCCCACCGACCCGAGATGATTCCTGTATGGGCCGGTCAATTGGCGGTCCAGCAGTACTCGGACTTTGAGATTGTGGCTGCACTTCACGGCGATCGGTTCCAGCAGGCGGACATCGACCTTGCGCAGGAGATCCTGGGCGGCCGACTCACCGTCTGCCGGGTACCAACGAGTCACACTCTGGGTGACGCCCTCAATGCTGCAGCGACGCAAGCAGGCGGGGATCTGATTTCGAAATGGGACGATGATGATCTCTACGATGTTGAGCATCTCTGCGACCTTGTAAGAGCGCTCGACTACAGCGGCGCCGCACTCGTTGGCAAGGCCGCTGAGTTTGCCTACCTGGCCAACATGGGCATCACGATCCGTCGGCTGAAGACCTCTACTGAGCGGTTCTCCCAGACGATCTGTGGGGCGACACTCACGATTCGGCGAAGTGACCTGATCGAACTGGGAGGCTGGCGGCGGTCACGTCGCCGCGTCGACTCGCTCCTGATCGAGGATGTACGAGCATCCGGCGGGACCACCTACCGCACCAGCGGGTTCGGGTTCATCATGTTGCGTGCCGGTGGGGACGGTCATAGCCATACCTGGACTGCTGACGACAACTACTTCCTTCGCGGAGCGATCGACCAACGCCGCGGTCTCGATACCGCGTTTGCGGCGGTGAACGCCCCAGCTTCGGTCGTTGAATGGTGGGAGTCATGACAACCATTCGGGCCAACGAGTGGCACAGGCTCGACGTATCGGCGGTGGGGTCCTGGGAGCCGACACTCGCAGTCACCGTGGTGATCCCCACCCGAGACGGCGGACGGCGTCTGGAGCTTCTTCTCGCCTCGCTCGGTCGCCAGACCTATCCGACATCGCTTCTCGACATCGTCGTCGTGGACGATGCATCGAGCCCACCGCTAGAGCTTGTCCTTGACGTAAACGGTGTCACCGTTCGGACCGTCCGGTGTGAGGATGACGGTACATTCGGCGCGGGGCGGGCTCGCAACGCGGGTGCAGCAGTGGCAGAAGGCGATGTCATCGTCTTTCTCGACTCAGATCTGCTGCTTGCCGATGACGCCGTCGAGTGTCTTGCCCGGTGGCAGCACGCAGCCCCGTACTCGGTGGTCACTGCCACGCTCGGATTCTTCGATGTCGGAGACGTCGAAGAGTCGGAGCTGCGATCGGCGATCGCTGCGGCAACGCTTCCTGCTCTCCTCAAAGACAAGGCCACAGACGATCAGATCTGGCGAGAGAAGACTTTCAGCCGGACATTCGATCTCACGGTTGACACTCCGGACATGTTCCGCATCGTGATCGGTGCAGTAATGGTTGTCAGCCGTTCGCTCCACGAGTCGCTGGGCGGCCTACGCGAGCTAGGCCTCCGAGGAATCGAAGACACCGAGTACGGGTACCGGGCACACGCGGCCGGTGCGTTGCTCGTACTCGATCGAGATGCTCGGCTTTGGCATCAGGGTCGCCGTCACTTTGACTCGAAGAAGGCAGTCGCCACCAGGCGGGAGCGACTGCCGCTTCTGCACGACCTCATCGCCTCTCCAGGATTTCGCGAGGAGTCCACCTCGCCTCCAAAGGTCCCAACGCTTGTCGTTGATCTTCGTGGCAGCGATCCAGCGGATGCCGTTCTCGCTGTCTTGGCGAGCTCTGGACCCGACGTTCGATGCTTGGTCGATCAATGCGGCAAATTCGCCGACGATCGCGTGGTCGATATCTCGACTATGAACGAACGGGACCTGGCTGCGTCGGCCTACCGAGGCTGGATAGCGGACAGCGTTGCGATCGATTCAGGAGCGTTCGAGGCGATCTGTGAACGGATGCGACAGGAACGGATTGGGGTTGTTCACCTCGTTGACGCCGGCGGCATCGAACTGATGACAGTGGCATCGAGCCGTTCGCTCGGTCGTGCCCGGCTGCTTGGAGCGGCGGACGCGGACGAGATTATCCTCGCAGGGAAGACCTTCGGCGAATGGTGGCTACCGGCAGAGGACTTCGGAGTCCGTACCGGCGGAATCTGAGCTAGACGCTCGCCCAGTCAGCATTCACGAGGCGTACTGATTTATCGGTGAGGCAGTCAACGGGTGCGTAGCCGGCAGCGGGATCGAAGCACGGCAGGAAGATCGCTAATGCGGTCGGGTCAGAACCTGCGGTCGCGGGCGCCAACCCCGCAACCGGCAGGGCGACGCGCCCGTGGCATGACGAGAACGATGTCGAGAGATACAGGGCAGTGAAGACCGGGATCTCGCATTCGGCGAAGCTTGCAGCGTCGATGGCGGCAGCGGCCTGGCTGACCGCTAGCGCGGGACTCTCGTCGGCTTTGACCGCCGCGTGGGCGGTGGCCAGATGGGGGAGGGCTTCGGGCGCGCCGACAAGTGCGGCGACCCGTGACAGCTCTTCGAACGCCGGACCGATGTCGGTGTCGGCGGCGAACC
>JAACCU010000345.1 GCA_009937405.1 Actinomycetota bacterium
AGCGTGGGCTCAGCGAAGGTGGCTGCATCGGTCTCATGGCACCCAACGTGCCGGAGTACGCGGTGGTGTTCCATGGCGTTGCGACAGCAGCGGGCATCCTGACCACGATTAACCCCACCTACGGGGCTGAGGAGGTGCGATTTCAACTGAATGATGCTGGTGCCACCATGCTCATCACTATCCCGATGTTCTACGAGGTTGCGCAGAAAGCGATCGAAGGCACTGGAGTCACCGAGATCGTCGTCATTGGCGGCGCCGAGGGTGCCTTGTCGCTTGACGACATCATGGGCGACCCCATCGATCAGATCCCGGTGAATCCTTCCGAGGACGTCATGGTGCTGCCCTACTCGTCGGGCACGACCGGGCTGCCAAAGGGCGTGATGCTCACGCATCGCAACCTGGTGGCCAACGTCTGCCAAATGGAGCACGTGATCGTTTATGCCGAGAACAACGAGGTCGCGCTAGCCGCACTCCCGTTTTTTCACATCTACGGCATGCAGGTACTGATGAATGGAGTGCTCGCAAATGGGGGCACGGTCATCACAATGCCTCGATTCGACATGGTCGAAGCCCTCAAGCTGTGTCAGGAGCAGAAAGTCACCCGGTTCTTCGCGGTGCCCCCGATGGTGCTCGGCTTGGCTAAGGCCCCGATCGTGGATGACTTCGATCTTTCGTCACTCGTTCAAATCTTCTGTGGGGCCGCTCCACTCGGCGCAGAACTACAGGAGGAGGCATCCCGACGGGTCGGATGCCAGGTCGTACAGGGGTTCGGTATGACAGAACTCAGCCCCGTTTCCCATGCCACACCGCAGGGGGTCAACCGACCCGGCACCAGTGGCGTGGCTGTCTCCAACGTCGAGTGCAGGGTCGTTGACCCCGAGACCGGCGAGGATCAAGACGTTGGCGGCCGCGGTGAGCTTTGGGTTCGGGGTCCGATGGTCATGAAGGGCTACTTGAACAACGAGGAAGCCACAGCCGAGACGATCGATGGCGATGGTTGGCTCCACACCGGTGACGTCGCTTTTCTTGATGAGGCCGGCCACTATTCGATCGTTGATCGCCTTAAAGAACTCATCAAGTACAACGGCTTCCAGGTTCCGCCGGCGGAGCTTGAAGCGCTGCTGATCACGCATCCCTCCGTTGCCGATGTCGCCGTAATCGGTGTGCGCGATGAGGCCGCTGGGGAGTTACCCAAAGCCTTCGTGGTGCTGTCGCCCGGTGCCTCTCTGACCCTCGATGAGGTCCAGACCTTTGTTGGTGAACACCTTGTGAGTTACAAGCAGATCCGTCTTCTCGAAATGACCGATGTGATCCCGAAGAGTGCATCAGGCAAAATTCTTCGCCGAGAGCTTCGCAACCAAGAGTCGTAAGTACCGCCAGTTAGCCATCTGCCGACTTGTAACATTTGGTCCAATGGCCGCGCCCGACCACGCTTCACGCACGATCCTGCACGAACTGCTGGCAGACCGCGGCACACTCGTGATCGATGGAGCCACAGGCACGGAGCTTTTCGCCCGCGGGCTTGAAGCCGGTGATGCCCCGGAACGGATGAACCTTGAGCGTCAGGATGCGGTCTTCGGGCTACATCAGGCGTATGTCGATGCCGGCAGCGACATCATCCTCACCAATACGTTCGGCGGCTGCGCATACCGTCTCATGCTGCACGGCTTGCAGGACCAGGTCGTGGAGATCAATCGTGAGGCAGCGCGTCTTGCTCGCATCATTGTTGATGCCGCGGACAAGCGAATTGTTGTCGCCGGCAGCATCGGCCCGACGGGTGAGCTTCTCGTTCCCCTCGGCACGCTCCAACCTGATGATGCGGCTTCGGCGTTCGCCGACCAGGCTCAAGGTCTCACCGAAGGTGGTGCAGACGTCTTATGGATCGAGACGATGAGTTCTCTTGAGGAAGCTGAAGCGGCGGTCCTCGGTGCCCAGTCTCGGTCGTCGCTTCCCATCTGTGTCACGCTCAGCTTTGACACCGCGGGCCGAACCATGATGGGTGTCACCGGTACCGAAGCCGGCAAGCGACTCGCCGATCTCGGCGTGGCGGCAATCGGCGCCAACTGTGGCAACAATCTTGCCGATACCGAAGCGGCGGTCGCTGAAATCAAGGCTGCAGCACCTCACGTTTTGATTATCTCGAAAGCCAACGCTGGCGTGCCCCAATGGCACGGCACCGAACTCGTATACAGCGGCACACCTGACGTGATGGCGGCCCACGCCCATCGGATGCGTGAAGCCGGTATCTCAATCATTGGCGGATGCTGCGGCAATACCCCTGATCACATCCGAGCAATCCGAGGGGTGATCGATGGCACCATAGAAGTGCCAGAGGTTGATTTAGAGCTCCCGACAGCGCGTGTCGAACCGGGCAACGCCCGGGGTGGTCGCCGTCGCCGTCGAGGCTGACGCCGAAACTTACCAGGTGTCGATCATCGGCCGATTGCCGGAAACGGCTGGTGCTGCACGGAGGATGTTGGTGATGCGCGCTCGAGTCTCCGCGGGATCGATCACATCGTCGATCTCGCCGTGGCTGGCGCCATTCAAGGCCTTTGACCACTCGTACATTGAGGCAACCTTCTCGTCGTAGACCGCGGCGCGTTCATCATGGTCCTCGATGGCTTCGAGTTGACGGCGAGCACCGAGCGTCACTGCGCCTTCGATGCCCATGCCGCTGAGTTCACCGGTCGGCCATGCCACCGAGAGCAAATTGCCATGGAACGAGCCCCCCGCCATCGCCATCGCTCCGAGGCCAACCGCCTTGCGAAGGATCACGGTCACGAGCGGCACCACCAGACTCGCGCCAGTCACGAACATGCGACCAAAGTGGCGAACCTGAGCGGTCTTCTCGGCCTCGGGACCAACCATGAACCCGGGCGTGTCACACAGCGAAATCAGCGGGAGACCGTGGGCATCGCAAAGCTGCATGAACCGCGATGCCTTATCGGCACTGTCGCTGTCGATGGCGCCACCAAGATGACCGGGATCATTGGCGATGATGCCAACCGGCCGTCCCTCGATCCGTGCCAGAGCCGTGACGATCGAACGCCCGAATTCGGGACGGAGCTCTAACACGGTGTCGACGTCGCTCAGCAACGTGATGGCCTTGCGCACGTCATAGATTCGCTTTCGATTTTCAGGAACAACGTCCCGCATCGCGCTCTGATCGTGGCTCTCCCACTCCCTCAGCGACCCTTGGAAATACGACAGGTAGCGCTTTGCCGCGGCGACGGCGGCCGCATCGTCAGGGACGAGGATGTCGATGACACCATTCTCCGTCTGCACGTCGACCGGGCCGATGTCCTCCGGCGCATAAACCCCCAGTCCACCGCCTTCGATCATGGCGGGCCCGGCCATACCCAGATTGGCGTCTTCTGTGGCAATGATCACGTCGGCTACCGCAGCCAGCGCAGCGTTGCCGGCAAAGCATCGGCCGGACACGATGGCGATCGACGGTACCTTGCCGCTGAGTCGAGCCATCCACGCGAACGACATGAGATGAAGTCCGGCAATCCAAGGCTGATCGGTGTCGCCGGGTCTGCCGCCGCCACCCTCAGCGAACAAGATGAGAGGACACTTGAGTTGATCAACGATCTCCAGGAGACGGTCCTTCTTCTCATGGCCCCGGAACCCCTGTGTGCCAGCGAGCACCGTGTAGTCGTAGGACATGACCGCGCATGCGGCGTTGTCGAACAGGTCACCGTTGACCCGAGCGAGACCACCGATTATCCCGTCGCCTGGGGTGTTGGCTATGAGATCGTCGACCTCGCGGCGGCGACGCTGCGCCGCGTACATCAAACCCCCGTATTCATCGAAGGACCCCGGATCGACGAGATCGCCGACGTTCTCGCGCGCTGTACGCCGGCCGCGTGAGTGAATCTTGGCCATGGCATCGGGGCGAGCTTCGTCAGCCAACAGTGCGCGTCGTTCGTGCAACTCTTGAAGGTCAGCTCGCTCTGTGGCCTCAGCGGGAGTGTCATCGGTTGCTTCCTCACTCGCCACCGCACCCTCCGCAATCTCAAGAATGGTCTGCCCCTTGGTGAGCACATCGCCAAGCTGGACAACGATCGAGCCGACTTTCCCGTCAACGGGTGACGTGACGAGATGCTCGATCTTCATCATCTCGACGATGGCGACGATGGCGCCTGCTCGAACAGAGTCACCGGGCGAAACATTGATGACCACAACGGTGCAGTCAGTGGGGGCAGTGGCGGCGTGATGCTGGCTCATTGGAGGAGATCGGTCGTGGGCATCTGGCGAGTCTGGCAAAGATCTCTGCAAAGTGACGAAATGCGGGGGTCAGGCCCGGAGCCGCATTTCGTATTCCTCAACAACAGTGAGATAATTACGGTCGAAACAGAGAGAGTTTCGACCGAAACAGCCGAGGCATGACCCAGGATTCTCGAGCGGACCCATTCGTCCGCCCATCCCCCACGCGAGAAGGCATCGTGGGTTTGGCCGCGCTCGTGGCCACGGTTTGGGGCATCGTGTATGTCGCGTGGCGCGCGTTTACCACGATGGACAACGCCCACATTGTTTCGGGCTCGGTGCTGCTGGCCGCGGAGTTGCTCGCCGTTGCAGTCTTCGCGCTGCGGGTCCGCTCAGCGCGCTCCACGCCGGTCACCGCCATCGATGCCCCGGGCGCGCTGGTGGCGGACCTGACGGTCGTGATCGATGCCTCCGGGGTGTCAATCGACGAACTCCGAACGACGCTTGTCTCTGTCGCTCGGCTCGAAGGAAGCAACAACGTCACCATCGTCGGCGCCGACGAAACCCGTCGACTCAGTTTGATGGCCGATCGATTCGGCGCGACCGTCATGGACTCATCGGTCAGAGTCCATCGTGCTGTCGGCGCTGCCCCAACCACATGGGTGCTGCGGCTTCGGGCCGGCGATATCGCGATCCCTGATCTTGTTACCATGTGCGCCCCTGTGTGCGCGGCACCAGAAGTCGGTGTCGTTCAAGTTGGAATCGAAGAAGCTGATCCGGGCTCCTATGAGCACGATCCGGATGGCCGCTGGTCGCTGGACCCCTTCGACCAACAGGTGGTTCGCCCCTCGCTCGCCAGCCGCGGATCAATCCCGTGGTTTGGTGGTGAACCGGTGCTCGTTCGCACTGAGGCATTTCTGCGTGCAGAGGAAGGTAGGGACGGCGAGACATTCACCGACACCGAGCGCGGTATCGCCATCCAGGGCGCGGGTTTCCACGTCACCTGCGTGCCGGTCATGCTGGCGCGCATTCGAGGGCCTCTCAACCTGGGTGAGAGCCTGTCTCGTCGCCAAACTCGACTTCGTGCGCAGGTCAAAGCTGCCATCGGTGCTCCGGTTCGTTCACTTCCTCGCAACGAACGGTGGTCGCATCGAGTGGCCTTGGTCGGCCCCTTGGCGGCACTCCAGCGACTTCTCCTTGCCGCTGCTGCGCTGCTGGTGCTTGGCTTTGCCCAGCGACCCTTCGATGCCGCACCCCTAGACCTCCTGGTCATCGCTGCACCCGCCTACGTGCTTCGTTGGAACGCTCATCTTCTCCTTGGTCGTGGCCGACTCGGCCCCTTCTCCATCTTTCGGTCTGATCTGCGGACGATCAGTGCCGATCTGTTTCTCTTTCGCTCCGAACGGCATCATCGAGGCAGCAACCTTCGTCTTTTGATGGTTGTCGTCGTGGCCTTGGACGTCGCAGTCGCTGTGACGGCCCTATCAGCATGGCGAGACTGGGCTGGCAGGTTGTCGGCGGAGACCACGGCTATTGCGCTCGCTTTGACAGCAGGGTTTCTCGGTGTCGCTACGGGGGTGCTGTTGGATGCGCTGATCCGGCGCCAGCGGCGACGTAACCATCGGGTACGTCTTGATCTGGTGACATGCCTGTTCCAGCAAACCGAAGGCGTTTTAGTCGATCTCTCGACGGGTGGCGCCTGCATCGCGCTGAGCTGTCATCTCGATGCTGTGCCACAGGCCGGGACTGTAACAACGCTCGCATTCCGTATCCCAGACGCGGTTGGTTCGTGGCGAAATGTTTCGACGTTGGTTCGCGTGGCGTATGTGACCCCGGGCGTTCCGGGCGAAACAAAGATCGGTCTCGCCTTCGACGATCCGATCGATGGATCTCTTGATCCGGTGATCGAGTTTCTGACGATCGATCGACGCTTGGTGACGCTGGGCCGCCGCACGATGGCGAAGGGCTGAGACGGTGGCATTCCCTGAGAGCCGCCCTCTAATCAGGTTGCTTTTACCCGGCGTTATCCGGCGACTCAGAGAGCAGAGCACGAATCCCCTGACCTGAGGCCAGGGGAAGCCAAGGCTCGGCGTCGCCTTTCGCAACCCGGGCCAGGCGTTCGATCTGGTCGACGAAACCGAGCGACCGGATCGGAGGACTTTCTTCCCGCTCGATCGGCCGGCCGTTGATCTCCAGCTGTGGCACTGGAAAGAAAGAAATCTGGACAACCCCACTGTTGTCTGCGGCTTCCAGTTCGGCGTAGGTCGCCCCCTCCGCCCACGATGATCGCATTTCTACGGTGCGTCCGTCGGCGAGCAGGAGGCTGACCGCGTGGTCCTCGGCTGGGCCGAAATTGCGTCGCTCAGAGCTGACTACAACCGACCCGGCTGCCGCCAACAACACGGGAAGGAGACGAGCCCCGGGATCGAGCAGCGGTCCAGCGGTGCCGTGAAAGCCCCACGTCGGTCGTGGCTGCGTCGACCTCAACTGAAGGTGATGAGCGCTCATTTTGGCGATCGCCGCCAGCCCTGAGCGAACAGCGGGAGCGTGGAGAAGGTTCGCCGCAACCATTGTCGGGATCACAGGGGTGATGAGCGACCGGGGGAGTGGTGACTCGATAAGCAAGGCTCGTACACGACTTCCGATGACGGTGACGATGTCGGCGACCGTGTCCGGTGGAGATGCGATGACCAGTGCATCGCTGGCCGCGATCAATGGCTCGAGCTCGAGATGGGGAACATTTGCAGCAGCGCTAAGAGCGGCTCCTGTGGCCGCTCGTCCGCCGACGCCAACAAGCGTTGCGGCTCGAGCGTTGACAATCGCCTCGGCGTGCATGGTGGCAGCCATCCCGCCGCCAAC
>JAACCU010000041.1 GCA_009937405.1 Actinomycetota bacterium
CTGAAAGCTTCCCCACCGTCACGTCAGTCGACATCGGTGGTGGCTTCGGCGCAAAGGGTCCTATCGCTCGAGAAGACATCCCCGTTGTCGTGGCCGCGATGAGTCTCGGGCGCAGTGTCCAGTGGATCGAAGACCGCGTCGAGAACCTCAGCGACGGCGGCCAGGCCCGAGAGGAACGCTTCCACGTGGACGTTGCCGTCAACGACGACGGCACGTTGAAAGGTCTTCGGGTTGACGCCCTCATCGATGGTGGCGCCTACCCTGCCTTCCCCTTTGGGGCGAACCTGATCGGCACGCTCTGGAAGGTCTACATGCCGGGGCCGTACCACTTCGAAGCCTTCCAGCTCCGTTCCAGAATCGTCGCTACGAACAAGGGCAGAGTTGTTCCGTATCGCGGGCCGTGGGCCAACGAGACATGGATGCGCGAACGAACGATCGATGCCGTCGCCGCCGCACTGGGGATGGATCCCGCCGATCTACGCAGCAAAAACATGATGACGGAAGACAATGCGCCGTCGGCCTTCATCACCGGTCCGACGATCGACGAGACCATGTCGACACGCAAAACATTCGATCGGGCACTCGAGATGATCGATCGCGATCAATTGGCCCGGGACAAGGCCGACGCCGCAGCACGAAATCATCGCATTGGGCTTGGAATCGCCAGCTATCACGAGGCCGCACCCGGTCCGCCCAACTTCGCCGACTCGATCAGCCCTGGCTCCGGGGTGTTGTTGAAAGAGGACGGCCGAGCAACGATCGAAATCGACGGTCGGATCGTGATGTACACGTCACAGGTCCCTCACGGCCAGAGCCATCAAACCACCTACAAGCAGATCGTGGCCGACGAGTTCGGGGTCTCGATGGAAGACGTCGAAGTCATCTGGGGCAACACCGACACGTCCCAGTTCAGCTTCATCGGCACCGGTGGGAGCCGTGGTGGTCCGCTGGGGGGCGGTGTCATGCGAGCGACCGCCCGCGAGATCCGCGAACAGGTCGATGAGTTGGCGGCCGAGATGCTCGAAGCTGCCGTCGAAGACATCACCATCATCGACGGCAATATTCATGTCTCAGGCACCCCTGCCCATGGCATCAGCTACGCCGACATTGCTACCGAAGCGGCCAAGCGGGCCAGCGTGACCGCTGGCCCCGTGTTTGACGTCGATCTCAAGTACGAGGGTGTCGGCAACGGCGGATGGTCATGCGCCACCCATGTTGCAATCGTCGACATCGACCTCGACACGGGCCAGGTCACGATCCCGCGCTATCTCGTAGTCGAGGACTGCGGGCCGATCATCAACCCGGCCGTCGTCGATGGTCAGATTCGTGGCGGCGTCGCTCAAGGCATCGGCGCGGTGTTCTATGAAAAGGCCTTCTACGACGACGACGCCAACCTGCTCTCGGCGACATACATGGACTATCTGATCCCGACTGCCATGGAGATCCCCAAAATCGAAATCGAGCATCTCGAGACGTTGACCAAGGGCGAGAACGACTTCCGAGGCGTTGGTGAAGGCGGCATGATTGGTGCCCCGGCGACGCTCACCAACGCGGTCAGCGATGCCCTCGGTGTTCAAGTCACCACCCAGTACCTCCCACCATCCACCATCCTCGAGCTCGCAGGAATCATCGAACCCGGTTGACAGAGCACGTTGAGGGATAGACCCCAAACGTAGTTTGCGCCTAGACCTCGAGCGGTAGATCTTTGTCGATCCAATCGCGGAGAGACCCGCCGTAGACGGCGACGTTTTCGTGGCCGAGCAGGTGAAGGATGAACGCGTCGCTCGTCGCTGCGATTCCACCGCCGCAATAGGTGATGATCGGCCCGGAGCCAGCACCGGCTCCTTCAAACTCAGCCCGCAACTCATCGAGTGGCCGGTAGCGCTGCGTCTCAGGATCGACCAGACCTGCTGCTGGCACGTTGGCGGCGCCGGGGATATGCCCGGGCTTGCCGTAGCCGGCATCAGAACCATCGTGATTTTCGGCTGACAGTGAGTTGATGATGCACGACGAATGACCCTCGACCGCTGCCTGCACCCCATCGCTATCCGTGAAGATCTCGGATCGCGGCATGGCGACGAGTCGGCCGACGGCGTGCACTGGAGCTGCATCGGTGCTGACTGGATTGCCATCGGCGGCCCACGACTTCATACCGCCGTCGAGCACGGCAACATTGTCGAAGCCGATCGATCGCAGCAGCCACCAGGCCCGCGTCGCCCACATGTTGAACCGGCTGTCATAGAGCACCACGCGTGTCCCTTCGCCAATGCCTTCCATGGCGAATGCCCCAGCCAGGTCATCGGGCGCTGGGGGCGTGAACCAGAGCTTCGCGTTCGGGTCGGAGATCTTTCCGACCAGATCGAGTCGGCCGCTCCCAGGGATATGACCCTCATCCCAGATATCCGACGCGGTAACGATCTCGACTCCCCCGTCAGGGGCGCGTCGGATATGGACGGTCGTGTCGAAGATGAGAAGGTCGCTGGCACCCATCTGCTCGGCGAGCCAAGCAGTAGATACGAGCGAGGGCATCGGTTCGTTGGCCATAGTTCACGCTAACCACCCGCCGTGGAGTTGTCAGAATTCCCTGTCAGCGATGAAGCGTCCGTACTTCGCGCCCGAGTCTTCGGTCTCCGATATTGCCGCCGTCACGGCCAACGCACCGTCAACTGTCGCGACCCGGCACCGTCCATCTAGCGTGGCCCAATGCTCAACGCTCTACGGTCTCGGTGGACCGACACTGACAGCGAGATCCTCCGTCTTGCCTTCCCCGCGCTGGGTGCATTGACAGCCGAGCCGCTCTACGTGCTGGCCGACACCGCCGTCGTCGGCCACCTCGGCACCCCACAGCTCGGTGGCCTGGCCCTGGCGTCGTCGCTCATCCTGATCGCTTTCGCCGTCTTTATCTTCCTCGCCTACGGAACGACGGCCGCCGTTGCTCGCCTACTCGGAGCAGGGAAACACCGCGAGGCTGCGCACCAGGCCGTCCAGAGCATCTGGCTTGCGGCCCTAGTGGGTGCCGTCATCGCGGTCGTCGGCCTGCTGGTCGCCGAGCCGCTCGTCGAACTCATGGGCGGCGAAGGGGCCGTACGCACGTACGCCCTCACCTACTTCCGCATCTCGATGGCCGGCATTCCGCCGATGCTCGTCGGACTCGCCGGCGTCGGCTACCTACGCGGCCTCCAGGACACGAAGCGCCCGTTCATCGTCGCTATCGTCACCGCACTGTTGAACCTC
>JAACCU010000346.1 GCA_009937405.1 Actinomycetota bacterium
ACCCGTCGACTCCGGACTCCATTCGGCCATACGAACAAGATCAGAAACAAGGTCGTAGACCGCCTCGGGCGAGGCGGCGACCTCGATCGAAGCTTCCTGATAGGCGATGGCGTCAGCGGCGCATTCCATGTCGAACTCCTGGTTTGGTTGCAACCTCTATCGTTGCACGCCTCTCGCTGTCACCTACCAACCGCGGGTCATCTTCGATGCGTCAAGGTTTCGGATTCGCGTCTCGCCTCCATCGACGTACAGCCGTAAGGTGCGGCGGTGACTGAACGGCTCGAGAGGAATCTGCGTCTCATTCCGTGGCACGAGTTGCTGGTTCGGACGAATCCGTGGATCGCAATCTTCGTCTTGTTCACTCGCTCGAACTTCGATCTCGACGGCGCCGTTCGCCTCGCCGGCCTCTACTACCTCTGCGTCGTGATTTTCGAGGTGCCATCCGGCTGGATGAGCGACCGTCTGGGTCGAGCCCTCACATTGCGAATCGCCGGCGCGGCCTGGGTGCTCTGCCAACTCTGCTTCATTCTCGGCGCCGACAGCTTCACCGTGATCGCAATTGGTCAGGGGCTGCTGGCGCTCGGCTACGCATCCCTGTCAGGCACCGATGTCACATTCCACTTCGACACCCTTGAGGCGTTAGGGCGCCAAAGCGAATACGGCCAACGCCAAGCCAGAGTGGCATCACGCGGTCTGGTCTTCGGCGGAGCAGGAGCCCTTCTCGGTGGAGCCCTCGGCCTTGCTGATCTTCGACTCGCCTTCGCGGCATCGATGGTGCTGGCCGTCGCGCAGTTTGTGCTTGCCATGCGGTTGAGCGAGCCACCCCGCTCCGGGGACACCGCCGGTCTATTTCGTCAAATCGGTGAATGTCTCGCGTATCTGCGACAGATCTCCCTCGTCTGGATCTTCGGATACGGGATCGCCATGGTCGTGCTCGAACACGTCGCTTTCACACTGTTGCAACCGTGGCTCACCGACGCACTCGACAAGACCCCCGATGAGCTCGGCAACACCCCACTGCTCTCCGGCGCTCTGATCGCCGTGGTTTCGCTCATCGGTGCCGTCTTTGCTCGATCCAGCATGCGGATGAGCAACGCGTTCGGTTTGAACACCACACTCGTCGGCCTCGGGGCGCTCAGTGCGCTGATCGTCACCACAATGGCGATCTCCACAAGCATGGCGGTTATCGCCGTGATCGCCTTCCGCTCGGCTCAAGGATCAGCTGCCCCGGTTCTGATCAGCGCCGCCGTTGCGCCCAAGCTCGAACAGCGTCACCGGGCGACGTTTCTCAGTCTCGACTCCCTCGCCGGCCGTCTCTCCTACGGCACGATCCTGCTTGTCGTCGCCACCGACATCGACGACAACGTGGGCGAAGGCCTGACCCGGCTGTCGATCATCTCCTGGGTGATCGTCTCGGCGACCGCCATCAGTGCACTCGTCGTGCGACGGCGCGCCTGCTCTCTCGGTTGACCACTATCGCGAGGGGTTGCCTCCGAAAGTCGCGAGCCGGAAGCCAAGAGCGCGACAATGGACCATGATCGATGACCTTGAAGACGAACGCCGCCGGGAACCGGATTTCTCACTCGGCGAGCGGGAGATGCTGGAGCAGTGGCTCGAGTTTCATCGAACGACGCTGCTACTGAAGTGCGAGGGCCTACAAGACGCGCCCCGAAAGGCCCGTCCGATTGCCACGTCGAAGCTGTCGCTGCACGGCCTGATTCGTCACATGGCCGAGGTTGAGCGGAACTGGTTCAGCGGTGTTCTGGCTGGTGATACCGAATTTTCCTACATCTACGGCGACTTCGCAGATGCCGAGTTCAGTCCGCTCGACGAAGCGAATTGGGAGGACGACCTCGGCACCTGGCACGCCGAGTCTGCGTCCAGCCTACAGGTGGCAGCGACACATGGCCTTGATGACACGGGACTTCGCCACGGGCAGCCCGCTGACTCACGCAGGATGCCAGTGGTACCCGGGGCGGGACTTGAACCCGCACGCCTGTGAAGGCAACGGATTTTGAGTCCGTCGTGTCTGCCAATTCCACCACCCGGGCAGGGAGCGAACCGGTTGGCAGCGTAGCCTTGCGAACGTGTTGACCAACTTGAGAAAGCGCTTGATTCGCGGACTGATCCTCGGATTCATCATCTCCGCCGTGCGGGAATGGTCGATTCGGCGCCACCAAGAGGACCTTGAAGCGTGGCCAACCCGCAAGCCATAAGCCCTCGCCGTAGGTTCTCGCGACAAGTGACATCTGCCATAGGCGATTACTGCCCGGTAATGAAACCGCAACAAGGTTGCGCGAGTCAGACTAAAACGAAGCCCGTAGCGCAGCGGGTTGATCAGTTGCTGAGGGGCATACATCCATGATCGTCTTCACGTACCCGGGACAGGGTTCACAAACCCCGGGCATGGGTGCCGCATGGAAAGACCACCCCTCGTGGGAACTGGTCGACGAAGCCTCCGACGTCACCAGCAGAGACATCGGCGCTCTTCTGCTCGACACCGACGCTGAAGAACTAACGATGACCCGCAATGCGCAGCTGGCCACGTTCATCACCTCAATGGTCGTGCTCGACGCGGTCAGCCGCACTGGTGCCGAAGCAGCCGCCCACGCCGGTCATTCCCTCGGCGAATACTCCGCTCTTACTGCGGCAGGCGCCCTCGACTTTGCCGATGCTGTCCTTCTTGTAAACGAACGAGGCGATGCAATGCAGGCCGCCGCCGACGAACAGGACGGCACCATGGCCGCCATCCTCGGGCTCGACGACGACCAGGTCGACATCGCCTGCCAGCGAGCCGCCGGTGACGTCTGGATCGCCAACTACAACGCCCCTGGCCAGGTCGTGATCGCCGGAAGCCCCGACCATCTCGACAAGGCATGCGCCCTTGCCAAGACTCTCGGTGCCAAACGCGCCATGCGCCTCCCCGTCGGCGGAGCGTTCCACACGCCACTGATGGCACCTGCACGCGATCGTCTGCGCAAAGCCATCGACCAGGTCGAATTTCGTATGCCGGAGCAACCCGTCTACGCCAACGTCGACGCCACCGCACACAAGTCCCCGGCGGACTGGCCTGA
>JAACCU010000347.1 GCA_009937405.1 Actinomycetota bacterium
AAGCGCGTGGCGACCTCGTCACCAAATTCGCGAGGGACGGTGATGGCATTGATCTTGATCACAGCAGACATGGATACATTTTCTCCGTAAAGCTGTCGATTCCCACCCTTGATGTTTGTTGGGTAGGCACACAAGCGCGAATCACCGATGGAGAAACACTATGGCCAAGTACGTACTCGCTTATCACGGAGGCCACCGAATGCCCGAGAGCGAGGAAGGTATGAACAAACTCGTGGCTGCCTGGAGCACCTGGTCCGACAGCATGGGAGGAAGCCTTCTCGACGGCGGCAATCCAGTCGGCGCGGCCAAGACCATCAATTCCGACGGATCGGTGAGCGACGGCGGCGGCGTCAACCCGTTAACCGGCTACTCACTGATTGAGGCCGGATCGATCGACGCCGCGCTCGATATCGCCAAGGGTTGCCCTGTCATCGGCAATGGTGGCAGCGTCGAGGTCGCTGAGGCCACGGACATGTAGCTCCGGCTATTCTGCGCCGTTTGGATCGGAACTAGAGGTCGGCGTAGATGTCGGTCTCGTAGGGTTCGCCGGTGTGCGCGGCGCCGCGGCGGACAAACCACTCCGTGCCGAACGCGGTAGCAAACGCCTCATCTGGAAGCATGAGGAAGAACGTGTCCTCGTCGATCTGCGAATGGTGAGCCGCCATCGCGGCTCGCTTCCGGCTGATCCACGGTGTGGCATCGACAGCATGTGAGATCTTGGCTGCCGGTGTGCCGAGTTCCTGGTCACGGAACTCATCTCGTGCGGCCTCGCGCTCCTCCTCTGACATGTCGAGATCGCCAAATGCCGGGTCGTCAGCAAATGACTGCATTTGTTCGCGATTCATCGTGGATTCGAAGACAATGCGCGTGCCTGCCAACTCCGCGGCGCGAAGGCCAACTCTGTGAACCTGAATGTGGTCGGGATGGTGATAGCCGCCGATTTCGTCATAGATGGTGAGCAGTCCCGCCGATTCCTCTCGCAGAATCGCGGCCAGTCGTTCGGCCGCTTCCTCGACATCGGCTTGCCAGAAGCACTCCGGATCGTCGTTGGTTGGCTCTCCGTTCATGCCGCTGTCGCGGTAGCCAAGGAACACCACCCGATCCAGGCCCATGATTTCGGCCGCGGCGTGCATCTCCGCTGTGCGAACGTCGCCAAGCGTCAGACCATCGGGGATCTTGCTCTCGTTCGCTTCGCCAACTGCTCCATCGGTGGCACACACGACAACGACGCGATGCCCAAGCTCGACGCCCTGCATCATGGCGCCGGCCGTGGCGATGGCCTCATCGTCAGGATGAGCGCGAACACACACCGCGGTGCTCATCGTTACGCAACAGCCCCTGAGTCACGCAGGGATGCAATCTCTGCATCGTCGAACCCGAACTCGGCGAGGAGTTCGTCGCTGTGTTGGCCGGCGTGAGCGGCGGGCCCCTGGATCTTCGCCTCGGTGCGGCTGAACCGCGGGGCCGGGCCCGGCTGAGTTACGCCGGCGACCTCGGTGAACGTCCCCCGGGCCACATTGTGCGGATGCTTGGGTGCCTCTTCGATCGACAGAACCGGAGCGAAACATACGTCTGATCCTTCGATAATCTCGCACCACTCTTCGCGGCTCTTCATCATGAAGATCTCCGCCAGATCAGCCTTGCGATCCGGCCAGTCGGCGCGAGTTTGCTGGGCGTCCCACTTGGCGTCGTCGAGGCCCAACTTCTCACGGAGTTCGGCGTAGAACTGTGGCTCAATCGAACCAATGGAGACATACTTGCCATCGCTGGTCTCGTACACGTCGTAGTAGGGGGCACCGGTGTCGAGCATGTTGGTGCCTCGATCGTCGTTCCATATACCCATGGCGCGGAACCCATGGAAGAAGCCCATGAGCGATGCGGCACCATCGACCATGGCGGCATCTACCACCTGTCCTTGACCCGATGAGCGAGCCTCGAGAATGGCACAGACCATGCCAAAGGCGAGATACATGCCGCCGCCACCAAAATCACCGACCAGGTTCAGGGGCGGCACCGGCGCTTCGCCGCGGCGGCCAATCGGCTCAAGAGCGCCGGCTAGCGCTATGTAGTTGATGTCGTGACCGGCTG
>JAACCU010000348.1 GCA_009937405.1 Actinomycetota bacterium
AAGCGCGTGGCGACCTCGTCACCAAATTCGCGAGGGACGGTGATGGCATTGATCTTGATCACAGCAGACATGGATACATTTTCTCCGCGAAGCTGTCGATTCCCACCCTTGATGTTTGTCGAGTGGGTGAACGACCACGAATCCCCACTGAAGAAACACTATGGCCAAGTACGTGCTCGCCTATCACGGAGGCCACCGAATGCCCGAAACCGAGGAAGGCATGTACGACCTCATGGCTGCCTGGAGCGCCTGGTTCAGCGGCATGGGCGGGAGCCTTCTCGACGGCGGCAATCCAGTCGGAGCAGCCAAGACCATCAATTCCGACGGCTCGGTGAGCGACGGTGGCGGTGCCAACCCGCTAACCGGGTACTCGCTGATTGAGGCCGGGTCGATCGACGCCGCGCTCGATATCGCCAAGGGTTGCCCTGTCATCGGCAATGGTGGCAGCGTCGAGGTCGCCGAGGCCACGGACATGTAGCTCTGGCCGCTGCCCCTTTGGGATCGAATTTAGAGGTCGGCGTAGATGTCGGTCTCATACGGTTCACCGGTGCGCGTGGCGCCGTGGCGGACAAACCATTCGGTGCCGAACGCGGCGGCAAACGCTTCATCTGAGAGCATGAGGAAGAACGTGTCCTCGTCGATTTGCGAATGGTGAGCCGCCATCGCAGCCCGCTTTCGACTGAGCCACGGTGTGGCATCGACAGCATGTGAGATCTTCGCTGCCGGTGTGCCGAGCTCCTGGTCGCGAAACTCGTCACGTGCGGCTTCGCGCTCTTCTTCAGACATGTCGAGATCGCCGAACGCCGGGTCGTCAGCGAAGGACCGCATTTGTTCACGATTCATCGTCGACTCGAAAACAATTCGCGTGCCCGCCAGCTCGGCGGCGCGAAGGCCCACTCTGTGAACCTGGATGTGGTCGGGATGGTGATAGCCACCGATTTCGTCGTAGATGGTGAGCAGGTCCGCCGACTCCTCGCGCAGAATCGTGGCCAGTCGCTCGGCGGCTTCCTCGACATCGGCTTGCCAAAAGCACTCCGGGTCGTCGTTGGTGGGGTCCCCGTTCATGCCGCTGTCGCGGTAGCCAAGGAACACCACCCGATCCAAACCCATGATCTCGGCCGCGTCGTGCATCTCGGCTGTGCGAACTTCGCCGAGCGTTAAACCATCGGGAATTTTGCTCTCGTGCGCTTCGCCAACGGCACCATCGGTGGCGCACACAACAACGACGCGGTGACCAAGGTCGACGCCCTGCATCATGGCGCCAGCAGTGGCGATGGCCTCATCGTCAGGATGAGCGTGAACAAACACCGCGGTGCTCATCGTTACGTGACAGCCCCTGTGTCACGCAGGGATGCAATCTCTGCGTCGTCGAACCCGAACTCGGCGAGCAGTTCGTCGCTGTGTTGGCCGGCGTGGGCTGCCGGCCTCTGGATCTTCGCTTCGGTGCGACTGAACCGTGGTGCCGGACTCGGTTGGGTGACGCCGGCAACCTCCGTGAACGTCGAACGGGCCACGTTGTGCGGGTGCTTGGGTGCTTCTTCGATCGACAGGACAGGAGCGAAACACACGTCCGAGCCTTCGATGATCTCGCACCACTCATCGCGGGTCTTCATCAAAAAGATCTCCGCGAGGTCAGCCTTGCGATCCGGCCAGTCGGCGCGGGTCTGCTGGGCATCCCACTTGGCATCATCGAGTCCCAGCTTGTCGCGCAGTTGGGCGTAGAACTGGGGCTCAATCGAACCGATGGAGACGTATTTTCCATCACCGGTTTCGTACACGTCGTAGTACGGGGCGCCGGTGTCGAGCATGTTCGTGCCTCGCTCGTCGTTCCACACGCCCATGGCGCGGAATCCATGAAAGAAGCCCATGAGCGATGCGGCACCATCGACCATGGCGGCGTCTACCACCTGTCCCTGACCCGACGAGCGAGCTTCGAGAATGGCACAAACCATGCCAAAGGCGAGATACATGCCGCCACCACCAAAATCACCGACCAGGTTTAGGGGCGGCACTGGTGCTTCGCCGCGGCGGCCAATCGGCTCAAGAGCGCCGGCTAGCGCTATGTAGTTGATGTCGTGACCGGCTGTCAGTGCGTACGGGCCGGTCTGACCCCAGCCAGTCATGCGGCCGTATACAAGCCGGGAGGTTCTGGCCATGCACTCGTCGGGCCCGATTCCAAGACGCTCGGTGACGCCAGGCTGGAACCCTTCGGTGAGGCCGTCGGCCTTCTCGACAAGCCGCATCAGCGTTTCGGTGCCTTCAGGTGACTTGAGATCAAGCCCGATCGAGCGTCGGCCACGCCCCAACACATCGACCGGCGGCACGTTCGGGTCGCCACCACGCACGGCGCCGGCACGATCCACACGGATCACGTCGGCTCCCATGTCGCTCAGCATCATGGCGCAGAATGGACCTGGGCCTATTCCAGCGAGTTCGATGATCGTTACACCTTGAAGCGGTCCCACGGAGCTTCCTTTTCTGATGGAGTCGGCTAGTTCTAGCTGAATGTGCGAGCGGCCAGCGAAGTCATTGCTTCGACGAACGTCGGCCACACTTGATACACGAAGTCGTGCGACATTTCTTCAATCTCGAGGTACTCCGCGCCGGGGATGACCTCGGCGGTGCGACGCCC
>JAACCU010000349.1 GCA_009937405.1 Actinomycetota bacterium
GCCTATCTCAGGCGAACGACGGCAGCAGCAGTTTCGGGTCTTAGAGGCCGGCCATGATTGGACCCATGAGGTCAATCATGTTGTCGGCGTAAAACTTTTGCTTCACGGTTTCGTCATGCTCACCCAGGCTGCGCTCAAAGCGGCCGTACGGATCGCGACCACCCTCAAGGTGGGGGTAGTCCGACGAGAACAGGCAGACGTCTGGGCCGATGTTGTCGGTGATCCAACCGACGTCCTCGGTTGGATATGGCGTGGCCCAAATCTGGCGTTGGACGTATTCGGTAGGGCGCAACGACAACGACTGCAGCCGTTCTTCGTGGCGAACGAACGCGTCGAAGGCTGACTCCAGGCGCTTGGCCCAACCCGGAACCCACACCGCGCCCTGCTCGATCACACCGATTCTCAGATCGGGGAAGCGTTCGAGCACGCCGTCGAAGATCAAGGCCGCCAGGGTCTGCATCGGCGGACCGGCGATTGCCATGTAGTCAACGGACCGGAAGTTCTCCTCGCCACCATGAAAGTCTGGCGGGATCGGCACTCCATTCTGGAAGTAGGCGGGCGAGAGCAGTTCGCCCGTGCCGCCGACGTGGAAGACAACGGGCATGTTTGCTTCCTGGGCCATGGCCCACACGGGATCGAAGCCGATGTGTGAGGGTGAGTGATCGGGTGGGCACCCTGAGGCGATGAGCAGTGCCGCGGCACCGGATTCGATCGATTCCTGAGCGATCTCGATGGCGAGGTCGATGTTGGAAAACGGGACATAGGCGGTGGCGAGCAGGCGCTCGTCGACCGAACAAAAGTCGAGCATCCCTCGGTTGTGGGCCCGAGCCGAGCCCCCGGCCAAAGCTCGATCGCCGCTCGTGTCCCATTCGAAGAGTCGAGAATTGTAGAAGGTATTGAACATCAGTTGGGACCGAACGCCCATGTAGTCGAGCACCGGTGGGCGATGCTCGGAGATGAACGAGCCAGTGGCGGCGAAGTTCTTTCGCAACATGACCTGGGCGGCCTCGTCGGCACGGTAGTCGTTGCTCATGTGTCGCTCTGTCAGCCGAGCGAACGCGGCATCGAGATCGTTGAGTTGTTCATCGTTGTCGCCTGTCTGGCGTAGTTCGTTGCTATAACCGGGGATCTCCAGACGGTCTCGGATTGCCGGGTCGGCATAGTCGCGGAGCCAGTTCGGCGTCTCCATGATGTGGGCATCGGCGTCGTGGACAACGCGTCCTTCGATGTAGCTCATGCCCTCCATCGTCGCGCATGGCCGGCCAGACCAAAAACTGATGCTGTTTCAGAGCCCTAGTCGTTGAGATGTTCGGCGATGCTCTCGGCCGCGGCGACGACGAGAACACCAAGATCGTGGGTGCGATCAGGGTTCGGGAAGCGAAACGCCGGGCCGTGGACGTGCACTGCACCCGCGACCGTGCGATCGGAGAGAAGGATGGGTGCAGCCACGGAGTTGATGCCGTCGACGCCTTCCTCGTAGCCCCAGGCATAACCCAAGCTTTGGATCATGGCGATCCGCTCCCTGATCGCGTCAGCATCGTTGAGGGTGTAGGCGGTAGGAGACTCAAGCGGGTTCGAGAGATACTCGTCGAGTTTTTTGGCTGGCCAGTGCGCCATGATGCACAAGCCTGAAGGGACTGAGTGGAGGGGTAACGCATCCCCAGTCCAGCTACGGACCTGGACGTCGCCTTCGGCCTCGACATGATCGAGGTAGTAGACGTCTCGTTCCGATTCGATCGAAAGTCCGGCGGTTTCGCCGAAGAAGTCCGTGAGCTCGATCAGGTGGGGCCGCACGGTGGCAACAAGGTTGCGGCCCGGCTGGGTGGCCCCGGCAATGTCAAGGAGGCCCTCGCCCAATCGATATTCGCCACCGACCTCAACCTGGACGACGGCACCCTCCGTCTCGAGCGCGGCGAGAAGCCGAGCGACTGTTGATTTCGGCAAATCAACGCGTTCAGAAAGATCAGTTACCCCGACGGGGCCGACGGCGAGTGCCCGCAAAAGGGAAAAAGCTCGCTCGATCGACTGGACGGACATGCCCTCGACCCTACCCAGATTGACCTCTGTTCCACGATGTGGAACAGCAACACGTCCGATGTTCTTCCCAATCCGACAGGCTAACTTCTCGACCAGGCCTCGACCCGCCGAATTCTCAGCTCGTGACGGCGGCTATCAGCTGATCGACGATGGCATCGATACGGACGCGTGTGGTCTCGCCGTTAGAGCGCTCCGTAAATTCGACCTCGCCCTCGGCCAATGCTCTGGGTCCGATCGTGATCCGGTACGGAATGCCGATGAGTTCGGCGTCGGCGAACTTCACGCCGGCGCGGGCGTCGCGGTCGTCGAGCAGCACATCGATGCGCTTGGCCTTGAGTTCGTCGTAGAGCGCCTTGGCCGCGACGACCGACGATTCGTCCTTGAGACTCACGATGGTGATGACGGCTTCAAACGGAGCGACGGCCGCAGGCCAAATCAGGCCATTGTCGTCATGGTAGGTCTCGGCGATGGCGGCGACATTTCGCTCAATGCCAATGCCGTAAGAGCCCATGACGAGCGGGCACTGCGTGCCGTTGGGATCCATCACGTGGGCGCCAAATGCTTCGGCGTACTTCGTGCCGAGCTTGAAGATGTGGCCGGCTTCGATGCAGCGCACGATCTCGAGGGGTCCGCCACAGCTGATGCAGGCCTCACCCTCACTGACATCGCGCAGGTCCATCCACTCGTCGACAGCGATGTCACGTTCGATGTTGACACCGGTGTAATGCCAGTCGTCTGTGTTGGCGCCGGTGGTGAGACCGGAGCGGCCTTGGAGCACAGGGTCGGCGACGATGCGCGTGCCCTCGACACCCACAGCACCGAGCGAACCGGGCATGGCGCCGAGCGCAGCTTTGGCTTCCTCGGGAGTGGCAGGACGGATATCGATGGCGCCGGTGCCGTCTTGCAGCTTCTGCAAGTTGAGTTGGTGGTCACCGCGCACGAGAGCGAGGGTTACGTCGCCGTCGAGAACCATCACCATTGTCTTGATCTGGTGGTCGGCGGGTGCCCCACCGTCTGCGGCTTCGAGCGCCGCAATCGTGCGGACGCCGGGTGTAGGGAACTTGGTCAGTTCGACAAGGTCACGATCCTTGACCACGGGCAAAGCCGACGCTGAACGTTCGACGTTGGCGGCGCAGTCACAGTTGTTGCAGCGAACCACATCGTCTTCTCCGGCGGGGGAGGGGACCATGAACTCTGTCGACCCAGAACCGCCCATCGCTCCAGAGGACGCCTCGACAGGCACGGCGGGAAGACCGAGTCGCTCGAAGATGCGGACATAGGCATCGTGGTGGAGGGCGAAGTTTCTGTCGAGTCCGGCCTGATCAAGGTCGAACGAGTATGAGTCTTTCATGGCGAACTCGCGCACCCGCAGGAGCCCGCTCTTGGGGCGGGGCTCATCACGGAACTTGGTTTGGATCTGGTACCAGATCTGGGGAAGCGACTTGTAGGAGGTGATCTCGAGGGCCAAGGTGGTGAAGATTTCCTCGTGGGTCATCCCCAGGGCATTCTCGGCGCCTTTGCGGTCGGTGACCCGGAACATCTCGTCGCCCATGACATCCCAGCGGCCCGACTTCTTCCACAGCGAGGCGGGATGCATGGCGGGAAGGAGGAATTCCTGACCGCCGATGGCATCCATCTCTTCGCGGACGATGCTCTCGACCTTGGTGAAGACGCGCCATCCGAGCGGGAGCAATGAGTAGTGACCGGCATGAAGCTGGCGGATAAATCCGCCGCGTACCAGGAGCTTGTGGCTGGCCGCCTCCGCATCAGCGGGAGCATCTCGGAGGGTGGGTGTGTGCAGGTTCGACCAGCGCATAGGGGCCCACCGTACCGGGTCGGCACAGTGAGGAAGCGGCCAAATATTGCGAGTCGGGAACCACTCGGTTCCGCATTGCGGTACCGTTCCGTTTCGTGGGAACCACCGTGCGTAAGAAGAAACGCTTTAGTGAGCCGTTACCTCGCTTGACCACCCCCATGGTCCGAGAAAACGGTGAGCTCCGCCCTGCCAGCTGGGAGGAGGCCCTTGACCGGGCCACCGCCGGGTTTGGCAAGATCCGAGATGAGTTGGGTGGCGAGGGATTCGCCATGTTCAGTTGCTCGAAATCAACGAACGAGATGAACTACGCGGCGCAGAAATTTATTCGCACCGCAATGGGGTCGAACAACATCGACTCCTGTAATCGAACTTGACACGCTCCAAGTGTCGTCGGTCTGGCGGCAGTGTTCGGAGTGGGCGGCGGAACGTCGTCGTATACAGAGGTCGAGGAGACCGACGTCATCCTCTTGTGGGGATCAAACGCGCGTGAAGCGCACCCCATCTATTTCCATCACCTCCTGAAGGGGCTCGACAACGGCGCCACGATGTATGCCGTCGATCCTCGTCGCACGGCATCGGCCAAGTTCGCCGACGTCTGGCTCGGACTCAATGTTGGCACTGATGTGGCGATGGCCAACGCGGTTGGGCGCGAAATCATCGCCGCCGATCTACACAACAAGGAGTTCATCGCCCACTCGTCACAAGGCTTCGAGGCCTACCGGGCGCACGTCGAGCCGTACACGCTCGAGTACGCCGAGGAGATCACCGGCGTCCCCGCTGAGGCGATCCGTGAGATGGCCCACGCCTACGCCACGGCCGAGAAAGCACAGATCCTCTGGACACTTGGTATCACCGAGCACCATAACGGCGTCGACAATGTGAAGTCGCTGTGCAACCTGGCTCTACTCACCGGTCACGTTGGTCGCTGGGGTTCAGGCCTTGTGCCACTGCGCGGTCAAAATAATGTGCAGGGCGGCGGCGATATGGGTTCGCTTCCCAACAAGTTCCCGGGCTTCCAGGACGTTGGTGACCCCGAGACCCATGCCAAATTCGAAGCGGTCTACGGGATGGAACTCAATCCCAACCCGGGGATCCACCTCACCCTCATGTTCGAAGCCATGGCTGAAGGCAAAATCAAGGGTGCCTACATCATCGGCGAAAACCCCGCCGACTCCGAAGCCGATGTCGACCATGCGCGCAAGCTGCTGGCCGGACTCGACATCCTTGTGGTGCAAGACATCTTCATGACTCGCACTGCTGAGCTTGCGGACGTGGTTTTGCCTTCGTCGGTCGGCTGGGCGGAATGCGAAGGCACGGTCACCTCATCGGAACGTCGCGTGCAGCGCGTGCGCGCCGCGGTGCCAGCGCCCGGGGAATGCCGTCACGATCACGACATCATTGGTGAACTGGCTCGGCGCTTGGGCGTCGACTGGGGAAACCCCACGCCTGAGGAGCTGTGGGACGAACTGCGTTCGCTGTCGCCCCCACACCAAGGCATGAGTTGGGACCGTCTCGAAGCAGAAGGTGGTCTGCAATGGCCGTGCCCGTCGATCGATCACCCCGGTAGTCCATTCCTGCATAGCTGGCTGTGGGAGGACGACCTTGAAGGTCGCGATCCGTCACCATTCTCGGTCACCGAACACGAGGGGCCCAAGGAACAACTCACAGCCGAGTTCCCTCTGCGTTTAACCACCGGACGAGCACTCGACTCTTACAACACCGGCGTCCAGTCTGGCGGGTTCGACAACCCGATTCGCTACGGAGACGCTCTCGACATCAGCCCGGTGGATGCCGCCGATCTCAGTATTGAAGACGGTGAGCGCGTCCTTGTCACCTCGCCGCGAGGGTCGGTGGAGATGGACGTTCGGGTTCAGCCCGATATCCCGGCCGGACTCACGTTCACCACGTTCCACTTCCCTGACCTGGTCGACATCAACACGCTCACCAATGACGAGTGGGATCGCGACTCCGGCACGGCCGAGTTCAAGGCCGCGTCTATCCGAGTAGAAAAACTCGCTGTTACGGCGAGCGAAGGCTGAGCTCCCGATGGCTGATCTGTACATCTCTGAAGAAACGGCGGACGCCGTCGAGATCGCTGCCGTCGACGAGGCCATGGGTGGCAGGTTCGTCGTACTACACGAGTCCGAGCGGTTGACCCGCTCGGGCACGGCCAAGCGCCATGGACATCGTCACTTGCTCTTGCCTGCACTGCATGCATTACAGAACGCCAAAGGCTGGATCAGCCCGGGTGGGCTCAACCATGTCTGCGAAACCCTGCAGGTGCCGCCCGCAGAGGCGTATGGCGTGGCGACCTTCTACGACATGTTCCGTGTCGATGAGCCAGAGCATGCCGGCGACGTCACCCACGTGTGCGTCGATGCTGCGTGCCAGATTGCGGCCAGTGCCGAGAAGATCGCCGAGCTCAAGTCCGCCGGCGTCAACGTTCACGAATCACCGTGTCTCGGCCAGTGCGAGAAAGCTCCCGCCCTTTTCGTTCAGGGTGTCGGCGGCCCAGATTTCGTGCCCGCTGATACCGAGCCGCTCGAGTTCCATCAGCAGGGAGATCCTTCGCTGCGGCTGTTGAAGCGCGTTGGCGTCGTTGATCCGACATCGCTCGATTCCTACCGCGAGCATGGTGGCTTCGACGCAATGGCCGCTGCGGTCGCCATGGGCGCCGAAGCGGTTTGCACCTCAATCGCGGACTCGGGTCTCTCCGGACGCGGTGGTGCCGCGTTCCCCACTGGCATCCAATGGCGGGCCGTTGCCGCAGAGCAGGGCCGCCCCAAGCACGTCGTAGCCAATTGCGACGAGTCCGAGCCCGGCACCTTCAAAGACCGGTTCGTCATGGAGAACGATCCGTTCTCTCTGGTCGAAGCGCTCACCGTTGCCGGCTTTGCAACCGGGGCCGAAAACGGTTGGATCTACATCCGCGGCGAGTACCCGTTGGCAACTGCTCGACTTGAGAACGCCATCTCCCAGTGCCACGAAGCCGGGCTGCTTGGCGACAACGCAGCCGGTTCGGGTCACAGGTTCAACATCGAGCTGCGCCGGGGCGCCGGCGCGTATATCTGTGGCGAAGAGACGGCGCTTTTTGCATCTCTTGAAGGCTTCCGAGGGGAACCTCGTAGCAAGCCGCCGTTCCCGACGACCCACGGCCTCTTCCAGGAACCCACGGCGATCAATAACCCCGAGACCCTGCTCAACGCACTCGACATCATGTTGACCGGTGCCGAGGAATACCGCAGCCGCGGCACCGAACGCTCGCCCGGCACCAAGCTGCTTTGCCTCAGTGGGAGAGTGGCCAAGCCCGGGGTGTATGAGATCGAATTCGGCGCAACCCTTGGCCAGGTCATCGAGCTTGCGGGCGGTCTGACCGGAAATGGCGAACTGGCAGGCGTGCTGATGGGCGGCGCCGCAGGCTCCTTTGTCGGCCCCGATGCTCTCGACATGGCGTTGACCCTTGAAGACACTCGCGACCGGGGGACCACCCTCGGCTCTGGTGTCATCATGGCGTTCACCACCGAGATCGACATGGTCGATGTGTTGGTCCGAATTTCAGAGTTCTTCCGCAACGAATCGTGTGGTCAGTGTGTGCCCTGTCGGGTCGGCACAGTCCGTCAGAATGAGACGATGGTGCAGCTCCAACGCACCGGGTCACTCACCGATGAACGTCGAGCGCTCATCGACGACATCTCACAGGTGATGGTCGATGCGTCTATTTGTGGGCTCGGTCACACGGCCGCTTCCGCCATCAACTCGGCAATCAAAATGGGCCTCGTCCCGGGGGTTACATCATGACGAGCACTGAAACCGCAGTGTCGGTCCGAAACGTAGCTCTGACCATCGATGGTGAGGCCGTTGAGGTTGCTGAAGGAACATCGATCCACAAGGCGTGTGAATCGGCGGGGATCGACACGCCCACGTTGTGCTGGGCCGAAAATCTCACACCAGTGAACGTCTGCCGTGTCTGCGTGGTCGAGGTCGAAGGCAGCCGAACGCTGGTGCCATCATGCGCCCGCCCCGCCGAAGAAGGCATGGTTGTCGAGACCGACTCGGAGCGGGTGCGCCACAGCCGCAAGATGGTGCTCGAATTTCTGGGCTCCGGCGTAGATCTAAGCCAAGCCGAAGAACTCGGCAACTGGATGGAATTTTACGGGTCGAAGCCGGAGCGCTACGACCAGTACGAGATGCCTGCAGTACGTATGGGTGAGGCGCC
>JAACCU010000350.1 GCA_009937405.1 Actinomycetota bacterium
AACTCGCCTCCCAGCAAGGCGTATCGGTCGACGATGTTGTCGACGCACTCGTCGCTCCGGCTGAAGAGCGTGTGGCGGCCGCCCTCGAGGCGGGTCGTATCGATCAGGAAAAGGCCGACGAGATCCTCGCCAACGCTGAGCAGCACGCCGAAGACATCGTCAGCGGCGAGGCCAAGCCCGGCAAGGGCCATGGCCGCGGCGGCCCGGCCGGTGCGCCGGCTGACATCGACCCAGACGCCTAGTCCCCCAACACAATCCCCCACCCAGCGGTGCCGGGGCCCTCGGGCCCCGGCACCGTCGCGTTTTCACTGTCGTAGCGTCGGCCAGGGCTACGGCCGACGCCAGCGATACGCCGACGTCGACAATGACGGGATCAGTCGTCGATGGTGGGAACGGAGAACCCCACCGCTGCGCCGCCTGTCGGCGAGTCGGAGATCGTCACCGCGCCACCGTGCGCATCGACGACCTGACGCACGATGGCGAGGCCGAGACCCGAGCCCGGGAGAGCGCGAGACGACTCGACCCGATGGAATCTGTCCCAGACGAGATGGCGTTCATTGCCGGGGATGCCCGAGCCGGCGTCGTTGACGGTGAACGAACCGCCCTCGATCACAACGTCGATGGGTGAACCCTCCGGAGAGAACTTGGCCGCGTTGTCGATCAGATTTCGGATGGCCCGCCTGAGAGCATCTGGGCGGGCTTCAAGCGCAGCGTTCTTGGTAACCGTGAGCAGGATCTCACGGCCGGTTCGGCGGCGCGCTCGTTCGATCACTGGCTCAGCGATCTCCGCAAGCGTGACCAGGCTCAACTCTTCATCGGTTCGCACATCGGCAGCCAGGTCAACCAACTCAGCCACCAGCTCGCTGAGTTCACCGAGTTCGGCGTCGATGTCGCTCATGATCTCGGTCTGGACGTCGGCCGAAATTTCCGAGCCTCCGCGAAGGAGGTCGACGTTCATACGCAAGCTGGTCAGTGGAGTGCGGAGCTCATGGCTGGCATCCATCACCAGTTGATGCTGCTGTCGTTTCGACGACGACAGTGCACCGAGCATCGCGTTGAAACTGGAAGCGAGGCGCCCGACCTCATCACCACCGGCTCCATCCACGGGTTGATCGAGATCCCCGGTGTTGGCGACTGCCTCGGCGGCCACGGTCAGGCGCATAATCGGCGCGGCCGTGCGAGCTGCCAACATCGATGCGAGCACCGCGGCAGCGACCACTGCCAGCGAACCAATCACGAGAATGCGATTGCGAAGATCGGCGAGCGATTGATCGATCTCGGCAAGCGAGCGAGCAATCTGGACATAGCCACGCCCTTCCAACGCCACTGTCACCACGCGAGCGCGATCCTCGCCGATCATGCCGGAGGTGATTGTCGGGTGCTTGTCCGCGGCTTCGAGAAATGTCTGCGTCGACGGCGCGTCGAACTCGTCGCCAAGCCGAAAGAGAACCAAGCCGCCCTCCTGGCTCAGCAGCCGCACAAAAGTCACACCGCTGACTTCTCGCTGAAAGTCGCTCTGTTCGTCGGGAGCCGTAAACCCCCGACCGCCGCGGCCCGCGCCGGGCACAGCGCTTCCTCGCTGCAGAAGCTCGAGATCAACTTCTTCAACGAGCTCGGCTTCGGCAGATCGGTGCACGCCGACGCCGACCACGGCGACAACCACCGTTACAACCGAGGCAACGAGCAGCGCTATCTGTGCTCGCAGCGTCACGCGTTGTCCCGGGCCACGTAGCCGATGCCACGAACCGTATGGATCAAACGAGGATTGGCATCGGTCTCGAGTTTCTTTCGCAGGTAGCCGACGTACACGTCGAGCGTCTTCGATTCTGTTTCGAGTTCCCCGTCCCAAACGGCGTCATAGAGAGCGAGACGGCTCAGAACCACGCCGCGATTGCGCACCAGGACCTCGAGTAGGTCGAACTCGGTTCGAGAGAGCTCGATCGGCCGTCCCGCCAGATTGGCTCGACGGCCGTCGATATCGATACGGAGGTCGCCGAGCGTCAGCGCACCATCGTCGTCATCGGTGACCGACCGCAGTCGCGCTCGCACTCGGGCCAGCAGTTCTGGGAGGGCGAAGGGTTTGACGAGATAGTCGTCGGCACCCGCGTCAAGACCAGCAACCCGATCGCCGATCTCATGGCGTGCGGTCAACATCAGAACCGGCGTGTCGTCGCCACGATCACGTAGACGGCGACACACGGTGAGGCCATCGACATTTGGCATCGATATATCGAGCAGAAGAAGGTCCGCCGGCGCGGCGGCGTGAAGGTCAAGCGCGGCGGCGCCGTCGTTGGCGACGCGCACGACGTAGCCCTCGATGGTGAGGGCGCGCTCCAGTGATTCCCGCACGCGGCGGTCATCTTCGGCGATCAGAATTTGCGGCATAGACCCCAAGCGTGGCATGGAAAGGTGAGAAATCGGTGAGAGTCGCCAACGCGCCGACTGATCCAATAGCCGGTTCAGCACTACACTTCGGTATCGACGGCCTTCCGGTACCGCTCCTGCGTGGACGCATCCATCAGGTGTCCATCGCCCCCGTGCTGGCTACGGGCGTGGCGTTGACGCTGCTCGCGCAAGATGTGCGAGGCACTGTTGCACTGGCCGTGTTCACCTTCTCGATCGTCGCAATGCTCACCGCGAGCGCCGTGTACCACTGCCACACCGCATCTGATGAAGCGAAGCTGCTCGCACGTCGCATCGACCACGGCACGATCTTCGTGGCTATTGCCGGAACCCAGACCGCGTTCTGGTTGTTGTCGGCACCCGACACGGTGGCCGCACCGATCGTGACTGTCGTCTGGCTCGTCACCTTGGTCGGATTCCGCCACAAGGTTCGAAACCTCACCCAACTCGATTCAGCCGGCAACTGGCTCTATGGGGTCCTGGGCTGGTCGGGCGTGCTGCTCATACCCTTCCTGCTCGGTGGCGGGTTCGTGGTTCTGTCACTCGTTCTCGCCGGTGGTGTCGCCTACTCGGTGGGTGGCGTGTTGCTGCATCACAAGGCCGGCAACATCTGGCCCGGTGTATTCGGAT
>JAACCU010000351.1 GCA_009937405.1 Actinomycetota bacterium
CCAGAGACGCCCATTGTGTCAGGGTCGGCTCGGGTGAGGTCGGGGCTGATCTCATCCCAGCTGTGGCCCTCGTCAGTCGAACGGAACAGCTTGTTGCCGGCGGCGTACAAGGTGTTGGCGTCGTGCGGCGAAAACATGATCGGGTAGGTCCACTGGAAGCGGACCTCGGCGGTGTTGCCGTCGTGATACGCCTCGGGCCACACGCTCACCAGCTGGATCTGCTTGGTGGTGTGGTCGTAGCGCTGGAGCGAATCGCCGCCACCGGGCGAGCTGCCGATGGCGCCTACGAAGACGATGTTGGGATCGCCGGGCTTCACGGCCACGTAGCCGCTCTCGGCCGTTCCCGGGGCGTAGCAATCGGCCCAGTTGATGGCGCCCTTGCCGGTGCGACTCGGGACGCAGATGCTCGAGTTGTCCTGCTGTGATCCGTAGACGTTGTATGGAAATTGATCGTCGACGTCGAGGTGGTAGAACTGCGCCGTCAGCTGGTTGTAGATCGACGACCATGAGTAGCCGCCGGTCATCGACACGAACGCACCGCCGTCGTCGGCGCCGATCATGCGGTCGGGATCTTTGGGGTCGATCCAGAGATCGTGGGTGTCGCCGTGGGGCATGTCGAACTCGGTGAATTCGTTGCCGCCGTCGATTGACTTCCACGCCTTCATGTCGAGCACCCACACTGTGTTGGGGTCGGTGGGGTGGGCGTAGACGTGCATGTAGTACCAGGGGCGCCACGCCAGTTCAGGCTTGGAGGACGTCTTCGTCCAGGTGTCGCCGTGGTCGTCGGAGCGATAGAGCCCGCGCTTGCGTCCCTCGGCCTCGACGATGGCCCACAACCGACCCCGCTGGGCGGGAGAGACCGCGACACCGATCTTGCCGAGGGTGCCCTCAGGGAGGCCGGGGTTCGTGCTGATGTTCTCCCATGTGTCGCCGCCATCGGTGGTGCGCCAGAGCCCAGAGCCGGGGCCACCGCTGTTGATCGACCAGAAGTTGCGGCGGGCCTCCCACGTGGTGGCGAAAATGATGCGGGGATTGTTGGGGTCCATCGAGATGTCGACGGCACCGGCGTTGTCTGCCACGTGGAGGATCAGTTCCCATGTCTCGCCACCGTCGGCGGAGCGGTAGACGCCCCGCTCGGGGCTGTCCTTTGCCGCATGACCGAGGACGGCGACGTAGACGAGGTCGGGGTTCTTGGGATGGATCTGGATCTCGCCAATATGGCGTGACTCGGCGAGGCCCATGTGGTGCCATGTCTTGCCTGTGTCGGTGCTCTTGTAGATGCCGTCGCCGTGGCTCACGTCGATGCGGATCGTGGACTCACCGGTACCTGCGTAGATAACGTTGGCATCGGATGGTGCAACGGCGAGCGCGCCGATCGAGCCGGTGTTGAGCTGTCCCTCACTAATGCATTCCCAGTAGAGCCCGGCGTCGTCGGTGCGCCAGATGCCACCGGCCACCGCACCGAAGTAACAGACATTGCGATCGTTTGGGTCGCCGGCGACAGCGACAACACGACCACCGCGGGTCGGTCCGATGCAGCGGTATTCGGCGAGGCTCAACAGTGTGGGATCGACGGTCATCGAAGGCTCCTTGTTGGGCGCCGACGGAAGACGCCCTGAGGATGAAACCTAGCGATGCGGATGATTCCCGTCGATTCCGTGGGCTTGTTGGGCGCTGGGCTGGAACTGTTTGGCATCAATGGTGGGACCGTCGGCGCCGCTTGATACTTGCGTCATGGGCCCTGAGTCGGTCAGTAAAGTAGTAAAACTTTCTCTTCACACGAACATATGTTCGTGTAACATATGCCTTATGTTTGAGAACGCGAGAGAGGACCTGAGCAATGTTGTGATCTCTGGTTTGTCGCGTTCTGGGCTCGAGTACTTGGTGAAGGAGTTGTCGTCGTTGGAGTCATCGATCGCAGCTCGTCGATTGGCGACAATGGCCGCGATCGACGCGTTGAATGACGGCGGCCTGGACTCATCAAGCGTCGCCCGAACGAAGGCGAAGGCATCCGCTCGAAAGGCGAAGCAGTCGGCCAAGACTGCCAAAAAGTTGGCGTCGATGCCAAAGACCCGTAAGAAGCTCGCTGATGGCGATATTTCTGAGGAGCATGCCGACGCGGCAGCTGATGCGGCCGAAGTGGTTGATGATGCGGGGAAGGCTGATGAGGCGTTGTCGGGGGATGCTGACCGTCAGCCGGCTGACATGTTCGCTAAAAAGGCCCGTGAGTGGGCGGAGAAGAATCGACCTGAAGGCGAGGGTGAATCTGCTCGTGCGAGGCAGCATCGCAACCGGCATCTGCGCACGTTCAAGAGCAGGGACGACGGTTCGTTTGGATTGACGGGCACGACTGATTCCGAGGCGGGTCGTGAGTTGTGGTCAATGATCGAGGAAGAAGCTGACCGGCTGTGGCGTAACGATGGTGGCCGCAACTCTGACCCGATCGATACGCGAACAAGTCCGCAACGGCTGTGGGACGCACTTGTCGGTTTGGTGTCGCGTGGAGCGGGGCGCATGCCGGGTAGCGCCGGTAGAACCGCGCCGCATCCGAAGTATCACGGCGTGGTGGCGATTCCCTTGGAACGCTATCTCGGCGGGCCTGCGGCTAGGGCTCGGGCCGAGATGATTGGCTCGGGTCCGTTGCCGCAGTCAGTGCTTGATCGGGTCATGTGCGACGCGGCCATTGCGCCGATGATTGTGAACGCTGTTGGCGAGCCTTTATGGATGGGGCAAGAAACTCGTACCGCAACACCGGTTCAGTGGCGAGGTCTGATCGTTCGTGACGAAGGCTGTGTTGTATGCGGCGCCGACCCGTCACGGTGCGAGGCCCATCACGTCGTGTTCTGGCGCAGCGGTGGCGACACCGACATTACGAACATGGTGCTGTTGTGCACCGAGCACCACCACCTGCTTCACGATCACGACCTCGAGTTGGTTACCTCAGAGGCGAGCACCGAACTGAGACCCAGGGCCGGGCCTGCACGACAAGCATGGGCGGCCTAGCGACACCAACGGCCCCAACCCAAACAATCCCCCCAATACCCGCCGGCGAAACCGATGCCTACCGGGTCTAGACCCATGCCCGGGACCAGGTAATGGGCTGGTCAGGTGAGCAGGAGTTTTTCGATGCGACGAGCGGTAATGGTGAGACCGACAGCGGCCAGGGCAACGAGGACAGCGGCATGGCCGACGAGATTGATCGACCATTCGCCAAGGTTGGCGGCTCGGATGAGGGCGACACCGTGGTAGAGCGGGCTGACACGGACCACCCAACCCCAGTCGCCGTAGGTGGAGAGAGGATAGAAAGTCGTCGAAAAGAGAAAGAGCGGG
>JAACCU010000352.1 GCA_009937405.1 Actinomycetota bacterium
GCCAGCGTCAACGAGATTCCGCCGATCATGAGAAGCAAACTGCCCGCGATACCGAAAGCGAGCCAGCGCGGCAAAGGCCTGATGGGCTCGACGAGTTCCTGTTTTCCGTATGCCTTGACGAGATCGATCAGATCGCCGATCCCTTGCTTTGCAGCCATACGCCCTCCGTGTTCGGGTCGCTAGCCTATCGGTCGCCCTCGGCGAGAGCATCGAGCAGTGCCCGTCGTTCTGTGATCTGCGTGATCGCCAGCCGTGTTCGCTCGGCGGGGGAATCACAGCGAAGAAGGTCCACATGGTCGAGTGCGCCGAGACCGGACCGACTCACCACTTCCCACGTTCTCCAGTCTGGATCTTCGGCTGGGTCGAGATCGACGAAGAGGTCGACCTGCGGGTAGTGCCGGCGCACCGATGCGGCCAGGCGCTCGAACTCAGTGACAAGAGTGTGACGATCGAGGGATATGGCAGCATCATCGGCATTCTCTTCGAGTTGGTCGTAACGATCGACGACGAGGGCTCGAGGGTACGGGTCTTCGGGGAGCCATTCGGTAACGGCGAGCCGTCGCGATGCCACTGAAGTGAGTGTCCATTGGCCGTCGGAGAACTCCTTGGCGTGAAGCACACGCATCACCACGCCAACATCGAATCGCTGGTCGTTGCCGCCCACCTCGCGACCTCGCTCGATGCCTACGACGCCGAACGATGGTTCTTTCATCGCTTGGAGATCACGTGCGAACTGGTGATAGCGCGGTTCAAAGATGTGCAACGGCACGACCATCGACGGAACGATGGCGTGTTCGAGCGGGAACATTGGCAGCACATACGCCGAGCCGGTGGCAGCGTTGGCTCGCTCAGGTGTCACCGGCCGGCGGCCTCAAGCGGTGACAATGTTTCGAGCCTCGGCCCGTAAGGATGGCCTCCGATTGCATCGAGAAGAGCGGCCTGCATATGGTTACAGCTCTCGAATGGGCCCACGGGTTCCGGTGGCTCTTCGCCCTCGGCCACGGGCTCCTCGTCCGCCACAAGCCGAGTCGGGTCGTCGACCAACATCGAGAACACGACTTCGTCTCCGTTGTCGGCCGAGAAGCGACCCGCCAACCCGGTGGTGGCGCCATCGCTCGATGCAAGCACACGGAGGTCGTCGACCCATTGAGGAGCGCAGGCCGAGACTGACGTCTGATCGATAGGTGGAAGTGCCGATGCCGCAGCAGAGTCTGCTGACTCGACCGCCGCATGGAGCATGCTGCACGTGGTGCGGTTGAGTGAGCTGAGCCCAGAGCCATCAAAGGGTCGGGTCGAGATGATGTCAAAGGGCAGACCCGCTGCAGTCAGTCCGCCGGTGACGAGATAAAGCGACCCGAGCAGCCGGCTGGGTTCTGAACCGCTACGAACCGAGATTTCGATGAGCAGCATCTCAGCGGTGGTGGCATCGACCAGAGAGCGAGGAAGGATCTCCTCGAGGGGTGGGGAGTCGATGATCGCTACTGTCTGGCGTTCGAGCAACGCCGGGGCATCGCCGCTGCCAGGGTTGTCACTGACGTCGATCCCGGCGGCTTCGAGTCGACTGTCGAGGAGTTGAGCCGCGCTTGCTGCTGGGTTGTCGACACGAATGTTGAGGGTGGGATCAACGCTGGTTGGCCATTCGGCGAAACCATTGTTCACCAGGAGAGCTGACAAGGGGCCCACGGCGTTGGAGGCCACCTGCTCGGTTGACCAGATCGGCTGCTCGACGCCGGCGGCCCCGGTGCCGTTTTCTTCTTGATAGTCACGCGAGATGTCTTCGTATTTCGACTCGTCTCCGACCACGCGGCCATCGATCGCGGTGACACCCAGTGTTTGCAACTCGATGATGGTCTGGCCGGCGAGTTCGGTGAAGTTGGTGAACGCTCGCTCGTCGCCGAACCGATCGATGAACGGGCGGGTGGACAGCACCGGATCGCCTCCACCGATGAGGTAGATGTCTCCCTGCAGCACTCCGTCTTCGTCAATCGCTGCGTCGGCGGAGATGGCGACCTCGGTGCGGAACCCGGACCCGCCGAGTGAGTCGAGCGCAGACAGTGTGAGTAGTCGTTGCAACGCCCCAGGCTGGATTGGCTCGGTCGTGTTGTTGTCGGCAATCAGCATGTCGCCCCGAGTGACCTTGATGCACGTACCGGTCGGGGCGCCGGTCAAGACGCCGGCGATGGCGTCGCTCAGGAGATTGTCAGATGTGGGTTCACGCAACCAGGCTGGAACTCGCCGGGCACTCATGATCGGTGTGATGAGATCAGGGCCGGCATCTACCGCAGTGGCGATCCCGGGGTCGGCGTCGGCGTCGGCGCGATCGGACATCACGACACCGCCGATCGCAATTGCAAGAATGAGGACGGGCAACGCGGCCCGGCGCACAAAGGGC
>JAACCU010000353.1 GCA_009937405.1 Actinomycetota bacterium
CGATGGGTGAGCTCTGGATGAGAGAGCAGCCAGTAGCGGCCTTCGGAAATTCCGGCGATGGCTATCTCACCGACCTCGTCGGGATGCATACCCCGGTTGAGGTAGTCGTGGATGTCTTGGTTGGCGCCGACGCCACTCTGCTTCTCGGACGTCAGGATGAGGTTGGTGGCGACGGGCCCAGGGCAAAGCACCGATGCCGAAATGTCGGTGTCGAGAAACTCCAACGCTAGGGCTTCCATCATGCCGACCACGGCGAACTTGCTTGCGTTGTATACCCCGAGCCCAGGATCGGCGACGATGCCAGACAACGACGCCGTTGTACTGATGTGGCCGTGGCCTTGTTCGAGAAACGCAGGCAGGAAGGCGTGAATGCCGTTGGCAACTCCCTTCACGTTGATGTCGAGGACGAGATCCCAATCCTTGGGCGAGGTTTCAGTGAAGCTTCGGGTAAATCCGATGCCTGCGTTGTTGCACACGAGGTCGATCTGACCAAACTCGCTCATAGCCAGGTCACGAAGGGCGCTGACGTCAGCGGGCTTTCGCACATCGGCGGCACGCCCAACAACGGGGGCACCCTCAGCGGTGAGCGTCGCTACCGTGGCCGATAGCCGTTCCTCGTCGAGGTCAGATAGCACAACTCGCATGTCTCGGGTGAGGCACGCTCGCGCCAGGCTGAGGCCGATTCCACCGGCTGATCCGGTGATGACGGCAGTGCCGCCCGTGAGATCGACGGTCATAGGGATGCCTTTCGTTCTGCGAGTAGGCAGAGGATTTCGTACATGAGGGTGGCGCCCACGAGCGCCGTGTTTCCTGACGGGTCAAAGGGCGGTGATACCTCGACGACATCGCCGCCGATGAAGTTGAGTCCACCGAGCCCTCGTAGGAGCTTGAGTGCCTCGCGGGTTGTGATGCCGCCGACCTCAGGTGTGCCCGTGCCAGGGGCATAGATGGGGTCGAGCCCGTCGACATCGAAGCTGATGTAGGTGGGGCCATCGCCGACGACCTGGCGCGCTTCAGCAATCACCGCGTCGACTCCGAGTTCCTCGAACTCTTCGATGAACACCACGCGCATGCCCTGGTCGCGCGAATAGTCCCAGCCATCGGCCCAGTTTTGAGCGCCTCGAATGCCAATCTGAATCGTTCGCTTCGGATCGAGCAGGCCCTCATCACAGGCCAGCCGGAACGGCGATCCGTGATGGAACTTTTCGCCGCGGAACGGGCCCCAGGTGTCGGTATGCGCGTCGATGTGGATCATTCCGATCGGCTTCTCGGGCGAAGCCAGCGCCTTGAAGACCGGGTAGGTGATCGAGTGGTCGCCGCCGGCCGCCAGAGGCATGGCCCCGTGGTCGATGATCCTCTGGACGAATGTCTCGATGTCAGCGTTGACGGCGGCATTGTCGTAGACCTGCGAGAACCGCACATCGCCCACATCGGCCACTCGGGCGAGTTCGAATGGGTTGATGCCCGTGGCGTGGTTGATGGCCCGCATGAGTGACGATTGATTTCGGATCTCACGAGGCCCGTGTCGAGCCCCAGGCCGGTTGGTGACGCCGCCATCGTAGGCGACCCCATACATGGCGATATCGACATCATCGAGGGCCGGCCGGTAGGGGGCTCGCATGAAGGTGGCGATCTCTTGGTAACGAGGCTCGTAGAGGGGATCGTCGCCCGCATCGATTCCGGTGGTCATGAGAGCTCCAAGTGATAGGGCATGGGATTAGCAGGACCGTAGCTGAGTGCGAAGAACCGGCACTCGGGCGGGTCAGGGTCGAGCATCTGCATGCGGAAGCGTCGGCAGAATCGCTCGACGGCCTCCGCTGCTTCAAGTAGAGCGAAATGGCTTCCGACACAGAACTTTGGTCCGGTAAGGAACGGGAAGTAGGCCCGCCGGTTGAGATGAAGCGGTGAGTCGTCGGCCCATCGCTCAGGCAAGAATTCCGCTGCTCGCTCGAAGTAACGGTCATCACGGTAGAAGACGAATTCGGGAACGATTGCGTCCCAGCCAGCGGGAATCGTGATCGGGCCGAGGCAGAGGTCCTTCACGATCAGGCGATCGGTGATGTGTACCGGGGGATAGATTCTGAGCGTTTCGTCGACGATGTGCCTCGGCGGTTGATTGCGTGCTTCGGGGTGACGAGCGAGCAAGTTGAGGGCAAAGGTGATGGTGTTTGTCACCGTCTCATGTCCCGCCAGAATCAGGGTGATGGCTTCGTCGCGGACCGCGTCAAGGTCGAGGGGCATGTCTTCGTCCTGGGCAGCCAGGAGGAGGTGGCCGACCATGTCATTACCAGGGTTGTCGTGGGGTCGGGCATCCATCACGCCGCGAATAAAGGTGTCGAGATCATCAATGGCTTTGCGAAACGACGCTGGCTCAATGTCTAGATCGACTTTCGCTGGGTCGGCTTCAGCCCAAAGGTGGATCTCCTCGACAGCCCCGTCGATAACCCGTACTGCATCCGGGGTGAGGTCGGTGGTGAACAAGAGATCAGCGACGACGCGAAGCGTGAGCCTGCGAACGGTGGAGGTGAGGTCGGGGTGGTCGCCGATCGTCCACTGGTCGAGTTCGTCGTCGATGATGTCGATCATCCGGTCGTGAAACTGCCCCACCGCGCGTGCGCCGAGGGGTTTGACGATCGCCCGCCGCCGCAGGCGCCACGTATCCCAGTCGTAGTTGGTGAGGATGCCGGAGCCGGTGGCGTGGCTGAGAAGCTCAAAGGGGGCTGCCATGCCGACGTGGTCGAGTTTGTCGGCAAAGAGTCGGTGACTGGCTTCGACGTCGTAGATCACCACGGTGTCGGCTCCGGCCAGGTTTATGTGCACGAACCGTCCATAGGACTGTAGATCGTGGAGCAGTCCCTCAGGGTCGGCGAGGAATCGTTCGATTTGGTCTCCGCTTGGGCCTGGAATCGACATCACATGACCTTCTCGATGAAGGCAGCAAAGTCAGCTATGGCGGCATCGGCCTCAGGTACCCCGTACCAAATCGGCGAGTTGTGCCAACCGCCGTCGAGCGCATGGAGAGCGACGGGACTACCTGCGCGGCGCGCCGAGCGGGCGAAGCGGGCGGCGTCGCCGAACAAAACTTCGCGGGTTCCAACATGTATGAGGGTTGGGGGCAGATGCTGGAGATCGGCATACATGGGCGAAACCAACGGGTGATCGAGGGGTGTCCCGGCGGCGTAGGCCCGGCCGGGAGCGAGCAAAATCTCGATGTCATGACCATAGTCAGGGTCGGCTTCAGCGAGGGTGCGATAGCTGTCGCTTGACCCTGTGAGGTCGAGCATTGGCGAAATCATGAGTAGTGCGATAGCTGCGGGGAGGCCTTGGTCTCGAGCCGCGATTGTGGCCGCAGCCGCCAACCCGCCGCCCGCTGACTCACCGAGAACGATGATCCGGGTGCCGTCATTTGTGAGCGCCTTCCATACGGCTAGGGCGTCGTCGACGGCGGCCGGGAAGGGGTGCTCGGGCGCAAGTCGATAGTCGACCGACACGACGTCCATGCCGGTGGCCCGGGACATCGGGGCGTTCAGCACTCGGTCGATCTCCGGTGTGCCCAGGCAGTACATGCCTCCGTGAAAGTGAAGGATGGCGATATCGGTGCGAGGTTGCTCGGTTGCACTGATGCGTTCGATGGCCACTCCACCGACACTCTCCTCGGTGATGGTGTAGGGGAAATCAAGTACCTGGTTGATGGTGCTCCAGAGCGGATGCGATATTTCACGCAGCGTGTGGACATCCCAGGCGTCGGTCCAGTCGGTTGGGTACTCGAGTACGTCCGGTTCCCGTAGATACGCGGCGGCAGCCTCGGAGAGATGCCTGGGTGGTGCGAACGTCATGAGTCGACGGGCGGTGCTTCGAGGAACGGATCGTCATCGGTCCATTCGGCCTTCTGGCCGATCGCCGCTTCCATCGCCGCGAGCGATGTTCCGGCGCTCGCTCCGTCGTCGACGGCGATGATCTGGGCATTGATGAAGCGAGCATCGTCGCTGGCCAGATAGTGAACGAGAGCCGCACAGTCATCGGCGTGCCCCAACTCAGAGACGTGCTGGTGGGCCAGCTTCAGCCAGTCATCGAGCCAGTCGTAGACGCCCTCGACCCGGCCGAGATAGCTGTCGTGAGTCAACCCGGTCGGACATAGTGCGTTCACCCGAATGCCGACGGGACCAAGCTCAACCGCGGCGGTCTTGGTGAGATGGATCACCGCAGCCTTTGACGCGTTGTACGACGAGAGCGTAGGGATCGGGAGTAGACCGAACAGCGAGGCAATGTTGATGATCGTGGATCCGGGAGCCATACGGGGCGCCGCATACTTGATGCCGAGCGCCACACCGAGCACATTGATGTCCATGTCGCGGCGCCATCCATCGACGTCGAGCTCTGTGATCGGCCCTTCCCAACTCTCGACGCCCGCATTGTTGACCAGCACATCGAGTCGGCCGTAGTGGTCGACGGCTGTTTGCATCAGCGTCTCGACCTGGTCCGCCTCCGTCACGTCGCAGCGAACGGCAATGCCGCCCAACTCGGTCGCCAACTCGGTGCAGTCGCGGACATCGCCCAGTACGAGGTGAGCTCCGTTGGTGGCAAGGCGTCGAGCAATCACCGAGCCGAGGCCGTGGAATGATCCGGTGACTACGCACACCTTGTCGCGAACGTCGAAGGGCGTAGGGAGATTGGTTGGTTCACTCATCTGCGAGTTCCTTCGGGTCGTAGGGGATGGTGGCGAGCGATCCGTCGCTTGGCTTGCTGACCGGCCACGGTTGGTTCAGCCACTCATCGATGTCGATCAGGTCGGGGGGAACGAAGTCAGCGGGCATGGCTAACGGTTCGAACCCGAACTCCTCGGCGAGCCCAGCGCAGTAGTGGTCGAGGGCATCGGCATTGACATAGTTGAGATGCCCGGGCTTCTGGTAGTAGTCGTAGCCGCCGCTCAGATCTGGTTCTGGCCCTTCGATCACAGCGCGGAAGCCATTCCATGAGCGACTGTCTGTGGTCTCGTCAAGAAGATGGCCAACGAGCATGTCGGCTGCCGCAGCGAGCCCCCAGTAGCCGCCGGCTGCGAGGTTGGCGGGGCCAAGAACAGCGAGGTGGGGATGACGTCGGTGGAACATCCAGAGGAAGAGATCGTTCTCCTCGTCTACCGCAGAGATTCGGCAGTGCTCGTCGTCGATGAATGGCACCCGATCCTTGAATCCGGTGGCGTAGATGATCTCGTCGACTTCTTCGATCGATCCATCAACGAAATGAACGGTGGTGCCATCGAGGTGGTCGATCTCAGGACGGTGCACCAGGTCGCCGTGGGCCAGGTGGTGAAGGGCCTGGTCATTGAGGATCGGGTGGTGTGCCATGGCCGCATGATCTGGTTCGCCGAAGCCGACGATCGCGGGGTCGCCCGTGTGAGTTCGCAGAAACTCGGCCACCCGCTCCTGACTTGACGCCGTGTTCACTGCCCAGCAATCGAATGGCACGCCACCGATCATCTTCGGCATGAACCAATAGCCGCGGCGGGTAGAGATGATGGCCCGATCGGCAGCGACGGCGGCATCGCACGCGATGTCGACCGCAGAGTTCCCTGCACCGACCACCATGACTCGCTTGCCCGCGATCTCACTGGCTCGTTTGTAGGTTTGGCTGTGGCGTTCGACGCCGGAGAACTCACCGGGGTACGAAGGCTGATTGGGAACTCGCTGGAAGCCGGGGCACGCAATCAC
>JAACCU010000354.1 GCA_009937405.1 Actinomycetota bacterium
CCCTCGGCTTCCATCCGCGTCATCATCTCTGACACTGCGGGTCGGCTCACGTCGATTCGTTCGGCGATTCGTGCCTGAATGACGCTGACGTCGTCCTCGCCAAGCTCGTAAATCGTCTCGCAGTACTCTTCGAATGCAGGGTGCCACTCGGGTGACTCGTACTCGGACATAAGCCGAGTCTAGTGACTGTTCTCGAGATGGTCTTCTAGCCACCGCTGCGTGATGGCCCCCGGCAGGCCAATGGCGACCAAAGACGACACCTTGGGGACAGGCTCGAGTGTGTCGTGCTCGGTGAGGGTCCAGCGGGGGCCAACCCGTTGAAAGACCCGAAACCCATCGGGAGTGGCGATGATGCCCTTAGCCCTCACCACGGCAGCGGGAAGGGCCTCGGCCATGGCGCGGACGGTGCCGAGATCGATCTCGGCACCCTCATAACTCCACGTCTCGAACGGTATGGCGTGGTCATGGAGGTGATCCATCGCTGGTGCCTTCAGGCGCGAAGTGAGATCGAGCAACACGGCGGGGTCAATCACGGCGTTGACGGCTCGAACCGTGGGGGCATCAGGAGCCAGTTGGTCAAGCAGCGCGTCGACCTCGGCAGTTGCTGCATCGTCGATGAGATCGGTCTTGTTGATGACGATGAGGTCAGCGGCGGCCACCTGACCACGCACGGTTTCGCCGACATAATCATCGGCTGCGTTGGCCGCGAACTGGAAGCCGTCGACCATCACCACGACAAGATCGAGGCGATATCCCCTCCGATGGGTGAAGGCGGCGATCCCGGCTGGGTCGGCGCCCCCACTCGCCTCGATCGCGAGCCGTTGAGGCCGCGGTTCGAGTTGGTCGATATCGGATAGCGCAGCGCCGAGACCATCGACAAGGCTGCAGCAGATGCAGCCGTTGGGAAGCGAAACCGTGTTGCCTTCGGCCGCGTCGATCAAGGACGCGTCGATGTTGAGCTCGCCGAAGTCGTTGACCAGGATGGCCACGCGCTCATCGGTTGTGGCCAGCAGATGATTGAGCAGGGTTGTCTTCCCCGCGCCGAGGTAGCCGCCGATGATGGTGACGGCGATGCGTTCGCCGCTCATCGGGTCACGAGTTGACGCCTGCTTGGAACTTCTCGCCTCCGACCAGGGTGCCCCAGACCCCGATGTTCTTCAGGTCCATCGGATCGACCTCATAGGGGTCGGCATCGAGGATGGCGAAGTCGGCGTACTTACCGGACTGGATCGACCCGACCTCATGATCCAACTTCAACTGGCGTGCTGCTCCGATGGTGGCCGCCTCCATTGCCCGCTCGACCGAGATGCGCTCATCGGGACCGAGGACCTCGCCGGATTTGGTGTGGCGGTTGACTGCACACCACATCACGTGCAGATGCCCCAGGGGAGTGATGGGGGAGTCGGAGTGGAACGAGAACGGCACGCCGAGACGATCGGCGGTTGCACACGCATCCATGCGCGCTGCTCGTTCTGGGCCGACGGTGAAGGCCGCATGTTCGTCGCCCCAGTAGAAGATGTGGTTGCTGAAGATGTTGGCGTGCATTCCCAGCGCCTCCATGCGCGCGTATTGGGCCGGGGTGGTGAGCTGGCAGTGCTGCACGGTGTGGCGATGATCCCAGCGGGGGTGTCGTTCCAGCACTTCTTCGACGGCGGAGATGAAGACCTCGGCGGCTTGGTCCCCATTGCAGTGGCAGTGCACGGTGAGGCCGGCGCGGTGGTGCGCCTCGAGCGTGTCGACGACCTGTTCGGGGGGCATGACCCAGATGCCGTTCTCGGCGTTCCCCTTCGGCGGGTTGTGGTAGTAGGGCCAGCTGATCCGTGCCGTGAAGCCTTGGATCGATCCGTCGATGAGCAGCTTGATGATGCCGAACTTCAGCTTGTCGTTGACGGGATTGTCACGAAGTTCGACAACCTTCTGTGCCAGTTCGTCGGGGTTCATCGGTGTCGAGAACGTGGAGCCGGCAACCATGATTCGGGCTGGAAAACTAGGGCTGCTGGTCACCGATTTCCAGGCGTCGAGTCCCTTGTCGGTGAACGGTGTTCCGCCGAGGTCGGTCACGAGGGTGTGGCCCGTGTTGCGGGCAGCGAAGGCAAAGTTCCATTTTGCGCTCTCGGTGGTGAGGGCGGCACGGAACTTTTGTTGCGCGGTGATGGCCAGGCTCATGGCCGCCGGTTCCTGGAGTTCGCCGTTTGGTCGACCGTCGCTTCCGAGCTGGATGCCAGGGGTCGGGTTGGACTCGGTGATCTCTTCCTGAGCGAGCAGTGCCGTGTTGACGGTGGCGAGGTGGCCGCTGGCGTGCTGGACGAAAATCGGCCGGGTCTCGCTGACCGCATCGAGGTGGTGACCGACGAGGCGCTCCCCGGTCAAATAGATCGGGTCGAGCCCCCAGGCAACAAGGGACTCGGTGGGGTCAGTCATTGCTGCTTCAACTTCGCTGAGCCTGGCAACAACCTCATCGATGGACTTGCATCCGGCCCAGATCGTGCCTTCCGGGTCGCGTCGATCGAAGAAGCCGACATAGGTGAAGGTCCACATGCCGCCGGTCATGCTGTGGCTGTGTGCCTCGATGAACCCAGGCGTGATGACATGATCGCGGAACGACTCGTCGACCGTGTGATCGCCCCATGTCTGAAGCTCGGCGAGGTCGCCGACGCCGAGGATGCGGTCACCTTGTACGGCGACCGCTTCTGCCGATGGAAGACCCGGATTCATCGTGATCACACGACGTGCCGGATAGATCGTGAACTCAGACATCGTTGCCCCCTGGTGCAGATGTAGCTCGCAGTGCCACCTTGTCTACCTTGCCGACGGCGAGCATAGGAAGTTGCTCGTGGACGAATACCGCCTTCGGCACCTTGTAGTTGGCGAGGCGCGAGCGGACGTGCTCGATGATCGCGTCGGGTGCAGCGTCGCCCGATAGCACGACATGGGCATGACCGACTTCTTGGAAGAGCTCGTCAGGAACGCCCACGACGGCAGCCAACGCCACCGCCGGATGCTCCTCCAGACAGTCCTCGACCTCACGTGGGTACACGTTGTAGCCACCCGACTTAAACATGTCGGAGTTGCGGCCGAGGAACACATAGCGTCCGTCCTCACGCTGTCGGAGGAGATCGCCGGTGCGGTACCAGCCGTCGCTGTCGATGGCGGCAGCAGTAGCTTCCGGACGGTTCCAGTACTCCTTCATCAGAAAGTCGCAACGCACCAACATCTCACCCTGCTCGCCTTGTGCGACATCTATGCCGTTGTCGTCGACGAGGCGAAGTTCGGTCTGTTCGGCGATGAACCCAACCGTGGTCGTGGTGAGTTCGGCGGAGTCGTCGGGGCCACTGAAGATCACTCCGCCGATCGTCTCCGTCGAGCCGTAGCCAGTGCTGGCACGGGAAGCCCCCGTCTTGGCCAACAACTGTTGGATCAGTTCGAACGGCATTGCGGCACCGCCCCAGGCAATGTGTTCAACCGAGCTGAGATCGGCATCGGCAAAGTCTGGATGGGCGACGCATATCTGGAAGA
>JAACCU010000042.1 GCA_009937405.1 Actinomycetota bacterium
GCCGGGCCATGCACTTGTCGTTCGTGGCCGGCTGGCTGACGCCGGAAGAGTCGAGCGCAATCGACTACACCACCGAGGAACTCGCCGAGCAGTCGCCGCGTGTGCAGCGGCTCCTCGGCCATCGCAGCTACGACCCCCGTCCTCATCGCGGTGGCGGACTATGGCTCAAACAAGTGAAAGCAATCGAGGAGAACTGATGACCAGCTTCCGGCTCCGCCGTGATCGATGGGGCATTGCCCATGTGACCGCGGCCGACCGCACCGCCGCGTTCACCGCACAGGGCTACTGTGCCGCCGCCGATCGCATGTGGCAAATGGAATTCGATCGTCTGAAGGCGACCGGGCGCTGGTCCGAAGTCGTCGGCGCGTCCGGAGTACGTGAGGACACCTTCTTTCGTCGCATTGGGATCGAGGCCGCCGCTCGCCGTGACTGGGAGGACCTCTCCGACGATACGAAAGCTATGACCATCGCATACGCCGCAGGCGTCAACCAATGGCTCAGCGAAAACTTCGACGAGTTGCCCGCAGAGTTCGAACATCACCCCTTCGCTCCTGCGCCGTGGGAACCCTGGCATTGCAACGCCGTGTACAAGGTGCGCCATGTCTTCATGGGCACACTCATGCGGAAACTTTGGCGAGGGGCAGTTGCGCGGTCGGCGGGACCCGAACTCGCTCGCCGGATGCGAGGCGAGCCTGGTGCCGCCACCGCCATCGTTCCACCCAACGGACCGGCCGTCGATCTTCTCGAGGGTGCTGCGGAAGCCCTCGCTGCCTCCGCCGACGCGCTGGCCGGAATCCCCGATGTCGACGGCGCATCGAACAGCTGGGCAATCCACGGCTCACGCACCGCGTCCGGCAAGCCCTTGCTGGCCGGAGACCCACATCGTGGCATCGAGTTCCCGAACGTCTACTACCAGTTCCACATGGTATGCGACGAGTTCGATGTGATCGGTCTGTCGTTCCCAGGAGTGCCCGGGTTCGCCCACTTCGGCCACAACGCCGATGGCGCCTGGTGCATCACCCACGCGATGGCTGATGACACCGACGTCTATGTCGAAACGGCGGATGCCGTCACCGGCCGACGCCATGAGGTGATTGCGGTCCGAGACGGCGAACCAGTCGAGATCACATGTGGGGCATCACCGCGCGGTCCGTTCATCCTTGGTGACATCGAGACCGGGCCGGTCCTGTGCACCAACTGGACTGGGCTCACGGCGGACACGACGCTCGAGTGTCTCCTTCCCATGCTCCTTGCGGGGAGTTGCGGCGAGCTGGAAGAGGCGGTTCGCGACTGGGTGATTCCGGCCAACAGCCTGCTCACTGCCGACACGGCGGGTGACATCTCCTACAAGGTCCGTGGACGGATCATCGAGCGTCCGCCGGCCAATCGATGGGCACCGGTTCCCGGCGATCGTGAACACTCGTGGGACGGACTCGAACCGGTCCCGTTCGATGATCTTCAACATTGGCGCAATCCCGCGCGTGGCTTCCTTGTCACCGCTAACAATCGGATCAGCGACCACGGGCCCTACATCTCGCTCGACTTCGCCCCGCCATCTCGCCACGATCGAATCGTCGAACTACTCGGCGAGATCCGGAGCGCGACGGTCGATGACATGACGGTGATCCACTCAGATGTTCAGTCACTCTTCGCACCCGACGTCTGTCAGATCATCGCTGACCTTCAGCCCGCAACAGATCTCGGCCTCGCAGCGCGCGACATCGTTGCGGCATGGGATCATCGGTTGACCGCTGACAGCATCGGCTCCGTTGTCTATGCCGTATTTCGTCAGGCCTGGGCGACGGAGGTCGATCATCGCAGCGGTGCCCGTTCCCCTGAACTCGGCGAGGCCGGGTGGCCGCGGACACTGGACGCGTCGCGAATGCTGCTTGATGCCTCGACCAATTTGTTACTCACCGGCGGGTGGGACCTGCTCCCTGGGATCAAGACCGAGGATGAGCTGGGCGTGGTGTTGAGCGGGCTCCTCGACAACGCTGTCGCCGAGCTCGCCGCCACCATGGGCGATGACCTCACCCAATGGCGCTGGGGAGACCAACACGTCATGCTGAGCCCTCATCCGCTCGCTGCCGCACGCCCCGAGGCCGCCGACCTCGCCCTCCCCGTCACCGGTGTGCCGGGCGACGGCGAGACCGTGCGCGCCGGCAGCGTCGCCACGATGTTCGGACTGCGGTCGTATTCGAGTTCAGTCGCCAGATACGTATTCGACAGCGCTGACTGGGACAACTCCGGCTGGATCGTGCCACACGGCGTCAGCGGCGTGCGCGGCAGCGGGCACGATCTGGACCAGCGGGGGGCTTGGCTCGCCTGTGAACTGATCCCCATGGTGTACTCGGCCGACGCGGTCGACGATCACAGCGTCACCGATCTCACCATCGAGATCTAGCTTCTAGCCGAGGCGGCCGCGCTGCTCCTTGAGCGTGGCACCAGCACCCCATTCGGCGCTCTCTAACGCGCGAAGAAAGGCGACCAAGTTTCGATCACGGATGCCTTCCAGCTCGCGGATCGTGTGCATTCCCGACTGCTCGTCTGACTGTTGCTCGATCGTATCGACCAGCTCGTTGGTCAGATCCGGGGTATCCATCAGCTTGGAATACGGCCATGACAGGGTCGGCCCAAACTGGGCGATGAAGTGGCCCATGCCACCTTCACCACCTGCGATTCGGTAGGTCTCGAACAGGCCCATCTGCGCCCACCTCAGACCAAACCCGTACCGGATCGAGTCGTCGATCTCTTCGGTGGTGGCCACGCCGTCGTTCACGAGCCAGAGGGCCTCGCGCCAGACGGCCTCCAGTAGCCGATCTGCGATGAATGCGTCAATCTCGACACGCACGTGTAACGGCTTCATGGAGATCGAGGAATAGGTGGCCATTGCTGTCTCAATCGCCTCAGATGAGGTCAGGTCGCCGCCGCAGACCTCGACCAGGGGCAACAGATAGACCGGGTTGAACGGGTGGCCAACGAGCATTCGCTCGCGGTTGACGATGCTCGGTTGCAGCACTGAGGGCTTGATACCCGATGTGGACGAGGCGATCACGGTGTCCGGCGGGCACGCCGCAGCGATCGCCTCAAGAATCGAGATCTTGATATCGGGGTCCTCTGGTGCACTCTCCTGAACGTGCATGGCACCGGTGACCGCTCCGGCGATCGAGTCACAGAACGTGATGGTGCCTTCGACCGGCTCGGGAAGACCGAGGCCTGCCCATGCGGCACGAGCATTGTCGAGGACTTCGCCCATGATCCGCTCTGCGTGCGGCGACGGATCACTGATTTTCACATCAATGCCATGGAGAACGAATCGTGCTGCCCAAGCAGCGCCGATGACGCCGGCGCCGACGATCGCAGCGTGCTCAGCCATGCTTGGTGAGGTTCAGCTGCGCACGGACCTCGTCGGGACCCATGATGTTGAAGTTCATCGCTTCGAGGATGACCGTGGCCCGCTCGACCAGATCGGCGTTGGTGGCCTTCACACCCTTTTGCAGATAGAGGTTGTCTTCCAAGCCCACCCGAATGTTGGCACCCACCACCGCAGCGGCGGCAACGTATTCGATCTGACGACGGCCGATCGAGAAGGCCGAATAGTTCCAGTGGTCGGGGACGTTGTTGACCATCGCCATCAGCGTGTTCATGTCGTCGGGGGCGCCCCACGGCACACCCATGCAGAGCTGAGCGTTCATGGTTTTGCCTTCGTAGAGGCCACGCTTCTCCTGCTCTTTGGCGTACCAGAGGTGGCCGGTGTCGAAGCATTCGAGTTCGGGCTGCACGTCGATGGCCTGGAACTGGCGAGCGATCTCATCGAGTTGGCTCGTCGAGTTGGTCATGATGTAGTCGCCCTCGCCGAAGTTCATGGTGCCCATGTCGATGGTGGCGATCTCGGGCATGCACTCGACGATGTGAGCCATGCGCTCAGTGGCGCCGGCCATGTCGGTGCCCGCTTCGTTCAGCGGCAGCGGGTTCTCCACTCCGCCGAGGGTGATGTCGGCGCCGGTGCCACCGGTGAGGTTGAGCACGACGTCGGTGTCGCTCTCCCGAATGCGATCGGTGAGTTCCTTGTAGAGATCCACATCGCGGCTCTGCACACCGGTCTCGATGTCGCGCACGTGACAGTGCACCACTGCGGCACCCGCCTTGGCGGCGTCAATCGCAGAGTTGGCGATCTGTTCGGGGGTGACAGGCACGTGCACCGACTTGCTCACGGTGTCGCCTCCGCCGGTTACGGCGCAGGTGATGAAGACGCTGGTCATTTGTGTTTTCCTTTCGGTAACGAGGAGTTCGTGCTCAGCACGATTTCGTCGTCGGATGTCATGTGAGTTTTCGGGAGAGCACTCGCAGGCGCGAGTACACCTCGTCGTGATCAATGTAGGTGCCGTGGAGTTCGCGTTGGCCACCGTCGACGTCGA
>JAACCU010000043.1 GCA_009937405.1 Actinomycetota bacterium
GGGGTCGCTGTTGTTTGATGCCGAGTGGGTCGAGAGTGAGGCTGCCGCCGGCACCGATCCCCAAGAACCCTCGACCTCCGCTCAACTCGTCGATGCTGGCGATGGCAGCCGCGGTTTGAGCTGGATGGCGGGTGTAGGGGTTGGTGATCCCAGGGCCAAGCTGCATCCGCGACGTGGCAGTGGCAATGGCACTGAGGGTCACGTAGAGGTCGCGGGTGGCGAGGCCTTCGTCGTACACCCAGCACCGGTCGAACCCGAGATCTTCAGCGTGCGCGGCGAGGTCGACCATCGCCGCGATCGGAGCCTCAGGAATCAGGTTGATGCTCTTGGCGATCATTGGAAGCTGTCCTGCGAACAGGGCCAAGCGAGAAGTGACCGGGTGAAGTCAGCCACCACGACGATGGCCAATCACCTGGGCCAGAACGCTCACCGCGATTTCCTCCGGGGTTTCGGCATGGATCTCGAGGCCGATGGGGGTGTGGACCCGGGAAAGGTCTAGGTCGGTGGAACCCATCTCTTCCAGCTTCGATCGTGTGGTCTGCCATCGCCGGTTACTGCCCATCAGGCCCACGTAGCCCGCGGGCGTCTCGAGCACGAGAGGCAGGATTTCAACGTCGAGGGCCACGTCGCGGCTCACGATGACGATTGAGTCGTTCGCCGTCAGTGACGACTCGGCAATGGCGGCACCGGCCTCGCCCGAGAGGGTGGCGTCGATTGCGTCATTGCCGGCGAGTTCATCGGTGAGATCATTGCGGTCGTCCCAGATTACCGAACGGAACCCCAGCCAGTGGGCGAGCTCACCGACGGCCTTTCCAACATGACCGCCGCCCACGATGAACAATGTCGGAATTGGCATGTAAGGCTCCATATAGATGTCGACGTCGCCACCACAAACACCAGGATCACCGGCGGATGGATCGAGCAACTCGTAAGACACGAGTCGGGGGCGACCTGCGGCGAGAATTTCGGCGGCCTCGAGGGTCACGCGATGCTCCATCGCCCCACCACCCACGGTGCCTATCGTGTGGCCGTCGGCGAACACGAGCATCTTGGATCCCGCTCGGCGGGGAACCGAACGGCTGGTCCGCACGACGGTGGCGAGTACTACCGAGTCGCCTCTGGCGACAGCCGCCGCCAACTCTTCGATCATGACCCGTTCCACAGTCGTTTGGCTTGTTCGCTCGTGCGAGAACGAAGACGAGCCATGTCGGTGTTGAGTACCTCGCCACCACGGACCCGCCACGTGCCGGCCACCATCACATCGGTTACATGATGGTGGTCACGCCAGAGGATCAGTTGTTCGAGGAGATTGTGGGTGGTGAGAGGGGTAGGCAAAGAGGCGTCGACGAGTTGGAGATCGGCTGCCCAGCCCGGCTCGAGGGCACCGACACGTTCCAGGCCGAGGGCGGCTGCTCCTCCAAGCGTGGCCATGTGGAGCACTCGATCGGCGGGCATCGTGCCAGGGTCCTGAAGCCGGGCTTTATGAATGAGGAAAGCGCCGCGCATCACCGCGAAGAAGTCATTGATATAGCCGTCGCTGCCAAGGCCCACTGTGGCCCCGGCATCGATCAGTTCGGGGATCGGAGCGATCCCGCCACCGACCTCGCAGTTAGCGAGTGGCATGTGGGTGATCTTGACGTCGCGCTCTACGAGCAGCTTTCGTTCCCGTTCGGACAGTTGGACGCACTGGCTGGCGAGGAACGACGGGCCAGCAACACCGAGCTTGTCATAGTGCTCCACCGTGCGGTGCCCGTTTGTTTCGGCACACCACAGCCCCTCGTGAATACCCTCGTTCACGTGGGCGTGGCTCAGGACCCCTCGGTCAGTTGCGAGCCCAAAGGCTTCGGTGATGAATGCGTCGGAGCACGTGAAGGTGGTGTGCCAGCACATCAGACCACCGACCAAACCTCCCGGTTCACACGAATCGATCAGGGTGGCGTTTTCGGCGAGTCCTTGCCGCGCTATTCGCTCACCGGCCCTCTGGGTCGCCTCGAAGCTGAGAAGGCCTCGCATTCCCCGGCGCTCGACGATCTCTTTCTGGGCGAGCAGCGCATCAGGGATCGCGTTGGGGGCCTCAAGGATGTCGTAGAAGGAGGTGATACCGGACCCGAGCATTTCAGCACACACATAATCGGTGGCCGCCGTGATCATTTCGACGTCGAGAGCGTCTTCGACCTTCGGCCACCAGTAGTCCTCGAGGAAGCTCCAGAAGTCAGAGGGAGCATCGTCGACGGGAATGCCGTGGGCGAGGGTGCCGTAGAGATGAACGTGGGCATTGACGAAACCAGGGAGAAGAATTGATCCGGATGCCTCCACAACGTCGTCGTCGGGGAAAGCCGCCCGCAGTTCCGCGTGAGAGCCCACCCGGTTGACTACGTCACCCGAAATGCGGATGCCCCACCCGGCTTGGGGTGGTTTATCTGCAGCCGTGATCAGCCAGTCGGGAAGGATCAGTGTCATGGGGTGTGGATAGCGTTCCAGACCCGTTCCGGGGTGAAAGGCAACTCGTTAATGGCCACGCCGGTGGCATTGAGGATGGCATTGCGAACCGCGGGGGCAACCCCGTCCTTGGGAATCTCCGCAACCGCCTTCGCCCCGAATGGGCCACTGTCCTCCATCGTCTGGACAAGAAATACTGTGGTCTCGGGCATCTCGTCGGCCCTGTAAATTTTGTAGGGCCCGAAGGAATCATTGAGCATTCGTCCGTCATCGTCGAGGGCGTATTCCTCGCAATGGGCATAGCCGAGCGCTTGGAGCATGCCGCCTTCGACCTGTCCACTGGCGGTAATGGGGTTGATGGCGACGCCGCAATCGACGGCCATTACCAGCTTGGTTACGGTGACCTGACCAGTCTCAATGTCGACTTCGATCTCTGCCATCTGGGCGGCAAACGGTGGCGGACAATCGGGCGACACGTGCGATGCCGTGCCCATGATCTGTTCTTGTTCCTGGGTATGCAACGAGTCGAGGGCGATGTCTTCCATCGAGACCGAACGGCCATCGGGGGCGTAGGCGCGTCCGCCGCGAAGCTCGATCGTGCACGGGATGTCGATATCGAGCAGCATCGCCGCTCGTTCTTTGACGCGATCACGAACGACTTTTGCAGCCTGGAACGCGGCGGTGCCAGAAATGAATGTGGTGGAGCTGGCGTATGCACCGGTGTCGAACGGTGTCATGTCGGTGTCGGACGAATACACCTTGATGTCGTCGAGTTGGACGCCAAGCACTTCGGCGGCGATTTGGCCCAACACGGTGTCGGCCCCGGTGCCGAGGTCGGTTGCTCCGACGAGCATGTTGAACGAGCCATCGTCGTTGATCTTGATCTAACAGCCCCCCATGTCAAGGAATGGGATGGCCGTGCCGTGCATGCAGAAGGCGAAGCCGATCCCCCGACGGATGTTGGGACGGTCCGCGGGCTGAACCCAGGAGGGGTCGTCGCGCCGATGCCATTCGATCTCGCTCATGGCCTGGGCCACGCACTCCTCGATTCCCGAGGACCCGACCCTGGGGTACTCGTCAAGCTCTTCCTCCTCGACGGCTCGCTCCCCGAGGTGGGGGGCGATGTCAATTTCGGATCCAACTTTCACCCAGTTGCGGCGTTTGAACTCGATCACGTCTTCGCCGATCTCGCGGGCGATGTCTTCCATGTGAGACTCGAGCGCAAACTCGGCTTGGGGTGCCCCATAGCCGCGGTAGGCACCCGGTACCGGAATGTTGGTGTAGACGACATCGCAATGGAACCGCTTATTGGGCGCGTTGTATGAGCTCAATCCGCGTAGACCTGTCACCGTTTGCACCGTGTAGGCGTGGGTGCCGTAGGGGCCCGTGTTGCCAAGCACATACATATCTTGAGCCACGAGCATGCCGTCGTTGTCAACTGCGGTGCGGTAGGTGATGGTCTGGGGATGGCGGGTGCGGCTCGAGGTGAATTCCTCTTCGCGGGTAAGTTCGAGACGGACGGGGCGCCGAGTTGCCTTGGCGAGGAGCGCCACGATGTCCTCGATGAGCATCTCTTGCTTGGCGCCGAACCCGCCTCCGATGCGGGGCTTGATGACCCGGATGTCCTTGATTTCCATGTCCAACAGCGGGGCCACCATCCGACGGGTATGGAACGGGACTTGTGTGGCGGTGCGGATAACCATTCGCTCGTCGCCATCGATCCACGCCACCGAAATGTGCGGTTCGATCGGGGCGGGCTGAACCTGATGGACCCGGAATGTCTGCTCGAAGATGTGGTCAGCCTTAGCGAACGCGGCTTCGACATCTCCGCGCTCCGCCTTGATTTCGTGCACGATGTTGCGGTCGCGGTCGAAGATGCCTTCAGTGTCGGCTTCGTCATGGACCACTGGAGCACCAGGCAGCATTGCTTCGCGTTCATCGAAGATGGCGGGAAGCACCTCGTAGGTGACATCGATGAGAGCCACTGCTGCTTCAGCGATTTCAACCGTCTCGGCGGCCACGGCCGCCACGCGGTCACCCACGTGACGGACCTTGTTGTCGAAGCTGACTTGGTCGTGGGGATGGGGGTTGGGCCAGCTCTGGCCGCCTGACGCGTACTTGATACGAGGGCTGTTCCCATAGTGGAGCACGGCGTGGACACCAGGGAGCGCCACCGCGGCGCTGTCGTCAATGGCGATGATTCTGGCGTGAGCGTGAGGACTCCAGAGCATCTTGGCGTAGAGGAGGCCTCGCATCTCAAAGTCGTCGGTGAACGCTGGGTTTCCTTTGGCGAGCTTCACAGCATCGACCTTCACCTCGGGCTTGCCCACAACCGTCATCTCGGGAACGTCGCGAGAGGGAATCAGGCGCGGCACCGAACGGGGCGCGACGGGTGCGACCCGACGCGGGTCGTAGTCAACCGGGTTGGTACCGTCGGTGAGCGGCTTGATGATCAGTGGCGCGAACGGTTCGGTGGTTTCGCCGCGCATCACTGCGGCCGCTCGCTTGACTGCCTCCACCGCCTTCACATACGCCGTCTCCCGGTCGAGGATGCCCGAGAGCATGTCTCGGATTTCGGTCTCGCTCGGATCAGGATTCCGCTTGAGGAGGGCCAAAGTTCCGAGGACCATCGCCCCGGCCGAGTAGCCAGACTGCATGGCGCCGGTGGCGGCGAAGGCAGCCTGGATCGGATGGAGCTCGCGTTCGGTGTTGAGCGATTCGACTGTGGTGACAGCATGGCCGTCGGCCTGGGCGGCGAGGATTACGTCGGCGCTGGCCAACTGGCCGTCGAAGAGCACGGCTGCTGCGCCGGTCTCACCGCTGCTCGACCCGAACTTGACGCTCAACATCCCGTGGCGGCGGAGAAGGTCGCGCAGGTTCTCGTTGGGCAGAATGCTGCTGGTGACTGCTTCGCCGTTGAGTTCGATGGTGACTGAGTGTTCTTTGGTCATCGGACCGCCTCCAGAGCTCGGGCCGAAAGAATGGAAGCGAGATGGAGGCGATAGGCAGAAGAGCCACGGAAGTCTCCGGGCGGATTGAGTCCGTTGGTGGGATCTTCAGGCGTCACGATCACTGCGGTCGTGGCCACACCGGTGAGCGCGAGGGTGGCGGTACTTCCAACCGTGCGGGCGACCGCGGAAACGATCGGGGTGTCGGCCGGCGTCCGGCCTGTGGCGCTGGAGGCGGTTACCCCCGATGGGTCGATCAGCACGGCTGTGATGATCGTTCCCGCTGGTATGCCCGAGTCGAGGAGAGCGGCGAGCGACGTGTCATCGGATCCGGCGAGTGCGACCTGGGCATCATGAACGAGCAGGGCGGCCACGAAGGTGCTGTCGGGATCGGCCGAGGCGATCGTTCCTCCGACTGTCCCGAGGGAACGAATCGAAGCTGGTTGGTCACGCCGGGCCAGATCGCGAAGTGTGTCGGGCACGTGTTCAGAGTCGGTGACGGCGGCAAGGGTTGCAGTGGCCCCGATCTTGAGCCGATCCCCGACGGGTTCGATTGCATCGAGTTCAAGGCCCTGGAGATCGACCACTTCGAGGTCGGAGGGTTCGCGATCAGCATTGATGATGGTGCCACCGGCAAGTGGTATGCGCGCTGAGTTGTCGAGGAGCGACAACGCCTCGTCAATGGTGTCGGGTCGGTGGTACGCGGCAATCAAGGGCACAGGACTCTCCGTCTCTGTCTTTGATCGGCCTTCCCGCGGATACGCCAGCGGTCACGTCTACGATCTTTCTGGATTTTCCTTAGCTTAGCCCTATTACGCGGCCGCAGCGAACCCGCACAGAGCGGTCTAAGGTCGGTTACAGATGCTCAAGTCAATCATGCCCACCGACATAGCGCCGCCTGCCGCGAGCTACACCCATGCGTGTCTCGCCCAGGGTGCGACACGCTGGCTTCACACCTCGGGAGTTGTGCCAATTGCCCCGGATGGCTCGGTCCCGTCCGGGATCGTTGAACAGGCCGAACTGATCTGGCGCAACCTCAATGCGATGCTGCGAGATGCCGAGATGAGCGCCGCTCAGATCGTTTCGGTCACCACGTATGTGACCCCCGGCCATGACCTGAGCAAGGTGATGGCGATTCGCGATCGAGTCCTCGACGGTCATCTTGCGGCCTCGACTCTGGTCATCGTCGCGGAACTGGCACGGCCGGAATGGTTGATGGAGATCGCCATCGTCGCGGCTGGAGACCCCCATGTCTGACGGGCCCCACTTGCCGGGCCGCTTCGCTGGACAGGTCGTTGTCATCACAGGCGCGGCGACAGGCATAGGGCGAGCTACCGCAGTTCGTTTCGGATCCGAGGGGGCCAGAGTTGGGTGCCTGGATATTGAAGACGCGGAGAACAACTCGACCGCCGCCCTTGCCGCAGCCGCGGGTGGGGAGACATTGGCGCTTCGCTGCGATGTGCGGTCCCGCCATGAGCAGCAGTCGGCGTTTCGAGCAGTGGTCGACCGCTGGGGTCAGATTGATGTGCTCGTCACCAGCGCCGGAATGTATGTCGGCGGTCCGCTTCCCGACATCCCGCTCGATCGGTGGGAGAACCTTGTCTCGGTCAACCTCACTGGTGTCCTCACCGCAAACAGCCTCGTGGCGCCGATCATGATCGGTCAGGGCCAGGGCAGCATCATCAACATCTCGTCGATGGCCGGTAAGACCAGCTGGCCGAATTCTGCGGAATATTCCGCCACCAAGAGCGGGGTGATCGGGTTGACTCGCTCTGCTGCGATGGAGCTCGGCCCTCACGGAATCACAGTCAACGCGGTGTGTCCGGGGAACACGCTCACCGCCATGGTTGCCAAGGTAGCTGAAGAAATCGGGGCATCACTCGACATGACGGGAGCGGAGTGGCTTGAGATGCGAGCCAACGACACTGCACTCAAGCGCTTGGCTCAGCCAGAAGAGATCGCTGGCGTCATCGCCTTTCTCGCCAGCGCTGACGCTCGCTATCTGACCGGCCAGGCCATCGAGGTCGATGGGGGCTTAGTCCTCAGCTGATTCGATCGAGCATGTCGCGACGGATCTCGTAGACGGCTGGCTCCCCAGAGAGGTGGCGTCGAACTTCCTCCACTGCGAGCTCGCCCATCCGGTTGCAGTTTTCGATGCATCCCGCGATGTGCGGGGTGACGACCACGTTGTCGAGCAGGCGCAACGGGCTGTCGAGGGCAGGCGGCTCAGGGTCGGTGACGTCGAGAAAGGCAAAGATTCGGTTTTGTTCCAGCTCATTGATGAGCGCGGTTTCGTCGATGAGCCCGCCGCGAGCAGTGTTGATGAGCACCACGCCGTCCTGCATGCTGGCGAGGATCTCGGCATTGATCATGTGGCGGGTGTGTTCGTTTTCGGGACAATGCAGGGACACCACATCGGAGCGAGCGGCGAGCTCGGCGAGATCCACCCGCTCAACACCGAGGGCCGTCGCGTTGTCTTCGCTGAGAAAGGGGTCAGCCACGAGAATGGTGGATTCGAAGGGCTGAAGCAGATCGATGACGTGGCGGCCGACATTGCTCGCTCCGACCAACCCGACGGTGGAGCGGGTGAGCTCCCGAGCATCCCACTGACCCCACACCGCGCTGTCGCGCCATCCGCCAGCGGCGACGTGACGGCTCAGTGGCCAGATCCGTTTGCGGCCGACGATCATGAGGCCGAGGGTGGTTTCAGCTACATCGCGGGCGAGCGTGATGCCGGCGCTGGTGACCCGAACTCCGCGGTCCCACAGGGGTCCAGACACGAACCGTTTGATGCTGCTACCCATGTGCGACATCAGCTCGAGTGACTCTGCGGCGGCGATCACGTCGCCGTCGAACTGGGCTACCCCCCAGCTCGTGATGCATGCCCGAACGCCGGGCAGCAGGCTCAAAAGGTCGTCGTGGTTGGCCGGCTCGTCATCGTCGTGGTGAACGATTATGGCTATGTCGTTGAGCTGCTCCCATGCCCGCTCACTGAACATGCGGCCATAGTTTGATCGACCGATCGTCACCGCCACTCGAGGCTTGGTCATTGTCTTGCTCCTGTCATGAGTCTTCGGTATTCGGCGTAGCGTCGCTCGCCGGTGTCGTCGGGCGAGCGACCGGGATGCACAGTGATGCTCGGCATAGCCGATGCCACGTCGGGTGACCATCCCAGCGATTCAGCCGCAAGTCGGGCTGCGCCGAGGGCCGGCCAGCTGGCATCAGCGCGCACGGTGAGCGGCACGCCAACTGTGTCGGCAATCTGCTGGGTGAGATAGCGGCTGCGCGTGCCTCCGCCAACGACTGTGAGCTTGCTCACCTTCACTGTTGGAGCGGCTTCCTCGACAGCGCGCCGGGCCTCGAAGGCACAGGCTTCCATCACCGCCCGGATTCTCGCGACGGGGTCGTGGGGTGACACGGATTGGGTTAACTCTCCCCATTCGGTGCGATCAGAGTGATGGATGGTCGGCAGGAAGTAGGGGTCGTCGGCGGCAGGCGACTGTGAGGCGAGTGCGATTTCGATGGCTTCTCCCGCCGGGGTCATCTCCGATGCCAACGCTGCCCCGAGGCCGCCCAGGTTTTGAGAAACCGTCCAGCGGTGAGGAACCACGTGGGGGCTCAGGTTGAAGCTTTCGGGTAGGGACGACGTCTCGGCTCGATCCGTGATCATCGTGAGCACCCATGCAGTGCCCATAGAGAGGAGGGCCGAGCCAGGGGCCGTCACACCGAGTCCGAGGGCAGCGCACGCCTGGTCATGGCCTCCGACCACCACCGGGAGGGAGTCGGGGAGGCCGGTGGATCGAGCGGAAGACGGGTGAAGCATTCCGCCTCGCTCTCCTGATCCTCGGATCATCGAGAGGGTCGACGAATCGATGCCGGCTATCTCGCACAGCTCAGCGCTCCACTCCAGTGAAGACACGTCCATGAACTGCATGCCCGCAGCGTTGGAGGGGTTGGTGAGCCACGACCCGGTGAGCCTTTCCATGAGGTAATCATCGACGGATGCCCAGCGGTTGCACTCGACGGCTCCTGTCGCCTGCAACCATGAGATCGTCGACAACCCCAGCCCGGGTGATGGCATCCATCCGCTGCGCAATCGAATGGCTTCGACGGTGATCGCCCCCCAGGCCTCGACCAGGGTCTGAGAGCGGCTGTCCATCCATGTCAGAGCCTCATCAGCCCTGTCGCCGGTACTGGTACCGAGGATCGGAATGACCGACCCACTCTGGGCCGCTACCGCCAGAGCACGAACACGCGTGGACGACGGAAGAGCCGCTGAGCCACGACGGCACGCGCTGCTGAGTGCATCCCAGATAGCAACGGGACTTTGCACACTCGCTCCCGGCGCGGGCGTGTGAGTGGGTATCGGGTCGGAACCGGCGGTAGCAACGATGGTGCCTGACGGATCGACCGCTACAGCCTTTACCGATGTCGTGCCGGCGTCCACGCCGATTACGACATCGGCAGGTGCGGACATCAGAGCTCAGCCCCGAAGAATGGTCAGAGCGTCGTCGACTGAGGCGTTCTCGTGCACGATGGCAACGATCGAACGAGTCATGGCAGTGGGGTTCTCGCACTGGAACACGTTTCTGCCGATGGCTACTCCCTTGGCTCCGGCGTCGATTGCATCGCGGATGTTGGCGAGCATCAGCCGTTCGTCACCCTTTGAGCCACCCAGGATGACGACTGGCGCGAAGGTAGAGGAAGTGACGGTGCTGTAGTCGTCGCAGTAGGGGGCTTTGATGAAGTCGGCACCGAGCTCGGCGCCGAGCCGAGCCGCAAGCGCCACTGCGTCGGTGCCGCGTAGTTCGGGCCCGCCGTTGAACCCACCAGGCACCATTTCTCCGAGTACCGGCAATCCAAGCCGGTGAGCCTCGGCCGTGGTGTGAGCGAGGTTCTCGAGGGTGGCGGCCTCCTTGTCGGAGCCGGGGAGGGCGGTGACTACGAGAGCATCAGCCCCGAGCCTGACTGCGTCGGCGGGCCCGAAGAACTGTCCGAGAGAGCCACCCGACGCGGTGCCAAGGTTGGTTTCTGCTCCATCGCTACGGACGATGAGACCGACTCGGCTGAGTTCGGTGGCGAATTTTTCGGCAATCCCGAACGAGGTAAGGATCGCGTCAGCCCCACCTGCGACCACTGCTGCAATGGTTGCGCCAACATCTTTGAAACCCTCGCACGGGCCATCGATCAGGCCATGATCGAGGGCGATGATCACCGTGCGTCCGTCCGAGGCGAAGATGCGGTTGAGGCGGCGGATAGTCATGTGATGGTTCCTTTGATGATGGGTAATGAGTCGCGGATGACGGCGAAGTTCGCTTCGAGGCTTGGTGACAAGGCGTCGATCAGCACGGCATGGAGACGGTGTTCAGAGGCTAGTTTCGCGACTTCTGCGGCACATTCCTCCCGGGTACCGGCGATCTGGTATCGGCGGAGAAGGTCTTCGGTCACCAGAGGGTCGACCAGGCTCGGATCGTTGGTGCGAGCGGCGCGGGTGATGATGGCGATGGCTGTTTCGTCGAGTCCAAGCGACTGGAGAACCCGCGGTGGTGAGTCCATCAGGACGAACGACAAGGTGGCTCGCTGGCCGTCGAGGAGCTCTGGCGTGTAGCAGATCCGGCCGAGATACATCCGCTTCGGGGTCTCCCGGCCTGCGTTGCGCGCGGACTGCTCTAGCACTTCGATGGCGGCACCGAGGTCGGGCTTGACGGTGAGGATCGCGCCGTCGGCTTCCCGGCCGGCCAACCCCAACACCATCGGGCCGCGGCCGGCAATCCACACGGGAATGTCCTGAACCCCATGACCAAGCTGGGCTTGATCGAGGGAGCAGTGTTCGCCTTGCCATGTGATCTCTTCACCGGACCAGAGTTGCGTGGCCGCAGCGATCGTGTCGGCGAGTACCCGGTACGGCCGTTTGCGCTCGATCGCCATGGGCCCAAGCACCATTGATCCACCCGCCAGCATTCCGGCGATCACGCGGCCGTTCGAGAGCTCATTGATGGTGGCGAGCGCGGCAGCAGTGACCGCCGGATGACGGGTGTAGCCGTTTGTCATGACGCCCAACCGGATCGTCGTGGTTTCTCGGGCTATTGCCCCGAGACAGGCGTAGATGTCGGGGTGGACGCCCTCGTCGGCCACCATGCAGTAGTCGTATCCGAGTCGCTCGGCTTCAACTGCAACGGCGATCACGTCGGTTGCGGGCATCAGGGGAACAATGTGAACGCCAGCAGCGATGGCCGGTCTATCCATGAGTGTGCTTTCGGTGTCCGAAACGCTGCCCGCCATCGACAGTGATCACTTCACCGGTGATGTAGTCGGCTTTGGCCAAAAAGACGACCGCCTCTGCCATTTCTTCGGGCGTTCCCCAGCGGCCGAGAAGGGTGCCGTCGGCAACACGTTGGTACGTGGCTTCGTCGTAGTCGGTGGGGCGGAGGGCTGGGCCGGGCACGACGGCATTGGCTCGTATTCTGGGCGCCAACTCAAGTGCGAGTTGGCGGGTGAGTGAGAGCACGGCTCCCTTGCCGACGGCATGACCAGCGAATCCGGGCCAAGGCTCAAAAGCGCTCAGATCGCCGATACCGATGATCACGCCACCATCGCCCTCAAGCATGATGGGGGCAACCTGGTTGGCGCAGTAGAAGGGGCCGTGCACAAGAGTGTCGATCGATTTGTGCCAGACCGTGAGGTCATCGGTGGGTAGAGGATCGGGCTTGAACGTGGACGCGTTGTTGACCAGGATGTCGATGCCACCAAAATGCTCAACAGCGGTTGCCATCATGGCTCCGACCTGTTCGTAGTCGCTCACGCTGGCATGGACAGGCAGAGCGCGAACGCCGAGTGCCTCCGCTTCAGCCGCAGTTTCGAGGGCTTCGGTGGCCGACGTGTTGTAGTTGATCACGACGTTGGCACCAGCGCGGGCGAGCGCCAGGGTGATACCTCGGCCGACTCGCCGTGCTCCACCGGTAATCAGTGCGGTCTTGCCTTCAAGTTCCATTCTTGCCTCGTGTTGGTGTTTGGTAGGAGGTTAGCCATCGACCGAGGCTCGGGTTCCGTTGGTCCTGGTGCATCACGAGACCTCGGACTGGCGGGTCAGCCGACTGTTGACCCCGGCTCGTTAGAAGACAGCGCGGGCGGATATCTCGGCCTTTCGGAGCAGTTCAGCCTCGTCGACCATGGTGACAATGCCGTCGTCGATAAGCACGCGACCACCGACTACGACGTGGGTGATGTCGGCGGGGGAGGCACAGAACACCAGCGCACTTGGCACCCGGTGCACGGGGGCCACGAACACTGAATTTAATGAGACGACGAGGAGATCTGCGAGCATGCCGGGCGCCAGCTGGCCAATGTCGGTCTGGCCCATCGCCTCGGCACCACCGCGGCATGCCATCCAGAGGGCGTCCTCCGGTTGGAGGGCCATGGGGTCAAGGTGGTGGATCTTCTGGAGCAGGATCGTGGTCTTGAGCACCTCGAACATGTCTTGACGGTTGTTGCTGCCGGGGCCGTCGGATGCGAGGGCGATCCGGATAGAGCGCTCGCGCATGTCGAGGATGCGGGGTACGCCTGATGCGAGGTACATATTACTCACCGGGCAGTGCACCACCACGGCGTCGCGTTTGGCGATGAGGTCGAGTTCGCCGTCGTCGAGCCACACGCTGTGGGCTAGCTGAAAGTCGGGACCGAGTAGTCCGAGTTGATCAAGCCATTCCACATGGCGAACGCCGCGCTCCGCCACACTCATTTCGACCTCGACCGCGGTCTCGGCACAATGGATGTGGGTACCGGCGCCCCAACTGCGCGCTTCGGCCACGGTGGCCTTCATGGCATCGTCGGAGCATCCCCACGGGATGAGGGGCGCCAGTTCGACGCGGATGCGGTGATTGTCGTGACCGTGCCATCGATTGCGAACCTGGCGGGTTCGTTCGATCACCTGCTCAGCGGACTCGCTGAGCGAGGGTTCATAGTTGCGATCGGCCCAGCCGCGGGCGAGAAGGAAGCGGATGCCGAGTTCGTCGGCTGCGGTACAGACGCCATCGTCGATGGCGTCGTCAATATGGATGTACTGGTGGTCGATCACCGAGGTGGCGCCGCCCCGCAGGTTCTCGATCAAGCCGACGGTGGCAGCGAGGTGCGCTGATTCGCGATCGAGGTGAACGGCACCCGGCCAGATGCAGTCGCGGAGCCAGTCGAGAAGGGGTTTGTCGTCGGCGAGTCCACGAAAGAACGTCTGGAAGAGGTGCGTGTGGGCATTTGTCATGCCCGGCATTACCGCCGAACCGGTGGCATCGATCAGCCGGTCGGCCGACGACGTAACATCGTCAGGAGCGACTCCGGGTCCGAGGGCGGCTATGCGGTCGTCGACGATATGGATCCAACCGGGGTCGTGGATGGTGAAGTCGTCATCGACGGTTACTAGCGCGGCGCCGACAATGAGTAATGAGGTCATTGGCCGACCGCCACGGTGTGTTGCAGAGGTTCGCCGTCGAGTATCGCCCGAAGATTAGTGAACTCGTGGCGCCGCATGTCGGCATCGAGCACGAGGTCGGCTTGGGCCGAATGAGGAGTGAGTACGACATTGCTCGACGGGTCGGCGGCGAGGGCGACGAGGGGATCGGCGGGGCGGACGGGCTCCCAGCGAAAACCATCGGTAGCGACTCCAGCCAGGTGACCGGACCGGTAGGCGGCGGCCACTGCCTCCTCGTCGAGGAGAGTGCTGGCTCCGGAGCTCACGAGAAAAGATCTCGGTGACATTCGTTCCACGAAGCCACGATCGATGCTCCCTTCCGTGTCAGGCGAGTGGGGGAGCAGTAAGACGATGATGTCGCTGCAGGCCTGAATCTCATTGACGGTCGCGTAGGTGACGTCGAGATTATGTTCGGCCCAGGCCGGGAGGCGAGTACGGCGGTTATACAGGACGGTGGCGCCGAAGGGTTGAAGCATTCCGGCGAGGTTGGTGCCGATCTCGCCGAAGCCGATGATGCCAACGGTGGCACCGGTGACCTGGCGCACACCGGTGAAGCCGCTCCAGTTGATCGCGAATGTATTGGCATCACAGTGGCGGGGCGGGCCCCAGCGCTCGCTCGCCTCGGCGACGGTGGCGGATGCGGCCCGGGCCCGCTTGACGAGCGCCAGAATCTGCATCATCACGTGCTCGGCCACCATTGAGAGTTGGGGCAGTGGCCAGTTGCACACGGGAACGCCTGCTTCCCGGGCGGCCTCGAGGTCGATGTCGTGGATCTGCCGGCCGAGTCGCTGGATGAGGCAGAGCCTGTTGCCGGCTTCGATCGCCCGTCGATCAATTTCGCCGGTGCGCTCGGACACGAGGAAGACCGGTTCGACAGTTCGGACGGCGTCGAGGACCTCGTCGGGAGAGGGTGAGACGAGCATCGTGATATCGAGCTCTGACGGCGCAGCTTCGAGGGCGAGTCGGCGATGCACGGGAGGCCGGCTGGTGATGAAGAGGGTCGGGTGCATGGTTACATCCGTTTCGGCGGTCACACGCTCGGCCATGCGGAGGTGAGACCTTCCACCCCGGCCCGGTAGGCGACGTCTCGAAAGCGTGCCCTGACGTTGTCGAGGATCGCTTCTTCATCCATGGTGAGGACCTGCCGCTTA
>JAACCU010000355.1 GCA_009937405.1 Actinomycetota bacterium
CGACGCCAGCCTCTTCGAACTGCTGGGCAGTGACCATCGCACCGAGCGAGCGGCGCAGCATCTTGCGACGCTGCCCATAAGCGGCTCGAACAAGTGGCTCGATCTCTTCACGCGGTGACTCGACCGGAGGCTCGGCGTGACGGTCAATTCTGACAAGAGCTGAGTCGACGCGGGGTCGAGGGTGAAAGACGGTCGGCGGCACCCGTCCGACCACCCTGGCGGTGCCGCGAAAGGCAGCCAGAATCGACGGAATCCCAATAGCTGAATCGCCGGCATGGGCAGCAAGCCGTTCGCCAACCTCGAGCTGCACCATCACGAGCATGGACGTCATCTGGGGGACGTCACGGAGTAGATCAAGGATAATCGGTGTTGCGATGTTGTACGGCAGATTGGCGACAAGCTGCCATGAGTCATGCTCAGCAAGCTCAGTGTCCCAGTCGATCTCACGAGCGTCGCCTTCGATGATTCGCACCGGCATGCCGTCGACAACCTCGCGAAGGATCGGAATGAGGTTCTTGTCGGCCTCGACCGCAGTGACACGTGCACCAGCTTCGACGAGCGCAAGCGTTAGCGATCCGAGACCCGGACCAATCTCGACAACGTTCGAGTCGGAGCCCGCTCCGCTCAAGGCAGCGATCCGCCGCACTGTGTTTGGGTCGACCACAAAATTCTGACCAAGGGCGCGTCGGGCTTCGAGACCATGGCGATCCAGCAGAGCGCGAATGTCAGCGGGCGTGTGAGTCACGCACCCGACGGTATAAGTCGAATCGCTATTGCAGATGCGCGCCACACGTCGGCCATGGCGATGGCCCGCGCATGTCGTAGAGCGCGAATGCCTGTGCGTCCTGGTCGGCGGGAGCTGCAACCGCCGGATCCACGCCGACGAGCGACTGGTTGGAGACACCGGCAACCCAGTCCCAGGTGGCTTGGCTGAACTGATATGCACCGCGGTAGTGGCCGGAGGGGTTCACCGCGTCATAGCGGCCCCCAGACTCACAGTGCCGCAGCGCCGCCCACTGTTCTGCAGTCGGGCCACCAGAGGGAGCATTCGTCGTGACGGGCGGAGTAGTCGTGACGGTCGGAGTAGTCGTGACGGTCGTGGTGGGTGCGACAGTTGTCGGCGCCACGGTCACGGTGGGTGCGACAGTTGTCGCGACCCGAGCCCGTTCGGCGGCCTGTGTTCGCGCGAGTGCGGTTAGGCGCTCCTCTTCCTCCCGCTCGGCCTCGGCCTGCTGGCCTTCACGGGCAAGTTCTGCCGCCTGATCGAGCGCCTCGGCCCGGTGATTGGAGTAGGCGAAGGCGTAGCTGGCGGCCCGCCCTGAAAACTCAGCCACATCGATTTGGCTCTCGAGCGCGCTAGACGATGCCGCACTCACCGTTGACGGGAGCAGTGCGGCGATCGAGACAACGATGGCACCCGCAAAAAAACGCGTGGCGCTTCGCCGAGGAACAAGACCAGCCATGAGTTACAACTCTACGACGGTTGTAATGCAAATGCAATCTAACTCAGTGACAGCCGACACCTACCACAGTGATTATCCGCGCTCCTGGCCAGTAATCGTCGGCCGTGAACCCATGCCTCCCGGCTTGCCTGGGCCACGCCAAGGGCCCGCTTCCTTGACATGGGTTCGTGCCTCCTCGGTCAGTGCTTCGATCCGGTCAATACCGGTACGGTCGGTTTGGCCGACCGTCAACGACAGATAGGCGGCTGCACCGAGTGGTAAGGGGATCCAAAAGTTGACGAGCCGCCACGACACGACACCGAGGAGAGCAATGCCCGGTGGCGTGCCGAAGCCCACGAGCGAAGCCACCAACGTGACCTCCATGACTCCCAGACCTCCGGGGGTGATCGGAACCGTCGCAATGACATTGGCCAGCGCAAACGCGATGATCAGGCCGTCGACGCGACCCCAATGTCCGTAGGCGCCAAGGAAAACCCAGAGCGCTGCAGCCCCAAGCAACCAATACGCCGCAGACCACGCCGCCTGACGCACAAGTTCGCGACTATCACCGGTGAGTTGGGTGAGCTGAGATGCGATCGCACGCAGAGCCCCCTCAAGGAAGTCAGGGTTGACGATCCGAATGAACATGGCGAGACGACGTGCCGAGCCAACGACTCGCTCCTCGCCTCTCGTGATGCCGACGACCAGCCCAACGAAGGCAAGCACGACGATCAGTCCAAAAACAGCGGCGGCCAGATACGCAACATTGATACCCGACACGGGTACTGAAATGAGCAAGGCGAGAAACAGCAAAACGATCAGCGTGGCGGCCGACTCGACGCTCTGAGTTCCCACAGAAAACCCCGCCTCTGGACTCGGCACACCGACTCGGCGCAGGAGTCGATAGGAGATCACGCCTCCCACGGCAGCACCACCCGGCACGACCCGACTTGCCGCTCTCGCCGCCATCACAATCCGCTGAACCGTCCAAAGCGATGGCCGGACCGTGGGCGGGAGCAACGTCCGGATCAAATGGGCCACACAAACGAGGGAAGCCAGCTCGGCGCCACTCCCAAAGAGGAGCAAACTGCCGTCAAGGTCACCGATCAGCGATATCGCTTCCCGCGTGCCCCCAAGCTGCGGGAGGACAAAAGTGTTGAGAACAAAGAGAAACGTGAGCGCCTGGACAAGACGCACCGCTGGACGCCGAAGTCTCCGCTCGCGTCTCGCCTTCACCACAAAACAACCTCCACCAGAGCCGTACGATTCGACCGTCTAGCGATCAAGAGACGTTTCGAACCGCGCCGACCGTGCCGCTCGCCGACTTCGCTCGTGACCTGTCCGAGCTTTCCAGATATCTCCATCGCTCGAAACATCTACCATACGGGCGTCCCGTGAGCTGCGAGGAACCACGTACACATCCAGGTTAAAGGACCGACCAGCGGTGGCTGGCCGGCTCTATCGACGAGAGATTAACGCCGCACCCACCAGCACAAAGCCAAGTCCAACGATTTGTATCGCTTCGATCGACTCATCGCGAACCATCACTCCGAGCACAATTGCCACCGTCGGTACGAAATAGGCGACGACTGAGCCACGCTGTGGCCCGACTCGGCCAACCAACGTGGCGGAGAGAACTCTTGAGAACCCGGTGCCAACGATGCCGAGGAAAACGACAGCCATAACCGGCCCGAGGTCGAACTCCGACGATCGGAGGCCCACCAGTCCAAACGGGGTGAGCATCAGAGCCGCCAGGACCTGGGCGTGTGCCACGACGACCAAGGCGCCATAGCGCTGCTGAAGCGGCACGACCACATTATTCACCGTGGCGTAGCCAAGGACCGCGAGGAGCACGAGACCGACCTCAGCCACAGGTGCATTCGCACCAAGGACGTCTGGTACAGCCATTGCCAAAACCCCGATAAAGCCGGCGATGAGTCCCGAGACCTGTCCACGCGTCACCACCCGATTCCCGAGCGAGAACGCAAGCACAAGCGTCGCCACCGGCGTCGCCGAGGTGATCATTCCGGCAACTGCCGAATCAAGTTTCTGTTCGGCTACAGCAAAGAGAAGGGCTGGCGCAGCGTTGCCTGCGATGGCAATTATGGCGATGCCGCGCCAGTCGGCTCGGTCGATCCGGCGACGCGAGCGCGGAACCAGCAGCAGCGCCGCTGCGCCGAGAACCATCCGAAGCCAGGCGACAACGCCCGGCGCAAGCGCATCAAGCCCGATGGCAATCCATAGAAATGCCGAACCCCAGATCAGCGCCAATGCGCCGATGATCGCCCAGTCTGTGGCTGCGAAGGCACCATCACGCGAGCCGGTTCCCGTTGAACTCATAGGCTCAATCCAGGTCGTAGAAAGCGGCGCCTGTTGCCCAGGTGGCGGCTTCGACGTCTGCCACCGGAATGTCCTTGACCTCGGCGATCTTCTCTCCGACCAAAGGCACCAGGGCCGGCCGGTTGGGCTTGCCGCGATGAGGGACCGGAGTGAGATACGGCGAGTCAGTCTCGACCAGAAGCTGATCCAGCGGACATTCCAGAGCGGCGGTGCGCAGATCTTTTGCGCTAGGGAAGGTCACAATGCCGGAGAACGAGAGCAAGGCCCCCCGCTTTCGTGCCTCCGCACCCTCATCGGGTCCACCGGTGAAGCAGTGAAAGACCGTTCGCCGAGGGGTCCCCTCGCGGTCGAGGATCTCGAACGTCTCATCCCACGCTTCCCGCGAGTGGATCACGAGTGGCATGTCATGGCGATTCGCCATCTGGATCTGGGCGGCGAAGACATCACGCTGCACATCCCGCGGTGAATGGTCGTAGTGGTAGTCGAGGCCGGCTTCTCCGACGGCAACGACCTCCGGTTCAGCAAGGAGATCTTCGATACCGTCAAGCCCACCGGAAGCATCATGTGGATGCACACCAGCGGTGGCCCACACTACCTCGTGTTGACGAGCGACAGCGAGCATCTGTAGCGATTGCTCAAGATGACATCCGACCGAGACCATCCGGGTCACGCCCGCCTCGCGAGCGGCCGCGACCTGCTCGGCTCCGTCTTGGCCGGGCGGTAGATGACAGTGCTGATCGAACCAGGCCACGTTCAGGCCGACTCGTCGTCGGAGTCCTCGCCGAGGATCTCGTCGACATCGACCTTCACGAACAACGGCGTCGGCTTGGCGATCGGCGTGCCCGGAGCCACCGGAACACGCTGCCAGCCTTCGACGGCACCAAGGATGTCGTCAAGAAGGGCCGAGCTGAACGGCAGATACGGGCCGAATCCCACCCGGACACCATTAATAGCGTCGAGGGCGGTAGCCAGCACCACGCCGGCACGTTCGGGATCGGTCTTGGCCAGCTTCCATGGTTCGGTGGCGTTGAGGTAGGCGTTGACCTCGCCGGCCGCATCCATTGCGGAACGAAGCGCGGCGCGCAGTTCGACACGACCAAGCTGACCATCGGCGGCCGCCAACAATTCGTCAACGCGGGCGAGAATTGCTTCGTCCTCGGCCGATCGGCCATTGCTGGCCGGTTGCTCTCCATGGTTCTTGGCGATCATCGACAGCACACGGTTCACGAGGTTGCCCCACGTGGCCACAAGCTCCTCATTGATTCGACGGGCAATCTCTTCGATCGAGATGTCCGTGTCGGACTGCTCAGGGAAGTTCGCAGCAAGGGCATAGCGCAGACCATCGGGCTGGAAGAGGTCGAGCCCCTCCTGCACGGTGAGACCGACGCCCCGGCTGGCCGAGGCCTTGCCCCCCTTGAACGTGACGTATTGATTGGCCGGAACATCATCGGGTACGTGGAGCTCGCCCGCACCCATCAGCTGAGCGGGCCAAAACAGGCAATGGAACGGAATGTTGTCCTTGCCCACAAAGTAGACGTGGCGACTCTCGTCGTTCTCCCACCAATGCCTCCAACGCTCGTCATCACCTTGGCTCTGGGCCCACTCCTTACTGGCGGACAGGTAGCCGACCACGGCGTCGTACCAGACATAGATCCTCTTGCCGGGGCCGAGATCATCGACCGGCAACTCGATGCCCCAATCGAGGTCGCGTGTAATTGCTCGATCGTGGAGTCCTTCTTCGATCCACCCCATGGCGAAGTTGAGAACATGGGGCCGCCAGCCCTGCTTTGCCTGCAGGAACTCGCGCAGACGCTCATTGAAGTCGGAGTAACGGAAGTAGTAGTGCTCGGTGGAGCGAAGCTCGGGCGAAGCGCCCGTGATCTTGGAACGGGGGTCGATCAGCTCAATGGCGTCGAGAGTCTTCCCGCAGTTGTCGCACTGGTCGCCGCGGGCCTCGCCGTACGCGCAGTGGGGGCAAGTGCCCTCGATGTACCGGTCGGGCAAGAATCGCTGAGCTTCGGTGTCAAAATACTGATCCGACGTGCGCTTGTCGATATGGCCGTTCTCGAGCTGGGCAAGGAACATTTCCTGGGTGACTTGGGCGTGGTTCTCTGTGCCGGTGGTGGTGTAGAGATCCCACGAGATAGCGAGCTCACCCCACTGCCGAACGATCTCGCCGTGGTAACGATCGACAATGTCTTGAGGCGTCACACCCTCGGCGTCGGCCCGAACGGTGATTGGCGTGCCGTGCACGTCGGACCCGCTCACCATCAGCACCTCGTTGCCCTTCAATCGCTGATGGCGGGCGAAGACGTCTGCGGGGAGGTATGCGCCGGCCAGGTGCCCGAGATGACGGGAACCAGAGGCATACGGCCAGGCGACGGCAACTAGGACCGGAGTGGAGGTACTGGACATCGCTGCCGAGGCTACCGGTGCAGGGCTGACCCCTGGTGGCGGTTACGCGTCAGCTGGCGTTGCGCTCGGAAATCTCTCGCAACACTGGCACTGAACTCTGACCGAGAACCGGCTCGTCGGTGGTGGCAAGTGAGCGAGAACGCACATCATCGATCTGGTCGAGTTGACGCTCCAACTGCCGACGACGCGGACCGGATAGCTCTTCAAAGCTGTTGTTCAACGTTGAGATGTGGCGCTCCACTTTGTCGATCTGACCCGAGAACCGCTGCCACTGCTCACCAAAGGACGACAGACAGTCGAGGATCTCTTCGGAGGCTCGCTCTACCGCAAACGTGTCCATGGCCTGACGGATCACACCGAGTACGGCGAAGAGGGTCGTAGGCGAACACAGCACCACCTTCTGGGCCAGCGCGTCGTCGAGCAGGTTCGTGTCGTGCTCGTGGATGAAGCCATACACACTCTCGTTGGGAATGAACAACAAGAGGTAGCCGACAGTCGTGTCGGTGGCCGCGTAGCCGCGATTGTTGAGCTCCTTGACTCGGTCGCGGACATCGCGAAGGAAGCGGTCCTTTAATGCTGATGCCTCGGTATCGGTCGGTGCCTCCAGGTGACGGAGGTAATTGGTCGCCGGAAACTTCACGTCCATGTGCAGCAAACGGTCATTGGGCAGCAAGAACGTGAAGTCGGGCTTGGTGCCCTCACTCAGGATCCGTTGTTTTTGATAGTTGATGCCTTCTCGCATGCCAGCCGAGCGAAGTACGTCTTCCGCCATGCGCTCACCCCACTGGCCTCGTGCTTGCGGGCTAGCCAAGGCATCGCGCAGTGACTGCGTGGTGTTGGCTAGCAGTTGCTGCTGTCGGGTGGCAGCCTCAAGACTTTCAACGAACTGGCCGTGCTGCTGGGCTCGTTCCTTCTGGAGTTGCCCGACAAGTCCGCGGAGTTGCCCAAGCTCGGCGTTCATGGTGGTGACCTGGTGGCCGAGGCTCTTCGACATGCCTCCGACCCGCTCGCCGATCGAGTCGGACAAGCCGCCTACCCGTTCGGCAACAAGCTTGTCAACCGAGTCGACCTTGCTTTCAAGCGACGAGACGATGGCCCCAAGGCGTTCGTCGAGGTGTTTCTGGGCGCCGTCCATCCGTACGTCGATGGCCGCACGCCGATGCTCGAGCTCAGCCGTGCCGGTCTGCAGCCTGCTGTCAAAACTCTCACCGGCTGTGTTGACGACCTGTTGAACGACGCTCGCAACCTGAGCATCGTGACGGGAACGACCGATATAGCTGGCAATGACGGTGCCGAGACAGGCGGTCATGAAGACGGCGATCAGGAGGGCAATCACGAGTACTGGTTGCATGAACCGAATACTACGAAGGAGGTGTGACACCGCCAGAGATCGTGAGAGCCAGGTCGTACACCCGACCGCGACGAACACCCAGGTCAGACGCAATTTTGGCAATTGCATCACGACGAGACATACCCGCTTCCATGAGAGCCTGAATGGCAGCCACGATTGTCTCATCATCGGCCTCGGCCGGTGGAGCCGCTCCGGCGATCACCAACACGATCTCACCTTTCACCCCACCGTCGGCCCAGGCAGCCAGCTCGTCCAAACTCCCTCGCACGAACTCCTCGTGGAGTTTGGTGAGTTCACGAGCCACCACTGCCTGTCGGCCACCGCCACAGACATCGGCCAGGTCGCGCAATGTCGCAGCTAACCGATTCGGCGACTCGTACATGACCGACGTGGCGCTCTGTTGAGATATCTGAGCCAACGCAGCCGTGCGGTCGCCGCCCTTCCGAGCAAGGAAACCTTCGTAGACGAATCGCGAGGTCGCCAACCCGCTTGCCACCAGCGCGGCCACGACCGCCGACGGGCCCGGAACCGTGGTGACGGTGTAACCCGCCTCCACCACGGCCGCGACAAGTCGCTCCCCCGGGTCAGAGATCGCAGGGGTGCCTGCGTCGCTCACCAGGGCCACCCGCTGGCCGGCCGCCAGCTTGTCGAGCACCACAGCGATACCGGCACGTTCGGTGTGATCGTCGAGTCGCTTCATCCGAACGCCC
>JAACCU010000356.1 GCA_009937405.1 Actinomycetota bacterium
AGCCTCCTGATCTGGCGTTCCAGCCACGATGGCATCCACGATGTGCCCGGCCTCGACGCCGGCGGAAAGGAACGAAGCGATCATGTCGTCGACGGGTTCTGACGACGCCAGCTTTACCAGCACGGAAAACTCGGTACCGGCGTCGATTGGTTTGCCGCGGCCGAGTAGTTCGTCGACGCGGGCCATGGCAACATCGGGGATCAACTCGAACGCGGTGAGCGTGCCGGCGCCATGCTTTTGGGCCAGCGCGAGTAGTGGCATGAGAGCATTGAGGCCGGTGATGGCGGCCATAGTCGATGTTGCGTGCGGGGTGGCGGGCACAAGTTTGAGGACCGCCGAGGTCACAACCCCCAGTGTGCCCTCGCTGCCGATGAAGAGATGTTTGAGGTCATAGCCCGATGAGTCTTTGCGGAGTGATCGGCGCCCATCCCAGATGGACCCATCAGCGAGCACTGCTTCGATGCCCATGACGTTGTCGCGCATGTTGCCGTAACGGACGACATTGTTGCCACCGGCGTCGGTGGCAACAGCGCCTCCAACCGAGGCCGAACCGCGTGCGCCCCAGTCCGGGGCGAACAGGCGCCCGACCTTGGCTGCCGCTTCTTGCACGGCCTGGATCGTGACGCCGGCCTGAGCAGTGATTGTCCACCGCTCGGGGTCGACCGACTCGATTTGATTGAGACGGGCCAACGACAAGATGATCGATGGCTGTTGCTCGGGGAGATACGTGCCCTTCGATAGGCCAGTGTTGCCACCTTGGCTGACAATGGCGATGCCCGCGTCGGCGCACGCCTTGACCGTGAACGAGACCTCGTTGACATCGGCGGGGCGAACAATTACCGAGTCGATGGCGGTGGGTTTCCCGTAGGCGTCGATGGTCTGGTCGTCGGCGTCACGGCCGGTGACGATCGCTACCTCCCCGAGTTTGGCGCGAAGGACATCGATGAACGCAGCATCAGCTTTTGGCATATCAGGCCCAGGCTAGGTGAAGCTTCGAAGGGCCGCGGAAGGTGATGTTGGGGAAGTACTCGAGTTCTTGATCGACGAGCTGAAGCGACGGAAGCCGTTGACTCACAGCTTCGAGCATCAGTTGGGTTTCGAACTTTGCGAATTTTGCGCCAAGACAAAAGTGCACCCCCTTGCCGAACGAGATGTGGCGGTTGGCATTAGGGCGGTGGATGTCGAACACGTTGGGGTTGTCCCAGATGTCGTTCTGGCGATGGGCCGACGCAAAGTTCATGAAGATTCCCGTCCCCGCAGGGACGTCGAATCCGCCCACGGTGGTGTCTTTCGTCGTGACCCGGCGCCAGGCAATCTGGCTCGAGTTGAACCGCAGTACCTCTTCGATTGCGTTGGGGATCAACGACAGGTCAGCACAGACCTCGTCCCACTGGTCTCGATGGTTCAGCAGACACAGCAGAGAATTGCAGATCAATGCTGTGACCGCCTCGTGGCCTGCGAACGAGAGCCCATAGATGATTGACTCGACCTCTTGGTAGGTCATGTCGCCTGGATTGTTTTCGTGCGCCGTGATCAGTTCAGAGGCGAGATCGTCGCCGCGATGTTTCCGCTTATCAGCAGTGAAGTCACGGCAGTAGCGCCAGTACGCCAGCATGTGCTCGGCAAGTTCGGCCTGCTGCTCGTCTGTTGGCTGACCCCAGGAGAACGCCTTGCGATCACTGCACCAGCTCTTGAGAAGCTCATCGTCGCCTTGGGGGAAACCTATGAATCGGAAGACGGTCTCGCCGGGAAGCGGAAATGCGAAGGCGTCAACGAACTCTGTCGGGGAGCCGACACCGACCATGGCATCGATCAGCTCGTCACTCCGGCGGCGGATGTAGGGCTCGAGCGTCTTGATGCGCTTGTTGGAGAACCCTTGACGGGTATGGACCCGGATGCGGCCGTGGTCGGGTTCAGGACGGTTGGACATGACGCCCACGGGGTTGAAGTCCGGGGCTGCAAGGACTTCTTGAGCAGCTGGACACAGCGCATAGACGGGATCTTGCACGTTCGTCGAAGCAAAGGTCTCGTGGTCGGTGAATATTCGGTCGAGTTCATCCATTTCGGTGACCACGACGTAGCCGAGCTTCTCGCTGTAAAAGGTGGGGTGATCGGCTTGGAGCTGTTCAGCAATGGCGTAGGGCTCTTCGAGATAGTCAGCGTTCAGCGGACTCCAGTCCCGATGCACGGGGCAGCCCGTAGGAGGCGGCGGAACATCGCCTCGTTCCTGGTGGTAGCTATTCCCCATGGGGTGCATCTTGTCCCTTCTGCGCTCCGCTGGCTAGCTGAATGCCACTGTGAACGAGTCGAGTGGTCCGAAGTCGAATCGGAACTCGTCGCCGGGGCGGATGTCGATCGGGCGGGTGAATGACCCGGCGAGGATCGTCTGACCCGCCTCTAGTGTGAGCCCTTGTTCGGCGTAGCGGTGTGTCAGCCACACGATGCCCTTGGCCGGGTGGTCGAGAACGCCGGCCGCCACGCCGGTTTCCTCGATGATGCCGTTGCGATAGCCGAGGGCGCTGATCCACCGCAGGTCGATCTCTCGGGGAGCGACCCTGCGTCCGCCGCAGATGATCCCGGCATCCGCCGCGTTGTCGGAGATCGTGTCGATCACCGTGCGGGTTCGCCCGTAGCGGTTGGTGCGAGGAGTACGCGCGGCGATCAACTCGACTGCGGGGGTGACGTACTCGGTGGCATCCAGTACGTCGTTGACCGTGAGGTCGGTGCCGGCGAGATCGGTGGCGAGCACGAAAGCCAGTTCGATCTCGATCTTGGGGTCGGTGAAGTCCGCGGCCACCAGCGTGGTGTTTGGCGCAAAGACCATGTCGGCGGTAAGAAAGCCCGAGTCGGGGGTAGAGATCTTC
>JAACCU010000357.1 GCA_009937405.1 Actinomycetota bacterium
ATGCCCTGCCCGCCATCCTGCTGAACAACGACATAGTTGAACCCCCACCGCTCCCGGCGTTGCTGCAACGTCTCACTGATCTGGGCTGGCGATCCGACCAGGAGTGCCGGCGATTGAGACACTTCTTCGACCGTGTTCGAGAACAGTTCAGCGAACAGCGCCAACGTGCCCGCAGAATCGTCGGTGATCGAAGTGCTCATCGTGAGGCTGTTGAACTCAAGCTCTTCGAACCGATCGCCGGCCGCTTCTCGTACTCCGGCGACCTTTACGTCATAGGCAGCCGACATCGAGTCGGCAATTGCGTCGACCCCGACCTCACCGGCGCGAAGGTTCGCCGTCATTCCCACGATGTCGGCGTGACGAGCAGCCACTCGGAGCATTCGAGGCCCGCCCCCACCGATGATGATCTTCGGCCCGGCGGGCGTGAAGGGCTTCGGATAGCCCTCATAGCCGTCGATTGTGTAGTGCTCGCCCTCATAGTCGAAGGCTTCTCCAGTCCAGCACTTCTTGATGACCTCGAGGCTCTCGACCATCCGTTCGATCCTGATTCCTGGTCGGTCGTAGGTCATGCCCGACTGCTCGTAGTCGGTTCGCATCCAGCCCGCGCCAAGCCCGAACTCAACACGGCCTTCACTGATGTGGTCGAGTGTGGCGATCTCCTTGGCCAACATGACGGGATGCCGGTAGTCGTTGCCGAAAACTAGGGCGCCAACCTTGAGCCGAGTGGTTACCGCTGCCGCAGCAGCCAACGACGTGAAGATTCCGAACTGGTGGTGGAAATGGTCCGGCATCAAGATGCTGTCGAACCCCTGACCTTCGGCATAGCGAGCCGAGTCTGCCCACGTCATGCCCTCGATAGGCGAATGGAGTTGGAGGCCGAAACGGAAGGGCTTGGTCATTGGCTGATTGTAGATGCGGGAGTACCGCTGACAGCCACCCGTGGGCAGGTAGGCCCAACTAGCCTGAGCGCGTGGCCAATCACGGCATTCTCAGCAGCGTTCTGTTGGTCTCGATCGATGGGCTCGCGCCTCGCCACATCACACCAGCAAATACGCCATCGCTCACATCGCTTGCCCGGCAGGGAGCGTCATGCTTTCAAGCTCGCACAGTGATGCCAAGCGTGACCTTGCCCGCTCACACATCGATGGTCCGCAGTGCACCACCTGACGTTCACGGCATCCTCGACAACACGCCGAGCGCGCCCTTGGGCCCACCGTCGATCCTGAGCGTCGCTCGAACCGCCGGACGGTCGACGTCGGTATTTCAGTCATGGCTCCCACTTGACGCACTTTGGGAGCCCGATGCTCTCTCGTTTCGCTTGACTCGTGATGAGGGATACGACCAGACCGTCGACGCCGCCATTGTCGACGCGGCAATAGCACGTTTCGATTCAGCGCCACCCGGCGAGGTCATGTTCGTGTACTTCTCGTATCCCGATCCTGCTGGTCACGACCACGGCTGGGACAGCGAGGAGTACCTGGCGTCGGCCACGCAGGCCGATCGAGATCTTGGCCATCTTGTCGATGCGTTACCCGATGACTGGAGCGTGGTCGTCACCACAGACCATGGTGGACATGGTCGCACCCATGGCACCGACTGCAACGACGACATGGAGACGTTCGTCGTTGCCCGTGGACCTCGAATCGCACGCTGTGGCGGCTGGGCGACGGCGTCGATTCTCGATATCGCGCCGACGGTTGCCGATCTCGCCGGAATCAGCCCACATCCAGGCTGGGTCGGACACTCGCTCATCGGGCATGAGACTCAGCGTGTCGATGAGTTGATGGCTCTGCTCGCGGCGACCGAAGCCAAGAGCTATGGCGAACGGGTCAACATGCTTGATCACGTTCTTCAGTCAGCGGCCGTCGCTCGCCAGCGCGGAGCCTCCGACGACCTTGTTCTGGCAGCGCTCCTGCATGATGTCGGTCACGTCTTCGGCGCGGCCGGCGACTGGGGATTACCGGGGCATGCCGACGTTGGTGCCCGCTGTCTCCAAGCATTGCTCGCTGAATCGATCGTCGAGCCGATTCGGCTTCACGTCGATGCCAAGCGCTATCGAGTCGCGGTCGACAGCGCCTACCACGCCCACCTGAGCCTGGCCTCGCAGATGTCGCTGCGGGAGCAAGGCGGACCGTTCAGTCCCGCTGAAGTCAAGACGTTCAACGCCAACCCGTACGCAGACGACGCCGTGATGCTGCGGGAGTTCGATGACGACGGAAAGGTCGATGGGCTCGAGATTCCAGCACTCGAGACATACCGACCTCTTCTCGCCAAGGCGCTTCTTGGCCAACCGGTTGTCGACGGCGCATGGGCACGCCACGCGTGTCGTTGCGCTGAATGCCGAGACGCAGGAAACGACCAGCATCTCCTACGAGCCGACGAGTTGATCGGGTGGCAGGTGAGCGACGACCGGTCCGGCCCACCCCGCGAAATAGATCTCGTACATGACAACGGCGAGCGCCATACGGCCGTGATCCCCGTCGAGCCTCGGGCGCACGCCCATCAGACGGTTTGGGACCATCGGCATGGCA
>JAACCU010000358.1 GCA_009937405.1 Actinomycetota bacterium
CTCGAGGCTCACGGCCGCTGTCTGATCATTGACCTGCACAGCTATCCCGCCAGCCAACAAACCTACGAGCAGGCCAGCGGACCTCGACCCGAGCTGTGTCTGGGGACAGACGAGTTCCATACCCCCGAGGATCTCGCCGTTCGGGTGGAGACCATCGCCGCCACTCACGGCCTGGAGGTTCGCCGCAATACGCCATTCGCAGGCACGCTCGTGCCCATGAAGCACTACAGAAGCGATGCCCGTGTGACGTCGCTGATGATGGAATGGCGCCGCGACCTCTACCGAACCCAAGGACGGTCAGATCCCGCTGCGCTCAACAAACTGCGTGCTGTGGTGGCCCAAGTCATCGCCGTCGAAGCACTCGACTCACCCAACCGCCGCAACCGCAAAGAGAAATGACCCCAGAGGCAACAATCGCTATGCCCCCACCCGTGAACCCGCGAGTGTTGGAAGAAACTCAGGACGCACGGCTGGGGCCGAGAACGGTGTCGAATAGAGCGGCGAACTTCTCGAAGACCGGTTCGCAGGTTTTGCCGTGGTTGACATGGTTCCCGTTGGGGTACTTCTCGCCAAGCACCGGCTGATGAAGGCCCGCCTCGAGATAACAGATCCGGAACGGAGCCGACTCGTCACCCGCTCCGGACCGTTTATGCGGCCGAGCGACCGCCACATAGATCGCCTCAGGTGATTGACGGATCGGAGGCATCGTGATCACAGCGACATCATGAGTGTGCATCCGCGCGAGCGTCACCATCAAACACTCAGCATCTTCTTCAGATCCCCCCGACGATGTCCAGAGCTGTCGAGCCACCTCGCCTCGCGACAACGCCAACGCGGCGAAAGCTGCGTCCTCCTCGGCAAAGACGAATGCGGGAATATCAATGAACGCGTACCCGTAGTGATGCCGGTGGCGAGGCTCCTGCGGATCCGTCATCGGCGCCGTCCCTGGCACCCCACTCGGAGCTATCGAACCGTACTCACTCATCTGCAACCACTCTTTCGTCTCGTCGTCTGTGTCGCTAACGAAGTAACGGCGCGGTGTGACGGCAGACGGCGCCGGTCGGGTCGATGGGTGCTCGGCACCGAAGACCGGCGGCGACTCGGAGTATGAACCAGATCGAGGCGTGGCGATTTCGACCAGTGACACGCACCGTCCTGACACGAAACGGTCACCGAGTGGGAGTCGATGAATCTGACAAACGTTTAGTCGCCGCAGAGTTCGAAGGACGCCACGGCGGCTATCACCGTGCCGTTCTCCCCGACATGGCCGACCCCGATCTGACTGATGACTACCTGCTCAGGGTCGAAGAGTTTTTCGTATCCAGAAGGCGGCGGGCCGTCGCAGAGCCCGAGGGTCAGGTGGCTGTGAACGCCCGGGCCGCCGCGCCGCGATGGCACGATGAGGGTTCCCAGCTCTATCGCGAGACGTTCGAGAATCTCGGTGAGGTCACCGTCCACGCATTCGGCGTCGAGAAACACCCACCCGTCCGCATTTGGCAGAGAGGGACGGTCAAGGTGAACAGTGAGAGGCGATTGTTTCTGAGCCCAGCAGCCGACGGCGCTCAAAACGTCGTCGATTTCTTTGATGCTGATGGTTCCCATGAGCAACGTGACGTGCGCAATGGTGGGCGAGTCATTGCCGTACATGATCTGCGATGGCTTTAATGCGTGGAGGCGAGCGTTGGCTTCTCGGACGCGTTCAAGAACTGGAGGCGGCAGTTGAAGGTGGATGTTGAGTTTCGTGTCCATCTTGCGTGCCAACGTACCCGGCCCTCGCTGGCTCTGATGCGCCATTGTCGCCCCGGAGAAAAACGGGCTCGTGGTACTGTCACCCGGCCCGAGACGCGATGACCGAATGCGTCGAGGGAACCGGCGGAGGAGAGTCTGAACCATGACCACATCAAGCCACGGCTTCGACATCATCGGTGATATTCACGGGCATGCCGACAAGCTTGTCGAGTTGCTCGCCATGCTCGGCTACCAACGCGTCGATGGCGTGTGGACGCACCCGACCCGTCGAGCCATCTTTGTGGGAGACCTCATCGACCGAGGGCCGAAACAGCGCGAAACCGTGGAGATCGTCAGGGCGATGGTCGAGGCCGGCAAAGCTCAGATCACCCTTGGCAACCACGAGTTCAACGCCATTGCTTGGGCCACCCCAGACCCCGACGACCCTGACACGTACCTTCGGCCTCACAGCGACAAGAAACACAAGCAGCACAAGGAATACCTTCGCCAGGTTGTCGAAGGAAGTGGTCTCCACCATGAGCACCTCCAGTGGTTCATGACGCTGCCGCTATGGCTGGATTTGGGTGAGCTCCGTGTCGTTCATGCGTGTTGGGATCCGAAGGCGCAGATCGACATCGCCGGCATGTGCGGTGTCGGTAACTCTCTTACTGAAGAACTGGTGATCGCCGCCTCCCGCAAGAAAAGCGCCGAGCACCAGGCGATCGAACATCTGCTCAAAGGCCCCGAGATCGCCATCCCTGAGCCGTACCCGGCCAAGGAGGGCAGCCCTCGCTTCGAGGCGCGGTACAGGTGGTGGAGCGCCGACGCCGGAACGAGCCTTCGGGCCGGAGCCCTCATCCCCAAAGGCTCAAAGACCGCCGACGGCGGCGAGTATCCGCCGCTGCCGCAAACCCCGCTGGACGAGCCGCCGCCCGTCGAACCATACAGCGACGCAGTGCCGGTGCTTTACGGCCATTACTGGGAGAGCGGCACACCCACCATCACCAGCGATCGGACCGCGTGCGTCGACTACAGCGTTGCCAAAGGCGGGCCGCTCGTCGCCTACCGGTGGCAAGGCGAATCGGTCTTAACCAACGACCACTTCGTTAGCACCGCTAGCTAACAGGCTGACCGGGTGCCGCCGGCATGGCCATTTTCTGGGCTGGTGAGGCGGCTGACATCCGCCCTTTTTATGGCGTTGCACGGTTTGGCCACCACTGCGGCGACTCCGGTATCGTGCTGCGCCATGGCAGCCCCCGGACACACGTGCACACAGACTTTTCGATCTCGTGGGCGGTGGCCGCAGTCGGTGCTCGGCCTCATCTTTGTCGTGCTGCTCGGTGGCTGCGGCGGCGAGGGTTCTGAGCTTTCGGCCGCGACGACCACAGCGACTCCAACGACAACTCCAACCACAACTCCGGCGACAACCACGGAGGTTCCGACGAGCGAGACGACAATCGCGCCGGAACCATCGACCACCACCACGACCTCGCCTGGCGAGGACGAAGACGTTGCTGGCTCAGATGAGGAACCGGAGCCGGAAGCACCCGTCTCGGATGCGACCGAACCGCCCCCTGGTCCCTCGTTGGATGAGATCGGTTTCATCACAGAACTCGGCACGGGAGACATCGCCTGTTACCTGACAGCGACAGATCGCTTGGGAGACACGTTTGGGGCTTCGGCCACGGTTGAGATCTGTGAACGTGCCGACGAGTTGGTTGCCACAACGTCGTGGCTCGTCTACACGATCGAGATAGTCGATGATTGTGAGAGCAGCGAACCCTGCGGGGAAACCCGAGAGGAATGGTTGGTGTCGGACGCAGTGGTACTCGGGGACAGCTGGGATGTCGTGGCTAACGACGACTGGCTGATCGTCGTCGGACAACAAGAACGTTGGGACGGTGTGAACGGCACCGGCGACCTCACCTATTACGGCTGTGATCAAGACGCCCGGTTCTCGGGCTTGCCGGCCGGTTGCCTTGCACTCGACGGCGGAACCGTCACCTGTCGTGACGGTGAGTGTGTGAAGGGATGGCGCAACGGCGATTTCACCTATTCACTCTATTCACCGATGACGGGGCCAGACAGTATCGATACTGCGTCGACGCTGCGCGTCCGTGACAACACTGGGGTGATTCTCGAATCCTTTGGGCTCGAGGGCGTGGCATCCTCGATGGACGCACGTTTCAACGTGATCTCGATAGACCCCGGCGTGGAGAAGGTGGTGTCCGGTTCGGTTATCCGCGGTGATCGCGATCGCTACAAATTCGAAGGCATTCCCGGTCAAACTGTCACTCTCTCGATCATCTCGCTCGAAGACAACGCCGTATTTGATGTGGCCGAACCATCGGGCTCTCTTCTCGTGGCCGAGGCCAGCGGGGCACAGATCACACTCGGCGACGGCATCTACACGATCGTGGTGGGCGGCACACGGGGCAACGCAAGCTACGACCTCACCATCACAGCCGACTGATCACTCGTCCGATGGCCTCGTTCACTGTCCTGGTCTCAGCTGTTGCGCTCTGTGGGCGACACAGGTCGCGCCGCTGACAAATGGGCCCATGCCCGTTGGCTTACCCACCGGCGTTGTCGTGCAGGTCGACCAGATCCGGTGGCTACTCCGCCAGATCGAATCCGAGCCAAGC
>JAACCU010000044.1 GCA_009937405.1 Actinomycetota bacterium
GGACATCTGGCGCGACCCGTCATGGCCCGACTCATGAAAGCCGATGTACTCCACGCGGTTGGCGGGAAGGAAGAGTTCGAGTCCGAGCGCCGTAGCGAACGCGTCATAGTTCTGCTCGGTGTACTCCAGCGGAACCGGCGCCCGTGTGGTCGTCGACGTGGGGCTAGGCAATGTCGTGCTCGTCGACGTGGGGCTAGGCAATGTCGTGCTCGTCGACGTGGGGCTAGGCGATGTCGTGCTCGTCGATGTCGTGCTCGTGGCCGAGGCGGCGTCCACTACGACTACTTCCGGCGCGAGCTCCACGCTTGCTGTCCCACAGCTTGCGGCAAACAGTGCAGCAACAATGAGCGCGGGGATGAGGGGAGCCAGTCCGCGAGACACATTCAAACGGTACTTGCCCGAACGCAGCATCAGCAGGCAGCAGGGTTACCGTGAGGATGTGAACGGCCGATTCGACGACCATCCCTTCATTCAGGCATGCCGCGGCCTTCCGCACGATCGCGTACCGGTGTGGTTCATGCGTCAGGCTGGCCGCTCGCTGCCCGAGTACCGCGCTATTCGCGGCACCGGCACGATCCTGGATGCGATCGCCGACCCCGACCTGTCGACCGAGATCACGCTCCAGCCGGTGCGGCGCTACGGCGTCGACGCGGCAATCCTCTACTCCGACATCGTGGTGCCCGCTCATGCGGTCGGCTTCGGCCTCACTGTCACTCCCGGCGTTGGCCCTGAGGTCGAGAACCCGTTCACCTCTGAGGCCGATCTCGAACGCCTGCGCCCCCTCGATCCCGAGGCCGATACGCCCTACGTACTCGAGACCGTGCGCCAACTCGTCGCCGAACTCGACGTGCCGCTCATCGGCTTTGCCGGGGCACCGTTCACTGTGGCGAGCTATCTCGTCGAGGGTCGCCCCTCACGAGACCACGTCGCCACCAAGTCGCTAATGTTTTCCAACGAGCCGCTGTGGCACGCGCTGTGCGATCGCCTCGCCGACATGGCCATCGCATCGCTGCGTTCGCAGATCGACAATGGTGCGTCAGCGATCCAGCTATTCGATTCGTGGGCCGGGGCGCTCTCCCCTGCCCAGTATCGGCGCTACGTGTACCCCCATTCAGCCAAGGTCATGGCCGGCGTCGCCGACACTGGCGTACCCCGGATTCACTTCGGCATCAGCACCGGAGAACTTCTGCCCCTGATGGGCGAAGTCGGAGCAGACGTGGTCGGTGTCGACTGGCGGGTGCCGCTGTCCAGCGCTCGTGAGCGCGTTGCCCCTGGCCTGTCACTACAGGGCAACCTCGACCCCACGGTCGCCTTCGCCGGTGCAGAAGTTGCCTGCGACGCCGCTCGAGCCGTTCTCGCCGACAACGCCGGACACCCTGGCCACATCTTCAACCTCGGGCACGGCGTCATGCCCACCACCGATCCCGACGTCCTCGCCGAGGTCGTCAAGACCGTCCACGAAGAGGGCACGGTCAACCTCAGGTAACGCGGTTTACAAGTAAAGGATCTGCCATGAGCTCCCCCGTAATCGTCGTTGGAGGCGGCATCACCGGTCTTGCCGCGGCCTACGACCTCGTACAACAGGGCCGCACCGTCGTCCTGCTTGAGGCCGACACCCGTCTTGGCGGAAAAATTAACTCCGGGCCCGTGACCGGGGCTGGCCTTGCGTTCGACGTTGATATGGCCGCAGATGGATTCCTTGCTCGTCAGCCAGACGTCGTCGATCTCTGCCACGAACTCGGACTGGGCGATCAACTCGTCGCCCCTAGCGGCGCTCCGGCCTACATCTGGTTTGATGGTGCGCTTCGAAACATTCCGACCCCTTCAGTCCTGGGTGTTCCGTTCGACATCGCGTCGATAGAAAACAGTGATCTGATCAGTCCAGCCGGCACCGCCGACTTTGTCGCTCGCATCGACAAACCGGCTAATCCGCTGGTTGGCGATGCATCGGTCGGCGAAGTGCTTCGTCCCCGCGTGGGCGACGAGGTCTTTGAACGGCTCATAGATCCCTTGCTCGGCGGCATCAACGCGGGCGAAGCCGACCGGCTCAGCATCGAGGCGGGTGCCGCTCAGCTTGCGGACGCGGCTCGGGCCGGCGGTTCGTTGCCGGTCGCCCTTCGAGCACAGGTCGACGCTTCGCTTGCCGCCGCTGCGGGCCCCGTCTTCAACGGCCTCCGGGGGGGCAGTCACCAACTCATCGATGCGCTTGGTGCCGCGCTCGGCGATCGGGTTCGCATCAGCACCCCGGCCGAACGACTCGAACCCACCGGTGGCGGATGGCGGGTGTGGGCCGATGGCGAAGCCATCGACGCCAGTCGCGTGATCCTGGCGTCGCCGAGCTGGGTCACCGCCGGTCTCATCGCTCCCTATGTGCCTGAGTCGGCCGCGATGCTCGCCGGCGTCAGCTATGGCGATGCGATTCTCGTGACGTTCGTGATCGACAAATCCAAGATCGCCAACCCGCTCAACGGCTCTGGCTTTCTCGTCCCGCGGAGCCAGGGGCTTTTGATGACCGCGTGCTCGTGGTCATCGTCCAAGTGGGGGCACTACGACGACGGCATCCACGCGATTCTGCGTGTCTCCGCCGGCCGAACCGACGATCTGCGTTGGCTCGACATGAGCACCGCCGACATTGTCGACGCCTTGCGCCGAGAGCTTGTCACCACCATCGGCCTGGCCGGCGAGCCCACCGCTCGCGCCACCCCGTGGCGCCAGTCTCTCCCCCAGTACCGCCCCGGACACTTCGACCGATGCGATGATATCGATGCTCAGCTCGCCGCCGAAGCCCCCGGTTTGACGGTTACGGGCGCTCAAATGCGGGGCCTCGGCCTCCCGGCCTGCGTCCGTCAAGGTCGAGCGGCGGCACAAGCCTGAGCATTTGGCTCAACTGGGGCACATTTTCGGTCAAACCACGTCTGCGTGACATGGGCCACAATGTTGCATTTGTGTGACGTTACGCGTCTAGCTTTTGGGAGCTGAAACGGCGACGGTGCCCAAACCTGCCCGATACCAGCGACTAACGAGTCGCTGGATGGGTCACCGGAAACGCCAGAACGGGAACTTCCCGAGGAGGCAGCACCCAATGTCAACCAAGATTCGAATCATTTCGCTCGCGCTCGGAATATTGATCCTCGCATCGTCCTGCACGTACGAAGAGCTCATCCAATACCTCGACTCCACAGAAGAACTCCGTGAGGTCCTCAGCGCCGACGAACTCGCCAGACTCCGCCACTGCGAGTCGACTGACAACTACCAGGCCATTTCTCCCTCCGGCAGATTCCGGGGCGCCTACCAGTTCGACCAGATCACATGGGACGACGTCGCCGGCCGCCACTTCGAATGGCTCGTCGGGATCGACCCAATCGACGCCAGCCCCTGGTGGCAGGATTCGATGACCCGTGCGCTTTGGAGCGAACGCGGCCGCCAACCCTGGCCACACTGCGGCCTGAAGGTCTGAGAACCGCTTCGCATCTACCGGCGTGCCACAGCAACCGTCAATGTGAGAGTCTGACTGCTGTGACTGACGAACCGACCGGCGAACTTCTCGTCCCAATTCTCGCCAAAGACACTGGGCCCGCCCGCGAGTGGGCTGCGGCCGCGCGGGTCGATCAGGTGGCCGCTCCCCCAGATCTCTCCCAAGGTGAAAGCCATCTCAACGTCACCCGCACGTTTTGTTTCGTCGACCTCAGCGGGTTCACCGCGTACACCCGGACCAAGGGTCCCCATGCCGCAGTGCTCCTGCTCGGCGAGTTTCGTCGGATCACTCGCAACATTGCC
>JAACCU010000359.1 GCA_009937405.1 Actinomycetota bacterium
ACTTTTTCAGCTTCGATGATCAGCAGCGCCCATCACGTCGTTCCGGCGCAGTAATGGGTGAATCCAACCCGACGCCGGAAGAGTCTGTTGCCGCTCAACTCGGCTCCGTTGTCGGAAACTCGGGTGATCGCGACATGCCGATGGCAATCGCCGTCGGCATCGGTCTCGCCGCTCTCTTCCTGGCGGCTATGGCGGTTGGTCCGGCGACTGCACTCGTGGTGATCACCATCGCGCTCGGCCTTGCCGCCGTCGAATATTTCAATGCTGTCCGATTGGCCGGCTACCAACCCGCCGTGCTCTTGGGTCTCACCGCTACGGTTGCCATGCCTCTTGCCGTCTACTGGCGAGGCGAAGCTGCCATCACCATGGTGTTGGTGCTTGCCTTCATCTTTGGGGCTCTCTGGTATCTCCTTGGGGTCGCACATGATGGAGCGATGAGAGGACTCGGCTCGACGATGCTCGGCATCATGCACATTGGCATGCTGGGGTCGTTTGCTTCGCTGTTGTTGGCGACGGATGAGACGTATGGCACCGGTCTTCTCACCGTTGCGGTCATCATCACCGTTGCCTACGACGTGGGTGGTTTGGCCATCGGCAAAACATTCGGCCGCCGGGCACTGTCATCGGCGAGCCCCAACAAGACGGTCGAGGGTCTCATTGGCGGCTTCGCTGTCGCCCTCGGCGCCGCGATCGTCATGGGCGTTATGGGCAAGCCTGCACCGCTCGCCAGCTCCGATCTCGGCGGCGGCATGACCTCGATGATCATCCTGGGTCTCTTCGCTGCAGCGGCTGCACCAGTCGGTGACTTGGTCGAGTCGCTCATCAAGCGCGACCTTGGCATCAAGGACATGGGTTCGATCCTGCCCGGTCATGGTGGTCTTCTCGACCGCTTCGACGGCTTGCTGTTCGTGCTCCCCGTCACCTGGTACGTCTCTCAGTACGCGCTCTTTACCTGAGCCGCGTGCCATGCGCCGGCCGACCGGCCTAGCGTCGACTCCGTGACCACCACGATTGCCGTCCTCGGCTCTTCAGGCTCCATCGGCACGCAAACCCTCGATGTCGTGCGGGCTTCGCCAGACGACTACCGAGTTGTCGCCCTCGGCGTTGGAACGTCGGTCGACACGGTTGTCGAACAAGCCCACGAGTTCCGCCCGGACGTCGTCGCCGTAGCCGATGAGGCCGCCACGACTGGACTGGCAGAGCGCCTTCCCTCCGGCACCACGCTTCTTGTCGGCGCAGATGCCATGGCTGAGGCTGCAGTTGTCAGCGACGTCGCCATCAACGGTGTGGTCGGTTTCGCGGGGCTGTCCGTCACTATGGCCGCGCTAGAAGCAGGCAAACGTCTGGGCTTGGCCAACAAGGAGTCGTTGATCGCCGCCGGGCCGGTGGTGCAGCGAGCGTGGGCGACGCCGGGAGCGGAGCTCATCCCTGTCGATAGTGAGCACTGTGCCGTGCACCAATGTCTTCGGGCCAACGAGATCACCGGCAAGATCGGGGATGCTGATCGGGTTCGTAGCGTGGTGCTGACGGCGAGCGGTGGCCCATTCAGGGGCCGATCCCGCGCCGATCTCGAGGGCGTCACAATCGACAATGCGCTCACTCATCCCACCTGGTCGATGGGTCCCAAGGTCACCATCGATTCGAGCACCCTGATCAACAAGGGGCTTGAGGTCATCGAAGCCCACGAACTCTTTGGCATCGGTTTCGACGACATCGATGTGGTCGTTCACCCCCAATCGATCATCCATTCGATGGTCACCTACACCGATGGTGCGACCATCGCCCAGCTGTCAAAACCTGATATGCGGTTGTGTATCGGCTACGCATTGGCCTTTCCCGAACGACTGGAAGTGCCGTACGGCGACATCGACTGGTCGGAACTCTCCCGCCTCGACTTCCAGCCACCCGATTTTGACGCCTTCCCCGGTCTCGGATTGGCGTACGAGGCAGGCCGAGCGGGCGAAACTGCGCCCGCCTGGTTTAGCGCAGCCAACGAAGTCGCCGTGGATGCATTCCTCAAGGGCCAGATCCGTTGGGTCGACATTGCTGACGTGGTGGATGGTGCCCTTCAGCGTTGGCCGGGAACAACTGCCACCGATATCCAGGTTGTACTCGATAGTGACGGCCGGGCCCGAGATGAGGCTGCCGCTGTGATTCAGGAGCTTGTCACCCTATGACTGAACCCATCACCCACCGAGAGCCGAAGGGCGACAGCACCGGCGTGTTCTTGTTGCTTGGGCTCCTTCTTGCGCTTGGCTTCTTGGCCAGCTGGACGTGGTTTTTCATCGTCATCGCGATCGTCTTCATGATCTTCATGCATGAGATGGGCCACTACCTCACGGCTCGTTGGACGGGTATGAAGGTCACCGAGTTTTTTATCGGGTTTGGTCCGCGGCTTTGGTCTTTCCGTCGCGGCGAAACCGAGTACGGCGTGAAAGCCATCCCTGCCGGTGCCTACGTTCGCATCGAGGGAATGCACAATCTCGAAGAAGTGCCCGAAGAAGACGAGCCACGCGCATATCGGGAGAAGTCGTTCCCGCGGAAGCTGCTCGTCGTCTCTGCCGGGTCGATCATGCACTTCCTTATGGCGCTGATACTTCTCTACGCCTTCTTTGTCGGTTGGGGTGACCCAAGCGACCCTGAGGCGTGGAGGGTTGGCTCGGTATCGAGCCAGAGCGCGGCCCTTGACCTCGGTATTGAAACCGGCGATGAGATTGTGTCCATCGACGGCGTGGAGATCGGCGGATTCATTCAATTCGGTGATCTTGTGCGGGCGCGTGGGGGCCAAACCGTCGACATCGAATATTTCCGCGACGGCGAGAGCATCGCCGACCGGGTCACAATCGGTGGCCGACTCAGTGATGCGGGGGCCGACGCATTCGGCGGACTCCTCGAATACGACCGCATCCTTCAGATCGATGGGGTCGACGTGTCGAGCTGGGATGACGTGCTTGTGCAGCTCGATGGCAAGGTCGGCGAAACCATCTCGGTCGTTGTTGATCCGGTTGATGGTGTTGACCTTCAACTGTTTGACGATATTGAAGTCAACGAAATTCTTCCGGCCAATGAAGCGGTTGTCGGATTTTTCGGGATCTCTCAGCAACGAATTGCCCAAAACGTAGGCCCGATTGATGGTGTGGGCCGATCGGTTGAGGGGTTGGGCCAGTACACGAAGCTCGCCTTTGAAAATATGTGGGAGCTCATCACCGGTGGTGGCCTCAGCAACTTTGTCTCTGACACTGTTACGGGCAATACCGAGAGCGCCCAGGAGCAGCTCGACGAGGCGACAAATAGCGCCGAACGTGAATCGGCAGGCCGCTTGCTGGACGCTGATAATCCTGACGAAGACCGCATCCTGTCGATCTATGGCGCCGCCCGTGCCGGCACCATCCTGTCGGGAGAGGGTTTCGAGAACGCTCTGCTATTCCTGGCCGGTCTGAACATCTTTATCGGCATCTTCAACATGTTCCCGTTTCCGCCGCTCGATGGCGGCCACGTTGTCGTCGCGGTCTACGAGCGCATCCGCTCAATAGGCGGCCGACGGCATCGAGTCGACTACAACAAGCTCATCCCGCTCACCTACGCGGTCTTCTTGGTGCTCGTGGGCTTCGGCCTTCTTGCCCTGTTCCGCGACATCATCGACCCAATCAACCTCGGCTAAACAGTGCCCGTCTGGGGGCAGGCCCCCGTCGTGCTCGGTTGATCGGTAGATTCACAGCGTGGAATTCACGCAAAGCTTCCCTCGTCGCGAGACCAAGCAGATCATGGTGGGCGATGTCCCCGTGGGTGGTGGGGCGCCAATAACGATCCAGTAGATGACTGTGACCAAGACGGCGGACCACGAAGCCACGCTCCAACAGATATATGCACTTGCCGCTGCAGGCTGCGACATCGTGCGCTGCACGTGCAATGAACCAGAAGCTGCAGAGGGACTCGCCCGCATCATGCCCCGGTCCCCGGTGCCGATCGTGGCCGACATCCATCACCAGTACCGCCGAGCGCTTGAAGCGCTTGAGGCTGGCGTCCACTGCCTTCGCTTGAACCCGGGCAACATTCGGAACCCTGAACACATCAAGCTCGTGGCTCGTGAGGCCAAGGATCGCAACGTACCGATCCGAATCGGCGTTAACGGCGGCTCGCTCCATCCTGATCTCTACAAGAAGTACGGCGGCAAGGTCACCCCTGAGGCCATGGTCGAGTCGGCGCTTGATGAGATCCGTTACTTCGACGACGTCGGTTTCGATCTGATCAAAATCTCGGTCAAGGCATCCAGTGTGCCGCTGATGATCGAGGCGTATCGCCAACTCGCCGAGGTCACTGACTACCCGCTGCACCTCGGTGTCACCGAGGCTGGCCCTCCGCCGATCGGCACGCTCAAAGCCACAGCTGGGATGGCCACCCTTCTCGCGGAAGGCATTGGTGACACGATTCGTTATTCGCTTACCGCTGATCCTGTGGAGGAGGCCAAGGCGGGGCGCCAGCTGCTCGAGACGCTGGGGCTTCGTGAGAGAAAAAACATCGACCTCATCTCCTGCCCGAGCTGTGGCCGTGCCGAAGTCGATGTGGTCACAATCGCCAACGACGCGATGAAGGCGTTCGGCGAGCGCGAGATTCCGTTGCAGGTGGCGGTGATGGGCTGCGTGGTGAATGGTCCCGGGGAGGCGCGTGACGCCGACCTTGGCATCGCTGCGGGCAATAAGCGTGGCCATCTCTTTGTCAAGGGTCAAAACGTGATGGTTGTACCAGAAGACGAGATGGTGGACACCCTCGTCGAATGGGCCGAGTTCATTCATGAACACGGTGCTGATGCTGCGTTGGAGAAGGCGGCCACTACCAAGGATGCAGCGAAGCGAGCTGCTGAGGAAGACCGGGCTCGTAATCTCAACGACCGTGGTGATGACGCGAACGGAACCGAATCGGTAATCGCTGAGATCCGCCGCGGTCACTGAGATGGCCCGGGTTGAGGTCGACCGACGCGCTGCCGTCGAACGTCGCCTCCCGCCGGTTTCGGTGAAATCCGGCGCTCCCGCCGATGGTTACGCGGCGGCCGGCAAGTCTGGTGAGCACGTGTTTGTCCCGCTTACGCAGGTCGAATTCAACCAGGTTCGATACCTTCGACGGCGCCAGAAGTCGGCCATCTACGGCGGCGTGGCATGCTTTGTCCTGGGCGGTGCGCTTAGTCGGTTTACGCTTCTTCTCCCCCTTGGGGCGGTTATCGCAGTCCTGTCGGTGGTGCTGTGGGTTCTCGCCACCTTGGCGCTAAAACGATTCCTGCCGGGGGTCGCTATCAGTGCAAATGGACGGCGAGTGGAGCTCAGTCGAGTCCATGGAGACTTCGTTGTGGCTGTAAGCGCCCTCGAGGCCTGATATCGTAAAGGCTGACGTTCACACCCGGAATTCTGGTTGAGGCGTGGCCCTAGGCCACGCCTTTCTTGTTTCACCGGGGTTGTCGGCAGAATCACCACAGCGAAGGGAGGCAATGAGATGTCAGTAGTCGATCGCGTTCGAGAGCTCATTGCCCCGATTGTGGAGGACGCCGGCGCTGATCTCTACGACATCGAGTTCGCCGGCGGAATCCTGCGCATCCTCATCGATCATGAGGACGGCATCGGCATCGATGACATCAAGCGCATCAGCCGGGCGACGAGCCACATGCTCGATGAGGCCGATCCGATGCCCGGCCGCTTCACTCTCGAGGTGTCTAGCCCCGGGCTCGAGCGACCTCTGCGCACCGAGGATCACTATCAGCGGGCTATGGGTGAGAAAGTCAAGATCAAAACCTTGACCGAAATCGATGGTGCCCGCCGTTTCGAAGGCAAAGTCGTCACCGTTGACGCCGATGGCGTGGATCTCATCACACCGTCTGGCTCGCAGCGCTTTGCCTATACCGATATTTCGAAGGCACGCACTGTCTTCGAGTGGGGTCCCACTCCGAAGCTGGGTGGGCCCAAGAAAGATCGCCCCAACTCCGAGGAGGCCATGTCATGAACCAGGAGATGATGGAAGCGCTGCAGGCGCTTGCTGTCGAACGAGGCATCAGCGTTGACGCGCTCTTTGCTGCGCTCGCCGATGCGCTGGAGTCCGCGTACAAGCGGATGCCTGGTGCAAGCGAGTATGCCTGGGTCACGATTGACCCCGACACGCTCGAGTTCCGGGTCTTCGCCCAGGAGCTTGACGAAGAAGGCGAACCCGTTGATGAGGAGTTCGACGTCACGCCCGACAACTTCGGCCGCATCGCTGCCCAGACCGCTCGTCAGGTGATGACGCAGCGGATCCGTGAGGCTGAGCGAGAGCTGAAGTACGAAGAGTACGCGGGCCGTGAGGGTGACATCGTCACCGGCATGATTCAACAGACCGATGCGCGCTACACGCTGCTTGACCTTGGTCGAGTTGAGGCGTTGTTGCCACAGGCGGAGCAGGTCCCTTACGAGCGTCCCGATAACACGGCCCGCATCAAGGCCTACATTGTTGAAGTCCGCAAGACCGCTAAGGGCCCACAAATCGTCGTGAGCCGAACCCATCCGGGTCTGGTGAAGCGTTTGTTTGAGCTTGAGGTTCCCGAAATTGCCGATGGCGTCGTCGAGATCAAGGCATGCGCTCGTGAGCCTGGACACCGCACCAAGATCGCTGTTTGGTCCAATGACGCCAATGTCGATCCGGTGGGCGCGTGTGTGGGGGCCCGTGGCGCTCGTGTGCGTCAGGTCGTAAACGAGTTGCGTGGCGAGAAGATCGACATCGTGCCGTTCGTCGAAGATCTCGAAGAGTTTGTCACCCGTGCGTTGTCCCCGGCCAAGGTCACTCAGGTTCGTCCTGATGAGTCAACTGGCGATTGCGACGTGATCGTCCCCGACTACCAGCTGTCGCTGGCGATCGGCAAGGAGGGCCAGAACGCCCGTCTTGCTTCTCGTCTGACGGGCTGGGGCATCAACATCAAGTCTGAGACTCAGTTCGCTGAGGAACAGGCGTATGGCGATGTTGAGTGGGCCGACGGCGAGTGGATTGTTGATGCCGAGTCCGGTGAGCAGTTGTGGCAGCCGGCAGACGGTAGCCCGGCGATGAGCATCGCCCAATGGGAAGCCGCATCAGACGCCGAAGCAGACAGTGCAGATAGCACCGTCGAAGCAGACAGTGCAGATAGCACCATCGAAGCAGTTGCAGCCGTCGATAGTGATGAGACTGCTGCGGTGGAAGTCCTCAGCGATGATGACGCTGGGGAAGAAGAGTAGGCCTTGCCCGAGCGTTCGTGTGTCGGGTGCCGACAGGTGCTCGATGCGGGTTCGCTCGTCCGGGTTCGAGTCGGTTCTGACGGTCTAACTGTCGAACCAGGCCCTGGTCGGGGAGCTTGGGTGGGCCCGAGTCCGGATTGTGTTGCGTTGGCGGGGGAGCGTCGTGCCTTCGGGCGGTCGCTTCGAGTCGAGGTGAACGCCGACTGGGTCGCTAGGCTCTTAAATCGGTGGCCAATACAGCCTCCCGCGTGTCCGCACGGAGGGTGTTGAAACCGCATCGATGGGTGAGAAACCACCTGTTGTGAAGTAGTGATCGGCTGAGGATCGTCCTCGGAGGTCTTCAGCCAGAAGGGCAATCGCCTCACGTGCCAGCCAATATCCGCGTCTACGAACTCGCTCGCGAGTTGGGTCTCACCAATAAGGAGACCCTTGACCTCTCTGATGCCCTCGGCATCGGTGTAAAGAGTCACTCGTCGAGCATCGTCGATGCCCAGGCCGATCGCGTCCGCCGTAAGGCCGAACGCGAGGGTCTCATTCGTGATGAGCAGCCGCCTGAGCCGAAACTGGCGAAGAAGGCTGCCAAGAAGTCGACGAAAAAAGTTGCCAAGAAGGCAGCGAAGACGACGAAGGCTCCAACAGCCGACGCTGAGCCCAAGATCGATGGGGTCCCCGAGGCGCCAGCGACTCCTGAGGCTCCTGCCGAGATCCAGGTCGAGGCCGAAGCTCCGGCTGAGGTTGTCGAGACCGTTGCTGAGGTCGTTGAGGCTCCTGAGCCCGCTCCAGCACCTGTTGAGGTCGCGGCCGAGGTCGCCCCGGTTGAGGCTCCCGTCGCGCCAGCACCGGTGAAGCCGAAGCGTGTCATCTCCTCGAGTGGCAGCGCTGCTCCGCCGAAACGTGTGACCGAGGAGCCTGCGCCGGTCGCTGCTCCGGTGGTCAAAAAAGTTGTAAAGAAGGTCGTCAAGAAGGTCCTGAAGAAGCGTGTCGCGGTTGATCCGTCGAAGCGTCCGCCTACTTCAGGTTCCGGCAAGCCGATTCCGCCGCCTCCGCCGCCTCGTTCTGGAAGCGGTCGTGCAATTCCGCCACCGCCTGGTAGTCGGCCCCGTCCTGGTGGCGCACCCGCTGGCCCGTCTCGTAGCGGCCCGGCTTCTAGTGGTAGTCGTCGTCCTGGCGGCCCGCGTGAGTCTGTCCCCGGTGCCGGTGCTCCCCCTGGGGGAGGTCGTGGTGGTCCTGGTGGTCCTGGTGGACGTCCGGGTGGACGTCCGGGTGGCCCCGGTCAGCGTCCTCCCCGCCGAAAGGGTCGTCGTCGTCGCAGTCGCGAAGAACTCCAGCCGATGGACACGCCGTCCTATACCCCCGAGAACGCACCCGTTCCCGCGGGAGAGGTTGTTATCGAGCGTGCCTCGACCGCGCTTGATCTTGGTCCGAAGCTGAACCGCACTGCGGCCGATGTTGTCCGGTTCCTCATGCAGGCCGGCGAAATGGTCACGGCTACGCAGTCATTGTCAGATGAAATGATCGAACTCTTCGCCGAGGAGATCGGGGCAGAAATTCGCCTCGTCAATATTGGTGAAGAACAAGAGGTCGAGCTACAAAAGATGCTCAGTCTCGTTGACGAAGATGCTGACGCGCCGATTCGGCCGCCGGTGATCACCGTCATGGGTCACGTCGACCACGGCAAGACGCTGCTACTCGACCGCATCCGCAACGCCAACGTCATCGAGGGTGAAGCCGGTGGCATCACCCAGCACATCGGTGCGTACCAGGTCGAGCGTGATGGCCAGATGATCACGTTCATCGATACTCCTGGACACGCGGCATTCACGGCCATGCGTGCCCGTGGTGCCAACTCGACTGACATCGTCATCCTTATGGTGGCGGCCGACGACGGCGTCATGCCGCAAACCATTGAAGCGATCAACCACGCCAAGGCGGCCAACGTGCCGATTGTGGTGGCGGTCAACAAGATCGATCGCGACAACGCTGATCCTGACAAGGCCATTGCCGGTGTTGCCGAGCATGGTCTGGTGCCCGAGGAGTGGGGTGGTGAGACGATCTTTAGTCGTGTCTCCGCCTTGCAGAACGTGGGCATCGATGAACTGCTCGACCAATTGTTAGTGGTCGCTGAGGTTGAAGACCTTCGAGCATCAGTGGATGGCCGCGCCAGCGGTGTTGTGCTTGAGTCGAATCTCGACATTGGCCGTGGCCCCGTCGCCACGATTCTGGTGCAGCGAGGCACTCTCAAGGTTGGTGACCCTTTGGTCGCCGGCGCTGCGTGGGGTCGTGTCCGTGCTCTTATCAATGACAAGGGCGAACAAATCAAAGAAGCGGGGCCCTCGACGCCAGTCCAGGTGCTCGGTTTGTCTGATGTTGCCTCTGCCGGCGACGACTTCGTGGTCGCTCCGAGCGAGAAGATCGCCAGTCGTGTGGCCGACACCCGCGAGCACTGGCAGCGTCAGTCCAACATTGGTCGTGAATCCCACGCCCTGTCGGGTGGCGCCAAGCTCGAAGACATCTTCGATCAGATCCAGAGCGGCGAAGCAGCGACGCTCAACCTGGTTGTCAAGACTGATGTCAACGGTTCGCTTGAAGCGGTCACCGAGAGTCTTCGAAAGCTCGAGCGCGACGAGGTCAAGGTCGGCTTCGTTCATCGGGGTGTTGGCGGTATCACCGAGAACGACATCCAGCTTGCTGCGGCGGCGGATGCCACGCTCATTGGTTTCAACGTGCGTCCGGATCGCAAGGCCCGGGCTCTCGCCGAGAGCGAAAATGTGGAGATCCGCACCTACGAGATCATCTACAGGCTCCTCGAAGATATCGAGTCGGCGATGGTCGGCATGCTGGCTCCCGAATACGAGGAAGTCGTCACCGGCGACGCCGAGGTCCGCGAGATCTTTAGCGTGCCTCGTATCGGCAAAATCGCTGGTTGTTACGTCACCAATGGTGTCATCACCCGCGGTTCGAAGGTTCGCTTCCTACGCGAGGGAACCATCATCTGGAAGGGATCGGTCAACTCGCTCAGGCGCTTTAAGGACGATGCCCGAGAGGTTGCCGCCGGCTACGAGTGCGGTATTGGTCTTTCCGACTTCCAGGATCTCAAGGATGGCGACATCATCGAGACCTTCGAGGAGCGCGAGATCCAGCGCACCCTCGATAGCTGACCCTGTCGGCGGGTGGGATGCACGTTCTGGCACTCGAGATCGAGCTTCGGCCCATCATCGATGGCTTGCGAAACCGGTTTGTCTGGTCGTTCCCCGAGGCCGAGGTCCTAGAGACCTGGCAGCGCTGGTTGGAAGAGGACTGATGGCACGACGAGATTCATCCAGTCTAGGACGGCGCGGCGGGCACGACCCCGCGGCCGGCAACCGCAGCGCGAAGGTCGGTGGCATTGTGCGCCGCCTCGTCGCCGAGCGTATGGAACTCATCGACGATGACCGCTTGACGATGGTGTCGATCACTGGCGTCGACGTCGATCGCGACCTGTATCGCGCTGTGGTGTGGTTCACGTCGCTCGACGACGACCACGACCCCGAGATAGCGGAAGCTTTCGAAGAGCACGGCGGAAAGATGCGCCACCATGTAGCCACCCAGTCGAAGCTGCGGCGCGCACCGATACTTGAGTTTCGTCCCGAGGTTGCCCTTCGCTCCGGCGGCCGGATCGAAGAGATCCTGCGGGCATCACCTGTGATCGAACAACATGGTGAACCTCAGAGCCGGGACCATGGCGAAGAGGAGTGATCAGGGGCCTCACGGTATTGTCGTAATCGACAAGCCCGCTGAGTGGACAAGTCACGATGTGGTGGCCAAGTCCCGCGGTGTGTTGGGCACGCGAAAGGTCGGCCACAGTGGCACCCTCGATCCCGATGCCACCGGCGTGCTGGTGCTCGGGGTAGGTAATGCCACGCGCTTGTTGCGTTTTCTCACTGAGTTGGGCAAGTCGTACGTTGGCGAAATCGCCCTTGGCATCGAGACGACCACGCTTGATGCGGCAGGGGAAGTCACTGCCACGCACGACATGTCCGAAGTGTCTGAAGCACAGGTACGAAACGCTGTTGTCAACCTAACCGGACCGATCATGCAGATCCCACCGATGGTTTCAGCCATCAAGATCGATGGGAAGCGCCTGCATGAGCTTGCTCGCGAAGGCATCGAGGTCGAGCGTCAGCCTCGACCGGTCACCGTGCACCGGTTTGATATTGAGCCCACGGCTGAGTCGGGGGTATGGCGAGCGGACATCGATTGCTCGTCCGGCACCTACATTCGCACGATTGCGGCCGACCTGGGCACTGCCCTGGGGGGTGGAGGTCATCTCCGGAGTCTGCGCCGTACTGCCGTCGGCGGGTTCACCTTGGATCAGGCCGGAACGATTGAGGAACCTACCCTCTTACCAATTTCGGTGGCCGTCTCACACCTGCCTCAGTGCGTGGTGGACGACGAGGTTGCCATCCTCGTGGGCCATGGGCGCGTCCTCCCCCTGGAGACGCTGAGCGCCGAAGGGGAAGGTCCTTGGGCAGTCCTCACCGAGCAAGGCGAGCTGCTGGCCGTCTACCAGTCTCATCGTGACGGGGCGAAGCCCACCGTGGTCATCCCCCAGTGAGCGAAGCGGCCCTGGCCGCCGATAGCGTCTTGAGGTCGCCGACCACTGCGAGAGCGAATGGAACTCCTCCACGACCGTCAAGATCGCCTGCCCGATGGTGTGCGCGTCGCGGCCACGATCGGCGTATTCGACGGTGTGCATCTCGGCCACCAGGAAATTTTTCGGACGGTTCGGGCGACCGCGGATCAACTCGATGTGGCATCAGCCGTTGTCACCTTTGATGGACATCCGGCCCATGTCGTGCGTCCCGAGAGCGCTCCGCAACTCCTCACCACGTTTGAGCAAAAGTTGGAGCTGATTGCGGCGCAGGGCATCGACTACGCCTACGTCGTCTCGTTTGACGCGGAACGGGCCAAGACGAAGGCGGAGACATTCGTGAAGGAAGCGTTTGTCGATTCCCTTCACGCGAAAGCAATCGTGGTTGGCGAGGACTTTCATTTCGGAGCTGGTCGGGCAGGAAACGTCGATGGCCTTACGAAGCTCGGCGAGAGGTGGGATTTCGAAGTCCATGCGCTCGAGTTGATTCGTCACAGTGACGAGGCCCGTGAACCGGTATCGTCAACCAAGATCCGCCGAGCACTCGCGGGTGGCGATGTCGCTCGTGCCGCGAAGATGCTCGGCCGCCCCTACGAGGTACGCGGCGTAGTGGAGCGTGGTGACCAGCGTGGCCGAACGATCGGATTTCCGACGGCCAACATCCCTGTTCCTCATGTGATGGCGTGGCCCGCTGATGCCGTATATGCCGGTTGGTGCACGTTGGCGGATGGTTCGCGAAACGAGTGTGCCATCAACATTGGTCGCCGTCCCACGTTCTATGAACATGCTGCGCAGTCGTTGCTTGAAGCTCATCTGATTGACTTCGAGGGTGACCTCTATGGGCAGGAGGTGTCGGTCGAGTTTGTCGACTTCCTCCGTAGTGAGCGAAAGTTCGATGGAATCGATCAGTTGATCGCCCAGCTCAAAAGTGATGTTGACGATGCCCGTGCCGTTTTGCGAGCGGATGTCTGACCGCGAAGTTTGACGCTTCCCTCCGAGTCGAAGAAGCCTTGTTGAGGGTCGTCGCTGGACTCGTAAACAATACTGGCACCCGGGTGGATTACGCGTTTGGCGCTGCTCCGGCCTGAGCCGTCGTGGGCCAATCCTTGTAGTTGCGCGTCCACTCGTGGGCGAAGCTGCGCTGGTCCATGGGACCCGGCGACCATCGACCCCAAATCCCGCCGACTGCAGCATGGGTGCGGTCGGTCCAGCGGATGCTGTCAGGGTCAGAGATCCGACGAACAACCTGGCGAACACCGGTTGCTGAAAGGACATATCCAGCCCACACGCCGGGAT
>JAACCU010000360.1 GCA_009937405.1 Actinomycetota bacterium
CGGCGGGGGTAGTGCTGAAGGAGGTCGAGCAGGGTCTCAATTTCATGGACCGCGAGCCCTTCGGCCTTTTTTTCGCCGACTCCGCGAAGACGGTCAACGCGGAGCCCCGCGAGATCCCGAAACGTGAGCGCAGGATCGCCCGACGGCACCAGCGACTACTCCAACCCGAAGTAGTAGGGATACAGCGGTTGACCGCCGGCGTGAACCTCGAACTCGATGTCGGGGTGGTTCTCCTCGAGCCATGCCACGATCTCGGCGGTGGTGTCGTCGTCGGCACCCTCACCCGCAATCACCGTGAGTAGCTCGTGATCATCGTCGAGCATCTCGGTGAGCAAATCCGTGGCGGCGGCAGCCATCGTCGGTCGGACCGCAGCAATACCGGCGCGGGCGATTCCGAGCCAGTCGCCGATGGCGATCGGACCGGCATCCGAGTTTGAGTCGCGTACAGCCTGTGTGACCTCACCGGCCACGACGCGCTCGGCGGAAGCTGCCATATTGCTGGCGTTTGCTTCGGCGGTGGCCCGCGGGTCATACGCCATCAGGCTGGCGAGTCCCTCGGCGATCCCGCGAGTGGGAACAACGCACACCGTCCGACTTGTCTGGGCGTTCACCTGCTCCGCAACGGGAATGATGTTCTTGTTGTTCGGGAGGACGACAACCTCGGGAGCCGGTACAGATTCCACGGCAGCCACAAGATCTGCGGTTGATGGATTCATCGACTGACCGCCGGTGACAACCGCGTGGACACCCATCGACTTCAAGATGGAGATAACGCCTTTGCCGACCCCAACAGCCACGACCGCCGTGGGTACAGGGTCGCCGCTCACGACTCCGGCGCCAGCCATTTCAGAACGGACCCAGTCCCGCTCTTGGAGTTCCTCAAGGAGATCGGTGATGCGAATCTTGTGCGGGCGACCAACGGCAATACCGCACTCGATCGCCGCACCGATGTCGTCACAGTGAATGTGGCAGTTGAAGATGCCATCGCCGCCAACAACGACTATCGAATCGCCGACTTCGGCCCACGCAGATTTGAAACCATCGATCAAGTCATCGGGAGCATCCAGCAGGAACATGACCTCGTAGCGGAGGTCGGCGATACCCGATTCGTGTTCGTCGCCCTCGGGCCGGATCGGTTCCGCCGGCGGCGCAGCGACGTTTGGCTCGGGCATCGCTCGGTCATCTGCGATGTGAAGTGCGGCGTCGAGGAAGAGCAAGAGTCCGGCGCCGCCTGCGTCGACCACGCCAGCATCGGCCAGAACCTGGAGGAGGGTGGGCGTGCGCTCAAGACTTGCGCCACCCTCGTCTCGGGCGGCATCGAGCACGGCCGTAAGGTCGGCGCCCTCGGCGGCGGCAAGCACAGCTGCATCGCTGGCCTCGCGGACAACAGTGAGGATTGTGCCTTCGACCGGATTGCCAACTGCGCCGTACGCACCCTTGGCCGCAGCGGCAAGCGCCTCAGCGAAGATGGGGCCGTCCACCTCGTCGTGCTCTTTCGCGACACCCACGAATCCGCGCAAGATCTGACTCATGATCACACCACTGTTGCCGCGGGCGCCCATCAGGCTTCCGTGAGCGATGGCCTGACACACGCCGGTCATATCAGGGCCGGTGGCATCAAACTCTTCAACGACAGACCGAAGTGTGAGTGACATGTTCGTGCCAGTGTCACCATCGGGGACCGGGTAAACATTGAGGTTGTTGATCGCCTCGCGATGATCGTTCAGGGCGTCGCGGAAGGCGACCACCACGGCACGGAGCGAGGCGGCGTCGAAGGCAGAACGTGGCACGGGTTGGGATCGTACCGGCTCCACGTCGTCGGTCGCCTCATCTGCCAGCTACGCTTCGCATCCATGCAGGGCGTGATGAAGAGCTACGACCCCGGATCCGGTGATGGAGTCCTCGTTGATGAGGTCAACTTCAACGACATCGATCTGGCCGACAATGCCCTTGAGGGCTCGATCTTTCGCATGCTGCGACCCGGCCAGCGGGTGCAGTACACGCTCGATGACGAGGGCCACGCCACCACCTTGCGCCTCGGCTCCGAAGTCGACATGTCCACCCCTGACCTTTAGGTCAAACGCCCACACACGGCGAACCTTTCCAACGATTTCCGGCAGGCCGGGCGGGGAAGGGCTTTAGAGGTTGATGATGGGGCAGAGAAGGGTGCGTTCAACGCCGGGGACGTTGCCGATCGCGTTGACGACGACCGCGCCGAGTTCGTCCATGTTCTCGGCTTCAGCGCGAGCAATCACGTCGTAAGGGCCCATGGCGACCTCGGCGGTGAGGACTTGGGCGAGCGCACCAGTCTGCCTGGCAACATCGCCAGCGGTGCCGACTTCGGCCTGAATCAGGATGAACGCATTGACTGCCACTGTGACCAGCCTCCGAAGCTGTGGATATTCAATCTGCGCAAACGATAGGTGACATCACAAACTTGTGTCGGCCCAACCCGTACCTGACCAATTCCAGAGAATAGATTTAGCAAATCGGTACCACGCTCAGGATCCAGGATCCAGCACCGACGGTGAGCCAGTTGACCGCGTCTCGCCTATCGAGCGGGGAGAACCCCATGACCAGCGCCAGTGACGTCGCCGACCAACTTGACGCCGCTTTCGGACTCCAAGGCCTCGAGCTCCGCTTCGGCCTCACCCAGGACGAACTCTTCCACGAAGC
>JAACCU010000361.1 GCA_009937405.1 Actinomycetota bacterium
AGCCTCGAACTTTTCTTTACCCGTTGAGTTCCGAAACCGGGTTCAGGGCCCTGCAGACACTGGGGACAAGTTGGTCGTTGTCACCGTGGTCTACGGTTGCACCATGATCGGAAAGCTGCAAGGCAAACTCCCTATTGTCACCAAGAATCCTGTTGAGCTGTCCAGCCGGATTGTGGATGCCGGCGAGCATGACGAGCGAGTCAATCGGGTTACGCAGCAGCTGACAGAACTGACACACGACATCTCGATCGTTGAGTCGTTCAGCCACATCTATAGCTTCCGCACCGAAGACGGTCTGGTGTGTGTCGACTCTTCAGGGAAGATGACAGGCGAGGAAGCTGTGAAGTCGGTTAGGACTTGGTCGACGGAGCGAGTGCATTCACTCGTGTACACCCACGGACACGTCGATCATGTCGGCGGGAGTGGCGATATTGCGACCGATGCCGTTCGGCGTGGCTACGCGGCGCCGAGCGTTGTCGGGCATGAGGCGGTCGCCGCTCGATTCGATCGCTACATCCTGACCAATGGCTACAACTCCGACATCAACGCTCGCCAGTTTGGCGGCATCAGCAGAGCGAACGGAATTGGGCTTGCCGGTGGCCCACGGTTCCTGCCCGAGGACGTGCTCTGGCCGGATCAGACATTTGTCTCAAGCCACGATCTCTCGGTCGGGGGCACCGACTTCGAATTGCACCATGCCAAGGGCGAGACCGACGATCACCTCTGGGCTTGGGTGCCCTCGTCCAAGGCGCTGTGTGTCGGTGACCTCGTCACCTGGGTCTTCCCGAACTGTGGCAATCCTCAGAAGGTTCAACGCTTCCCGCTGGAGTGGGCGGCCGCGCTGCGCGAGATGCAGAGCTACGACGCCGAGTGGCTGCTTCCCGCTCATGGCTTGCCCGTGCACGGCAAGGAGCGCATTGACCGGGTGCTCGATGACCTTGCAACCTCTTTGGAGATCCTCGTCAAGGACACGCTCGAAAAGATGAACGCGGGTGAGTCCCTCGACGCGATCATTCACTCTGTCACCGTGCCCGACGACCTGCTGGCCCGTCCGTGGATGCAACCCGTCTATGACGAGCCTGAGTTCGTAGTACGCAATCTGTGGCGTCTGTATGGAGGTTGGTGGGACAAAAACCCGGCGAACCTCAAACCTGCGCCTGAGTCAGTCTTTGCCGCTGAGCTCGTGAACCTGGCCGGGGGCGCTGTGGCCATGACGGCGCGGGCAACGGAGGTCGCGGACTCTGGGGATTTGCGGTTGGCCTGCCAGTTGATCGAGTTGGCTGTTCAGGCTGACCCCTTGTCCGTTTCGGCCCACGGGGTACGCGCGGACATCTACCAGGCCCGCCGCGATGCTGAATTCAGCCTCATGAGCAAGGGCATCTACGCCTCGGCATCTCGCCAGTCCCGCGCCATCGCCGGCGACTAAGACACGCCGGAGTTAGCCCCGGTTTGGGGCGCTGGGCTAGGGCTGGTTGGTTTCATCGAAGCCGCGGACTATGCGACCCCAGAAATCGGTGACCAGGCGCAGCGACTCGAGGTCGATGCGCTCGTTGTTGCCGTGAAAGCGGCTGCCGAAGTCGGCCATATCGATGCTGGGGGAGAAGATGCCGGCGCCATAGACGGTTGCGCCGTGGGGACGGTAGTAGCGAGCGTCGGTCCCGCCAACGATCAAGCCGGGGTGGACGCGAGCGGTCGGATCGGCGGCCTTCACCGCGGATTCGATCACGCCCCACATCGGGGTGTCCTGCGGTGAGCGGCTTGCTGATCGATCGCTGAGGACCTCAATGTCGACCTGATCGGCGAGGTCGCCGATGGCGGCTTTCAACTCGGCGCGGACATAGTCCGTGTCCTGGCCTGGCAAGGTACGAATGTCGACATCGATGTGCACGGCATCGGGGATCATGTTGATCTTCTGGCCGCCCTGGACGGTGTTGCGGGAAATCGACATATGCGAGCAGGCGTGCAGCATCTTGCCGCCGAGGTCGCCGAGCGCGACAGCGGTGTCCCATACGCGCTCGGGGTCCATGAGGGCGGCACGCATATCGCCTTCCATACCGAGCGCGTCAAGGAGCCCAACCTAAAGGTCATCGAGTTGGGGGGTGGGGCGATGTCCACCGAGCCGACGGAGAACCTCGGCTGCCTTCAGCAAGGCGTTGTCGGCGCTGAGTGGCATTGAGCCATGACCCGGCGTTCCTCGCACCGTGAGGCGTACGCCTCCCGCTCCCTTCTCCGCCACATTGATCAGCACCGAACGGCCGTTGTCATGGCTGAACCCGAAGCCACCCATCTCGGTGAGGACATAGTCGGCCATGACCGCATCGTGTTCGTTCTCGAGCATCCACTCTGCGCCCCAGTGACCGCCAGCCTCTTCGTCAGCAACGGCGAAGTAGATGAGGTCACCTTTCGGCTTGTAGCCGGTGGTGGCAAGGTTCTTGAACGCCACCGCCATGGACGATGTGAGGTTCAACATGTCGATGGCGCCCCGGCCCCAGACCTCGCCGTCAATGATCTCGGCACCGAACGGGTCGTGATCCCAGCCCGCTTCATTGACGGGCACGACATCGGTGTGGCCCATTAGGCACAGCGATGGAGCGTTCGGATCGCTGCCTTCGATTCTTGCGACGAGGGATCCGCGACCCGGAGCGGGCTCGAAGCGCTGGATGTCTAGTCCGCCGCCTTCAAGGAAGCCCTGGAGGGTGTCGACCGAGCGCAGTTCATGGCCGGAGTCCTTCGAGCCATCGTTGACGCATTCGTTGCGGATGAGCTGCTGGAGCAGTTCGGTGGTGGTGTCGGCGAGTTCACGTATGCGGCACCTTAACCCGGCACCAGAACGCAGGTTGACGTGTCCCCAGTACAGGCCGGCAAATCGAACAAGCTGCGACGACGCAGACCCCAGTGTCCAAACTCGGTCTGGCAGCCATGATCAGCCCGATAACCTTAATCCTCGTGGCATTGCTCGTTCAGAAGTTCGGCGGCACCTCCGTCGGGGATCCAGATCGCATTCGCGAAGTAGCCGACCATGTGGCCCGCTGCCGTAAACGTGGCGATCAGGTTGTGCTCGTTGTCTCCGCTATGGGCAAGGAGACTGACGAGCTTCTCAGGCTCGCTGATGAGGTCTCCTCAACCAAGCCGGGACGCGAGATGGACATGCTCATCACCGGTGGCGAACGAAAGGCATGCGCCCTTGTCTCGATGGCGCTGCACGAACTCGGTATCGAGTCCGACTCGTTCACTGGTAGCCAGGCTGGGTTCCTGACCGACACCACCCATCGCAACGCCAAGATCCTTGACGTCAATCCGTATCGAATCAAGGCCGCGGTCGAGGCGGGCAAGGTCCCAGTCGTTGGTGGCAGCCAGGGCGTGTCGAGTGACAACGACGTCACCTTCTTTGGTCGGGGCGGCTCCGACACCACCGCGGTAGCGCTCGCTCACGCGCTTGATGCTGATGCCTGCGAGCTATACACCGATGTCCCGGGCGTCTTCACCACCGATCCACGGCTCGTGGCTGACGCTCGCAAGATGGATCAGATCTCATTCGACGAGTTGCTCGAGATGACCGCCACTGGCTGCCCCAAGCCGGCCATGCGTTCGGTTGAGCTTGCTCGCAGCTTCGGTGTGAAACTTCACGTCCGTAGCGCTTTTAGCTGGGTGCCTGGCACCTGGGTCACTCAGGAGGAACCCATGGAACGCGCCATCATTTCGGCTGTCACCCACGACACCAGCGAGGCGAAGATGACCGTCTCGGGTGTGTCTGACCGACCGGGTGTCGCCGCTCGGCTGTTCCGCAGCCTCGCCGACGCCAACGTCAACGTCGACATGATCGTGCAGAACGTTTCGGAGGACGGCCGGACTGACATCAGCTTCACGCTGCCGCACGAACAGATCGATGCCGCGAGGTCCACCGTTGATTCCCTGCTCGAGGAGCTCGGTGCCAATGGCACCATTGCGGATCCTGATATTGCTCGGGTGAGTCTGATTGGGGCAGGCATGCAGACCAACCCGGGTGTGGCCGCCACCATGTTCGAGACGATGTCGAACGCTGGGATCAATATTGAGATGATCTCGACCTCAGCGATTCGGATCTCTTGTGTCGTGCGCGAAGCGCAAGCGGAGGCGGCCGTAGCCGAGCTCCACGCTGCGTTCCAGCTCGATCGCCCCGCCTCGGAGCGAGCCGACCTCTAGTCCTCAACCAAGACACGCCGGGTCTGCGCCCGGCGTGTCGTGCTCAGTCGCCGAGGTTTTCGGCGCAGGAGCCCCACTGCTCTTCGATGGCGAGACCGCCACAGGAGTTGCCGAAGGCCTCGTACTCGGAGTCGAATGACGACATCTGGTACAGCTCGTCGCAGGCGTAGAGATTGCCATCAGCACAGTCGTCGTAGATGCCGTCGAGGTATGGGTCGTCGCCATAGTTCAGGGCCGGTGCGACACATTCGCCGTACGTTGGCTCCCCGAGGTTGCCGCAGGTGCTGCCGAACGACTCGTAGTCGCTTCCTACTGGCGCCATCCAGTAGAGGTCGTCGCAGGCGCTCAGAACACCTGTTTCGCAGTCGTCCCAGATTAGGTCGAGTTGGGGATCGTCGCCGTAGAAGGTGGCTGAACTGTCGCTGAGCTCGCCCAACTCACGCTCGCAATCATGCAGGCCATCTTCGAAGTACCAGGCGCATGTGGCCCCGCACTCTTCGTAGATGCTGTCGACGGGGGAGACCAGCCAGAGCTCATCGCACGCCGCGAAGTCCCAGCTGGAGCAGCTTTCCCACAAGATGTCGAGGTCAGCATCGTCGCCGTAGTTAAAGGGGCCGCTGAGGTTGACGTCAGCGCACGAGCTCGAGCG
>JAACCU010000362.1 GCA_009937405.1 Actinomycetota bacterium
GGTTCGGGACTCGTTCGGTCCGACGTCAATCCTGATTAACAACGCGGCGATGATCGAGCGCTCTTCATTTCTCGACGTGACGATCGAGGAATTCGAGGCGGTGTGGCACACCAATGTCCGCGGCGTGTTCCAGTTGAGTCAGCGGGTGGCCGCTGACATGGTCGAACAGGGTATTCCCGGGGTAATTGTCCACATCAGCTCGATCCTGGCCCGACTTGCGGTAGCGAACCGCACGGCCTATATCGCTTCGAAAGGAGCGATCGAAGGTCTCACTCGGGCAATGGCGATCGATCTTGCGCCGCACAGCATCCGCGTCAACGCGGTGGCGCCGGGTCTGATCGCCACCGAAGCCCTACTGGCGGGCATGCCTGACCTCGATGTTCAGGCGGCGGTGCAGAGCTACATCCCGGGCAGACGATTCGGAAGACCGGAAGAACTGATGGCAGCCATCCTTTTCGCTGCATCGCCGGAGGCTAGCTATCTCAACGGGGCGGTACTTCCAGTCGATGCCGGCCTCGGAGGTCGCGAGGCAGGACCGGCATGAGCTACACCCGCACCTGGAGGCATCGACAGTGATCAGCATCAACAAGGAAGCGATGAAGACCATCCGTCTCATCATCGACGACGCTGATGCGCTTGGCGTCTTGGTGGAGCGACTCTCGAACGGCACGACCGTGATCGACATGGGTCTGCGGGCCAAGGGCGGATGGCGGGCTGCCAAACTCTACACCCTTGTCACCATCGGCGGCCTTGGCGAAGTGAGCTATGAGCGGTTCGACGTTGGGGGACGCATGTTGAGCGCGGTACGCGTCATGATCGATCACCCGATCGAGGGCTGCGTCGCATCTCAGATCGCTGGTTGGCGGCTTGAATCTCCCGGGAAGGAACACGCGGCGATCCTGGCTGGTCCCGGCCGGGCCCTCAATACAGCATCACTCGATCACTATTTTGAATGGACTGACTATCGAGACCGGCATCACGAGTCGGTGGTCGCCATCCAGGCCTCTGAGCCGATCACCGTGGCTATGGCAAACCTGATCGCGGAGTCCTGTGAGGTCGACCCGGGAGACCTCTATGTCCTTATCGCCCCCAACCGGAGCCTGGTATGTGCTGTCCAGGTGGCGGCTCGCATTGTCGAGCAGACGCTCCATCGACTGGCCGAAGAAGGCATGGATCTGCGAACCCTGCGCTACGCCTACGGCTTCGGTGTGGTTCCGCCGTTGGTCGATGATGATCTCATCTCTATGGGCCGCATCAACGACAGCCTCCTCTACGGCGGCATCGCCAACATCGCAGTCGAAGGCACCGACGAGCAGTGTGAGGAGCTGGCATCAAAAGTCATTTCATCAGCGTGTGAGGTCTATGGTCGCCCATTCTTGGAGATCTATGAAGACGCGGGTCGCGACTTCTATGAGATCCCTATCGAGTTGCATTCACCTGCTGCGGTCCATCTCAACAACCTGACTACCGGCCGCACCTTCAGCGCAGGCCGGATTAACTACGACGTCCTTGCAGAATCGTTCTTCTAAGGATCGAGGTCAGCGCATATGGAAACGGCCGAATACCTCGCTGGACAACACGCCATCGTGGTCGGAGGTGCTCAAGGGATCGGGCGGCGGTGCGCGTGGGAACTTTCCCGCGTCGGTGCCATGGTCACGGTGGCCGACCTCGACGGAGATATGGCGGCGACGACGGCAGCGGAGATGTGCGCTGCCGGAGCGCGTGCCCATTGCGCCCCACTCGACATCGCCGACCCCGCGGCGTGCGCCGAGTTGATGGCCTCGAGTGCATCCGAGATCCGTCCCGACCTGCTGGTGAACTGTGCAACCCTCTACCGGGAGGCACCGGCGATCGAGCAGGATCCGGCCGAGTGGATGGATGTGATCCATGTTGGACTCAACGGTGCGTTCTTCATCTCTCAGGCATTTGCCCGTGCGCTGGTAGCGGCCGGAGTTGGTGGTCGGATCGTGCACATCAGCAGTGTCAGCAGCACCCACAGCATGTTCGGCAAGGCTGCCTACGGGAGTTCGAAGGCTGGCATCGAAGCGATGACACGCGCGCTCGCCTACGAATGGGGGCCGCACGGTATCTGTGTCAATGCTGTATCACCCAGTCATGTAGCCACTGAGGCCATCCAAGCGGCGGCGGCGAGTGGTGCGCTGCCGATCGATCGCCTTACCGCCCGCATTCCGCTTGGCCGCCTCGCTGACCCCGATGAAGTCGCCGATGCTGTGGTGTTCTTGCTGTCGGACCGAGCTCGATTCATCACGGGTCAGGTGCTCGGTGTTGATGGTGGATATTCGGCCAACGGCGACTTTGTGGAAGCCCCGCAGTGAGTCCACACCCGTCCTCTTTCATCCTTGGGCTCCAGATCGTGCCCACCATGTCGATCGCCGAAATCGTCGACACGATCTGCGTCGCTGAAGAACTCGGCTACGACCACTGCATGGTGGCCGATGAGGGACTCATGCAAGACGTCTTTGTGTGTCTGGGTGCCGCTGCCGGACTCACCAAGACGATCCGCCTCGGCGTCGTGACGAACGGGTACACCCGTCACCCTGCGGCGATCGCGGCGGCGCTTGCGTCTGTGAACGAATTGAGTGGGGGTCGAGCGTTTGTCACCCTGGTCGCCGGCGGAACGATGGTGCTTCAGCCAATGGGCATCGAACGCAACTCGCCGCTTGCTGTGATGGACGACACGATCGAGGTTCTCCGCTCGCTCTGGAGTGGTGAGTCGATCGAGTGGGAAGGCAAGCGTGAGCGACTCGACGGAGCCCAATTGAGCCACGGGCCCCAATCAATACCGATCTGGGTGGCGGCACGCGGTGAGCGGATTCTCGCTCTGGCCGGCCAGAAGGCCGACGCTCTGGTTCTGATGGCGAAGTCGGACCTCGCCGATGCCATCAAGGAAGCGGGCCAGACAGACAGAGAATTTGGTCTCATGTATCTGGATCGCCTCGCGTTTACGCCTGAGATGATTGAAGAAGCCCGGGGCCTGTACGGCTACGCGATCCTCGACAGTCCTCCTCGGGTGCTGCGAAACCTTGGAATCGATGACGCCACGATGGGTTGCCTTCGCGAAGCATTCGCGTCCGGGGGTGCCAAGGCGATCGCTCCTCTTGTCACCGACGACATGGTGGCCGCCTACCAGATCGCGGGCACACACGCCGAGTGCCGGTCGCAGCTGGAGGACATGATTGTTCGTCATCGGCTCGACGGATTCTTTATCAACATCATCGGACCGGGACTCGACACCAATCGGGCTCTTCTCGCTGATGTTGCAGCGATTGTGCGAGGGTCCAGCTGATGAGCGGGCTCCCGCTCCACGGTCAGGTGGCAGCGATCACGGGCGGAGGTACCGGTGTCGGAGCAGCGGCGGCGGCTTCGCTTGCACGTCGCGGCGCTCGGCTCGTGATCACCGGTCGACGCGAGGATCGGCTCCGGTCTGTCGCTGATGCCCTGGAAACTGAGGTTGAGGTGCTCGCTGCGGACATCACCGGACCAGAGACATCCGCGCTGGTCGTGGACCGGGCCATCGAGCAGTTTGGCCGGCTCGACATTGTTGTTCACGCTGCCGGAATATTCGAGAAACGACCTATCGAGGAGACCGATGATGCTTTTTGGCATCGTACTCTCGATGTGAACCTCTCAGCGGTCGTAGCCCTCACAAGGGCAGCGTGGCCTGCTCTCAGACGATCGGCCGGCCAGGTGGTACTCATCAGCAGCGTGGCCGCTGTGCAAGGGTTCTCCGACAACACGGCCTACGCCGCCTCAAAAGGAGGAATGAACGCGATCGGAGAGGTATTTCGAGAAGAGGGCCGTGCGGATGGGATACGGATACTCACGATCTGCCCGGCCCAAATCGACACCGAGCTGTGGGATGGTAAGGCCCCCGACTCAGTCAGAGGTCGCATGATGCGCTCGTCTGGGGTGGGCGAGGTCGTGGCCTCGCTCACTGCATCCGATCGCTCGATTGATTTCGCGCCGGTAACGATCCGACCACCGAGTAATCCATGGTTAGCAGAGGTCTGACGCTGGTAGTCATGGTTGTGGAGGAGAGAACGTGCGAGAGATGCAACTCGACCGGGTCTTGCGCGAACGCCGCAATGGGCTTGAGCTGAGCCCGAGCGACGTCGCCGAGCTGACCGAACTTAGCATCGGCTTCCTCTCCCAGTTGGAGAATGATCAGGTCGCGCCTTCGCCTCGCCTCGCTGAATCGAATCGCTCACGCCCTGCGAATCCCTATGTTCGAACTGCTCAGTTCTGACGATCGAGATCCTGATGTACGTCTCGACGGTCGACCAGTCACCGAACTCGGCGACAGCGGCGTTGAGGTGGAGTTGCTTACCAAGTTCTCGAACTGGCAGCCGATGCCCTTCCATCGTACGTTCGCAGCAGGGGAGAAGTATGAGGCAGTCAGGAGCAGCCACGCTCGTGAAGAGTGGACCTACGTGCGCCCAGGCGAAATGGAAGTGTATTTGTGCAACCAGAACCCACATATTCTTGTGCCGGGAGACTTGGTCCATTTCGCCAGAAGTCGCCTCGATGCACTAGACTCGATGGGCAATGAGCCTCTCCAATTCATCTAAATCATGACCCTGCCGGCCTGATGCAACTCGCTGGTACCTTCGCTTTAGTCACTGGAGCATCGGGGCGAATTGGCAGAGAGATCGCGCTCGAACTGGCTCGGGCCAAGGCCAATGTGGCGATCACCTACCTGTCGTCGGTCGTCAACGCAAACCGCACCGTCGAGGAACTAATCGCCATGGGAGTCGAGGCAGTGGCCGTTCGCCTCGATCTTGCCGAACCCGAATCCATTGCCGATGTGGTGGGTGAAGTTGAAGCCCGGTTGGGTCCGGTTGATGTCCTTGTGAACAATGCGTCTTACTTCGAACCGACGCCGTTTCCGACCGGGGAACACGCGTCCTGGTACTCAACGTTCGACGTGCTGGTGCATGGTCCCTATCGTCTTGCCAACGAGGTGGCTCCTGGGATGATCGACCGGGAGCGGGGGACCATCGTGAATATGGTCGACCTCTCGGCGTGGCATCCATGGCCCGACCGTGGGGCTCATTCAGTGGCTAAATCCGCCTTACTGGCCCTCACCCGACAGCTTGCGGTGGAACTTGCTCCATCTGTTGCGGTGAATGCCGTTGCGCCCGGGCCCACCATTCCGGCCGCGTCCTTTGGTGATGAACAGATCGGCCGTCTGGCCCGGCGCACCCTGCAGGGCCGCTGGGGTGATCCCGTTGAAGTCGCCCGGGCCGTTCGATTCTTGGCTGAGTCGAGTTCGATCACCGGTGACTGCATCACCCTTGATGGGGGCGAACGTTGGGGGCATGTTCGAGAGAGGTTCGAGGATTGATGAGGGTCCTGCTTCTCGATGCATTTCCTCTTGAGTCGCCGGACCGAACCGTGGTTGAGGAAGCCTTGTCCGTTCTCAAAACCGGGGGGCACGAGGTCACGCACCGCATGTTGGTAGGAGGACCTTTCGAGGTCTTCATGTCTCGTGACGAAAGAGCCGCCTACCACGGGGAAACGCCTCTGAGCACGCCAGAGACGATCAAGGACGCGGCGATCATCAAAGACGTCGATGCCCTCCTGTTCTGCTACCCCACAACCCTTTTCACCGTTCCCGCCGTGCTAAAGAGTTGGCTCGAACGGGTGCTGGTACCCGGTATTGCCTTCGTCTTTGACCATCAGGGACGGATCCGTCCGGGGATGACGAATATCGTGCGCCTCGGCTCGGTCACGACCACTACTCACAAAGCCTCGGTCACCCGGCGCCGGCGTGACGCTGGCCGTCGCACCACCACCTGGAACATACGGCTGAGCTGCCACCGCTTCTGCCGCCGTACCGTCATCTCAGTTTCTGCCGGCTCACCCGACATCACCAAGATCAAGCGGGCACTCGGCCGCTGGTGAACCGGCTCGACACGTCGTCAAGGAACGTCGCCCGTTGTTCAGGCGTGCTCCGGTCGATCTTGTAGAGCGAGATCCACTCGAATTTGACCTCAGGGTGACAGCACGGAACGACAACTCGGGACCAGGTCTGGCGGCCCGGTTCGCCTTGCAGCCTGTTTATGAGTCGGGATGATCCGTGGGAGGTCACTACTGACAACCGTCGGACCAGCCGGAGAGGTGAGCAGGAGGCTGGTTGGTTGCCGTCGACATAGGGCGCGAGCGTGCGTTGGAGCCAGTCGAGGAGAATGGCGGGGGGACTACCCCACCAGGTTGGACATACTGCAATCACATGTTCGAAGTTGGCGCGGCTCAGGTCAGGCTCTTCGCCCTGAGCGAGTCTTATTACGGTGGGACTGATGCCGCTGGATTCCAGCGTTTGACGGACCGCCTGGAGAAGAGCGGTGCTGAAACTCTCATCGAGGGGATGTGCCTGCATAACGAGTGTCTTCACGTGAGCGATGCTAGTGGCATGGGCCACACCAGAGATCAGGCAATGGAGACGAGAGCGGCGCCGGCCACGACCAATATGACCGCCACGAGTATGCGGGGGGTGCGTTCGTTAGCTCCAAAAACGACTGCTCCCATCGCCACCACCGACACATTTTGCGATGCGAGCGACAACGGGGCCACGATGCCGACCTGGCCTCGGTCGAGAGCGGCAAGCAGGATGGGAAGGGCGAGTCCGATTGCGAGCCCTGAGGCGATGAACTCGGGCATCGCGCCCCGAAGGGCTGAGATTGTGTTCCTTCGTTCTTGAACGCCCACCATCAGGGTTAAGACTAAGGCTGCGGCTCCAAGGACAATGGTTCCCGCCCACCAGGCAGAGAGGTCGCTCTCGGTGTTGTAGCTGCGGGCAACAACATCGCGAATTCCAAAACTAAGGGCGGTCAGGAGGCCGAACGCGACACCAAGTCGACGGGTGAGGAGGTTTGGCTCCCATCCAATGATCGCACCGCCGGCCACGGTTATGAGAGTGCCGAAGATGACCGCGAACTGCCAGTCCTCACCGAGGAAAGCGATCGCTAGCAGGATGGAGAACACGGGCGAGGTCCCGGCCAGCACCGAGGTGCGCGAGGGGCCAATGGAAGCGATCGCCGCCACGAAAAGACCTTGTGAACTACCGGGCGCGATCACACCCACCAACCCGTATCGCCAAAGGTCTGCGCTGGTAGGCGCTTCTTGTCCGGAGAGAAGAGCGATGGTCAGAGCCACGAGTGTGGCTACGCCTATTCCCGCAGCGGCGGCGGCGGACGGGGACGCGTTTGTTCGTTGGAGCGACCATCGCACGATGACGATGTTGGCGGCCCAACAGAATCCGGCGAGCACCGCGAGCAAGATCGCCGTATCCATTGGAGACGACCTTACTGGCGGTCAGATGATCGGCAAGACGCCTTCGGAGATCCGCTCCAGTTGCTCCGCTGTATCGGCATAGCTATCGCCGGGCATTGCGGGGAAGAGCAGCAAATTTTCGAGGCCGATCTGGTCGTCGTACCAACTGATGGTCTCGGCGACCTCCTCTGCGGTGCCAACGACCCACGTCTTGTTGTCGAGCGATTCCTCGAGTGTGGGAATCAACCCCGGCTTCGCCGGCTTGCCATCTGGCCCCATGTATCCCTTGCTCCAGCCGTAGGGGCCGAGGAACTTCCAGAACTCGTCGTGGCCGTTGCGCACAGTGTTGATTGCCTGCTCGTGGGTGTCTTCGACCCGAGTGCAGAGCACCAATTGGCGGTGCTCGCCCCGCTCGAGTTCGTGGTCGTGCGCTACAGCCCAGGTCTCCGCAAATTGTTCCCATCGCGTCTTGATGAACGAGTGGTGGTTGTTCCAGAACACGCCACCCCATCCTGACTTTGGAACCTGTACGAGTGATGGGGGAGAGGTGATGGCCTGCCAGGTCTCGTAGGGGTAGAGGGGGCGTGGCACCAGTGTGAGTTCCTCGACGAAACCGCCGCGATCAGGGATACCAGAGGCCGGGAAGTCAAAATGATTGCCATGGAAGGCGAATGTGTCCTGATCGAGTGCCATGTGGATCACCGACATAGCTTCGTCGAACTGCTCTCGGTTGAAGTCGTCGGCGGCCACCCGGTCCGGATTGTCGAGGCTGCCGATCTGTGTGCCGAGGTTCTCTGCTTCTCGCGGGACGGTGCCACGTCCAACCCCAAGAATGCCGCGACCGCCAGAGATGTTGTGGAGCGTTGCAAAGTCCTCAGCGAGCCTCAGTGGATGCCACTGAGGCACGATGTTGAATGCCATGCCGATTCGGATCTGTTCGGTGCGTTCGGCGAGGATTGTTCCTATCAGGATCCCGTTTGGAATGACCTCGTAGCCTTCGATCTGGAAATGGTGCTCGGTGAGCCAATAGGAGTCGAATCCGAGTTGATCACACAGCACCCCCGTTTCAATGGTTTGCTCGGTGGCGCGCCAGATGTGTTCTGGGGAGTACGACCGGTCGGTGGGCGCGGGCGGCCCACTTCCGGCATCGTCCATCTCGACACCACCAAAGAGAAAAATTCCGATGCGCATACGGTTGAGTGTACGATCAAGAGCCGGCTAGAGACGTATCAGATCTGCTTACCCCTCGCACTGGTGTCTGGATGTTTCCGGCAGCGCCGGCTCCCCAGCTTGTGGAGGCAGTTGTGCGGGCCGAGCAATTGGGCCTCGATGATGTGTGGATCGCTGACGGGGGCATCGCGCGCAAACCGATGGCTGTGTTGGCAGCTGCCGCTCGGGAGACCTCGGTGATCTGATTGGCGGTGGGTATAAGGTCACCACTCCTGTGCCATCTGGGGGGGGCGATCGCCGCGGCTGTCGCCACTATCGATGAACGGACGCCGGGAGATTCATTCTTGGACTGGGGGTGGGAGGGCACAAGCCCCTGGATCCGTTCGGGCTCTCTACCGACCGACCGGTAGCCATGCTCCGCGACACAATCGTCACGGCACGCGCGGTTTTCGCGGCGGAGTCGGCACCTGGATACGAGCCCGCTTGGCATGCCATCGGGCGTCGCGATGTCCCCATCTGGGTAACAACGCGTGGGCTCCAGGTGGTCTAGCTGGCCACCCGACTAGCGGATGGTGTATTCCTGAGCGGATGCACTCCGGCACAGCACGGATTGGTCGCCGCGTCCATAGAGGAGGTTGATTCCTCAACTCAGATGGCGCTTTATCAGTCGGCGAGTGATGTTGTGGACTCGCTTAGTGTGCGCGGCTGGGCCGATGTCGGTGCGTTCCTCCCAACAGAGGCTGATCGATGGCAGCCGGCTGCGGTGGTGATTAACCTGGTCGATCTAAATGATGGTCACGGCGACCCGGTGGCTTTGGTGGAGCGGGCCGCTGAGATCCTTTGGGCTGTGTGACCCGGAGTGGCCAGCAGTGGCGGATCAGATTGAACGTCGAGAGTGTTGTCTCGCGTTCATGTTCGCTCATCGCTGCCATCACTTCAGGCAATTCTCGCTTCGGGATCGCACTCCGGTGTTCGAGTGACTCCCACCAGATTACTGCGTGTTACGTGGATGGATTGTTGGTGTTTTGCCAC
>JAACCU010000045.1 GCA_009937405.1 Actinomycetota bacterium
CGGCGCAACAGTTGTGCAGGGCACGGCATGGGAGGATGCCCCTGAGGGCGGGTGCTGGAGTGCCCCCATCTTGTTCACCGACGCTCGCAACGACATGCGAATTGCGCAGGAGGAGATCTTCGGTCCGGTCCTGACCTCCATCCCATTCACTGACGAAGCCGACGCCATCAAGATCGCCAACGATGTCGAATACGGGCTCGCCGGTTATGTCTGGACCACAGACGTGGCCCGCGCCCACCGTGTCTCGCACGCGCTTGAGGCAGGGATGGTCTGGGTCAACAGTCAGAACGTCCGTCATCTGCCTACACCGTTCGGCGGCACAAAGTCGAGCGGCATTGGTCGTGACGGTGGTGACTGGAGTTTCGACTTCTACATGGAGACAAAGAACATCGCCATCGCCCTCGATACCCACACGATCCCGTAGTTGGGCGGCTGAGATGAGCCTCTACTACGTGCAGAAGTTCCTCTTCGAGATCAATCGCCAACCAGGCCTCCAGGAGCAATATCGAGCCGACCGGCATGCGGCGATTGCCCCTTTCGAGCTCACTGGCGAAGAAGTAGCAGCCCTGACGGAACCCGACATCGGGAAGCTCTTCCACCTCGGTGTCAACGGTCAGATCCTCATGCACTTTGCCGCCTTCCACCAGATCGAATGGGCCGATTACCTCCAGCGAATGCGCGACGGCATCGACGAGTACGGGCCGGTGCGTGAGGGCGTCTACGCCATCACCGGATACGAGGGAACAGATGCCCACATGGCGCGCCTCACCGAAAAGGAAGACAACTGATGCCTCTCGTCTACGCCGGTGTCTGCAGCCACGCTCCAGGTATCACTGGCCGAGCTCATCTGGCCGAGCCAGCGCAGCGCGACGCCGTTCACGGTGCCTTCGATCAGATGCGAGTCGACATCGAGGCCACCAAGCCTGATGCCATCATCGTCCTAGCCGCTGAGCACTTCGCCAACTTCTTCATGAACAACATGCCGTCGTTCGCGGTTGGTATGGCCGACTTCTACGACGGTCCGATCGAAGACCCAGACTGGCTGAAGATCGAAAAGTTTCGAGCGCCCGGCAATCGGGACCTCTCCTATCGTCTCATCACCGAGATGATGAACAGTGTCGACGTTGCCTACGCCGAAGAATGGTTGTTCGACCATGGCATAGCGGTTCCGCTGAGCTTTCTCACCCCCAACTGGGACCTACCCGTCATCCCGGTCAATATCAACTGCCAGGGTCCCCCGTTGACGCCACTCAACCGAGCATGGGCATTTGGCGAGGCGATCCGTCGTGCCACCGATTCTGTCCCTGAACGCATCGCACTGGTTGGTACCGGCGGCATCTCGCACTGGCCGGCCACCCCCGACTCTGGAAAGATCAACGAGGGATGGGACCGTGACTTCCTCGATCGATGGTGTCGCCACGACAAGGACGCACTCCTCGACTACGACGATCTGACCGTCTACGCCGATGCTGGCCAGGGTGGCTTTGAGATCCGCACGTTCCTCGCGGTGAGCGCAGCCGCGAAGGGGGCAACCGGCACGGTCCGCTTCTTCGAACCTGTTCCGATCTTCGCCGTCGGGTGCACCGTGGCGGACTATCAACTCACCAGGAGCCGCCGCCCCCGCCGCCGCCCCCGCCGCCAGAGCCGCCGCTGAAGCCACCACCACCGGAGGAACTTGGCGCGGTGGAGGCGGTGCGAGCGGCAGACGATATGTGAACGCCGGCAGCCATAAAGGCCAAATCGCGTCGGTGCAGGTGGGCCATGTCAGGGTTTTGGCTTGCGGCCGCATCGACGGCGCTGAACCACGCTTTGGATTCGCCGAGGGCGACGGCCCACGCCGAGTATTGACGCAACACGCCTCGCTCGGCCGCATTGTCGACGTGCTCGGCTTCGGATGCCGCCAGGAATCGCCGCACCGACTCGATTCGTAGCCAGAGGGCAGAGCCGACCTCGGTCCGGATCAGGAGTTCGAATGAGTTCACGATCGCCCCGGTCGCACCGCCGACGAGGGCACTGCCGGCGATGAGCACCGCCAAGCCCGATCCGCCCGAACGGGTTGCCATCACCGCTCCGATGACGAGCACGACGAGACCAACGATGACTCCTACGACGGAGAACGCCCGGATCCAGGTGCGGCGCCGCTGACCTGATTCGTCCCAGTGGGCCGACCCGTTGAGCCAGTCGTTGAGCTCGCCATTGAGGCGATGCCATCCTGTGTGGAACCCGCTGTCATAGGAGTCCAGCTCAACCGAGTAGCGGCCGCTAAACATCGCGTCCAAGATCGGATGCACGCTGGGGTGTGGGGGGGCAGCGCCACGTCGAAGAATCGGCTCATCGCCACCCTCTATCTGGATCTCATCTCGGATGGCGGACTCGAGCAGCCAGGCCGACATGTGTTGGTCAAGGACTCGTTACTCCAGCAGCAAGCCGCCTTCAACCGCGCTCATGTCCCGTGGGGGTTCGAATTCGATTGTGGCGAACGCCGCGAGGTCGGATTGGTCGACGCGTTCCGAGGACAAGCCGTCCTCGAGTTCACCGAACGCTGCGTCGGCGGCTCCCCCCGACCAGACACGTTCGCGTCCCGCTCGGCGGACCGCTATCGCCGCGAGCAAAGACCCCGCGAATGCCAGCAGCGCGGCGATCAATGCGGGTAAGAAGATGCCGCTTCCGGGATCGACGGCTGGTCCTGAAGGGGGGATCGGGCTGGCATTCACAATGGCTTCATCACCCAGTGCTCCGGAAATGGTGAGCCCTTGGCCTGTGCTCAGCGAGTTGACGAACACCACGGAGCGGGCGGCCCCTTCGCGGATGAGCGTGCAGCTTGATTCGTCCCACGCTGTTCCGGTGACACAACCTGGTGAAGTCAGTTCGTTGGGGAGAACAAGCGCGACCGTGATCTTTTGCATGGGCACGGTCCAGTCGGTGCCGATCGCATCCCATGCAAAGAAATCGCCCTGGACAACGGCATGCAGCGGGAGCACATAGTTGATTTGGTAGCGATGACGGCCGGTGATTGTGCGGTCTGGGTCGCCGATCCTGATCGAGATGTCTAAATACCCCTCCGACACGCGGGCCCCGTCGGGAGCAGTTGGAGAGCTGACGGCAACCGACTGGGCGAGCGCGTCAGGGATATCGCGGTAGATGCCGTGCCTCGGGATGACGTCGCCGAAGTCGTAGTCGATGACCTCAGTGACGAGGAGGCCGTCTTCGGTGAGAGTGCCGCTGATCCAGTAGCTGGAGATCCGTTCGGTGTCGCCAATTGCTGCTGCGAGGGCGGCGACTAACCCGATTCCGAGTGAGGCGAGGATCGTGATGAGAACGGCAATTCGACGGCGACGTTTGATCGGCATCGTCACATCGTAGAGGGCGGTTGTTTCCCGGCGGGTAGCGTGCCGCTCCATGCCCGAAACCGCCCCC
>JAACCU010000046.1 GCA_009937405.1 Actinomycetota bacterium
CACGATCTGCATGGCTGTGTTTCGTCGGATTACTTCAGGGGCAGAGCGCTGCACGGGCGCACCACCCTGCTGCACGGTGTGGGCCAGTTCGTGGGCGATCAGGTGCTGACCTGCCGGCGACCCTGGTGAATAGTCGGACCGGCGGACGAAGACATCGGACCCAACCGTGAACGCCCGTGCCTGGATGCGCTCGTTGAGTTGGTCGGACTCAGGGCCGACGTGTAGCCGAACGCCGGAGAAATCGGCCCCGAACGCGCCGCCCATCGATTGCTGTAGCGAGTCAGGGAGGGCTTGGCCACCCCCGGTCGCAGCCTGGATCCGGCATTCTGTGTCGGAATCAAGGCTTCCGCCCTCGGCGCCGACGACGGCAGTGCGCCTGGCAATCTTGGAACCAGCAGCGATCTCGCTAGCAAGATCACCCCCACTGCCGGGGTCTCCGTCGCGGCGAGCGGCAGGACTTCGCATCAACGAAGCTAGCGCCCGGTCAGCCATTCGGTCGGCCTCTCGCTCAGCTGGATCAGCCGTTGACCCCACCACCAGCTTGGGCTGCACGGGAACCATTACCGATGCCGGTGTAGCAGGCTTTTTCTGAGTTGCTGTTGAACCAACTTTGCTTGCATCTGCGTGTTTGCTGCTCACCGCTCGACCGTAGGCGAGGGGATAGATGACGTCAACAACGTCGAGCTCGCCCAGCGTACATAGAGCGCTCTATGATCTTCGCTGCTTTTCGTCGGCCGATTGCTGTTGAATTTCATGCTCATGCCCTCGCCGAAGCCCGACGAAGGAACAGTACGAAAATTTTTGCAATGGCCAAACATTTCCATGTCCTCGTGCGTGAGTACAAGAGAGTGGCAACGGCGATGCGTGATGGACAAACGAGCAGCGGTTGGGTATGGCCCGAGAATTCGACCGGTTCTTCCGGGAGAACTGCGACACGACGGTTCGAGGATTGATCCTTGATGGCACCCGTGCAGATGACGCCCATGACGCGGCCCAGGAGGCATACGTTTGGGCGTTTGCCCGCTGGTGGCGTGTCGGGCACTATCGCGAACCTGCCGGCTGGGTGCGACGTGTCGCGGTGAACATCACCCGAGACCAACATCGTCGTCTAGTGACCCACGGGAAGGCAATGCCGAAGCTGGCGGCAACGCAGGTCCTTGATGGACCCGAATCCGGCACTGATCTTGGCGGACCACTCGACGAAGCCCTCGACCAACTCCCTCCCCAGCAGCGACAAGCCGTCGACCTCTACTACGGCGCTGGTTTCAGTACCGAGGAGGCAGCAGGTCGTATAGGGATCTCCCCGGGAGCGGTCTGTTTCCGCCTCAGTCGAGCCCGTCAAACCCTCAAGCCCCGCACGGCCGAGCGAATCGGTAACCAGGAGATGGCCCGATGAACGAACAAACTTCTCAGAACGAAACCGACCTGGTTCTCGAGCAACTGCGTCCGCGCATGCGTTCCGCCCGGATCGGCCACGTGCGCCGGATGATCGGCGCCCTAGTCCTTGTGCCATTGCTGGCCGTGAGTGCCGCTGCCATGGCATCGGCCAACGGCGATGCTTCCGAGGTCGAGACCGCCCAAAGCATCCCTGAGAACACTGTGCCCGAGGTCGAGGTCCCCGACCCCGGCGACACTGATGGAGCAGACGGCACCGAGGCCAAGGTTGAGGAAGTCAACACCAGCACAGCGGCCCCCACCCCAATCGGCCCTCCGGATCAGGTCGTCCACGACGTTTACCTCGGTGAACTGGGTACGGCTGAGGTCGCAGAATCGCTCGGCGGTGAGATCAAGGTGCTCTCGTATGGCCTGACCGAAGGATGGAAAGTCATCAGTGCCGAGTTTGATGGTGAGCATCTTGTCGTCGTCATCGCCAGCGGCGATCTCAAGAAGGAGATCACCATTAAGCCCGGTATACATGGCGAGCTCAGCGTGATCGTCGAAGAAGTCATCGCTCCGACCACCACCACTGTCAAGCCCGAACCCACACCAGTAGCGCCTGTAATCGTCGACCATTTCGTGGTCGAGATTCCCGGCAAGGGCAGCTTCGTTGTCGAACGTGAAGGCGGCACACTCTGGGTAGGCGACGTCACTGTCAACGAGGGCCACACGTATGAGGTCATCAAGGCTGAAGGCTGGAAGGTCTACGTCGGCTTCATCAACAGTGAGCACATCTGGTACGGCAAAGCGCTCATCAACGAAAACAACGAGGTCGAGATCCATCGCTGGGATGAAGCGATCTCTCCTGAGCCGGTCTACGAGTGGGTCGAGATCCATGGAGTTGGCGCTGCCAAGTTCAAGCTCTACGACAGTCAGCTCTACGTGAAGGAGCTCGCTCCCTCCGCTGGCTTCGAAGCCTGGGACTACAACCAGGGTTCGCCTGGCTCCACGGCCAAGGTCGACTTCGAAGGCGAAGGCCAGATCTGGTTCATCGACGTCTGGGTCGATGAGGCTGGCAACATGGACTGGAACTCGTACCAGGGCGACTAGCCCCACAAACCGTCCAAAAGCTGATTCATACCCAGTGTTGACCGACCGTGTGGCTCCCCTCCGGGGACACACGCTCGAGTCGTTTTCGAGCCGACAGCGACCTACTCTTCTTCGTCAGCGTCCGCGACGGCAGGAGTGTCTTCGCCGTCATCATCAGCCGGTGTGGCTTCTGCTACTTCGACAGCTGCCTCTTCGACGGGTGCTTCTTCGACAGCTGCCTCTTCGGCGACGGGTTCTTCGGCGGGTGCTTCTTCAGCGGCGGCGGGCTCGGGCTCTTCGCCGTCACGCTGCTTGCGCCAGGCGTCGTTGGCTTCGCGGTACGCGGCGTCAGCGGCGGCTTTTTCGTCAGCTGAGCCGGATGCGCTCAGCTTCTTGACGAGGGCGGCGGCCTCTTCCTTGGCCCGCTCCGCTTTCTTGACACGCTTCTCGCGCTGGGAGCGTTCGCGGTCGGCCTTCACGTACTCGTTGTAGAGCGTGAGGGCGGCGTGGGTCTCGTCGTCGAGGGCGGGCGCAGTGGTGGTCTCGGCCATAGTCATCAGTCTGGCCGGTTGATCACCGAATCCAACGAGGGAATCAGGATTCCGACGCGGGGATTCCCCGATGCTTTTCACCGCGCATGTCGAAGGCCACCTTCACTGCGCCTCGCGAACCGGATTCGGCGGCATGAATAAGCGCCTCGCGATAGCGAACGAGGGGATAGGTGGCCGACACGAGACGGTCGAATGGCACCTTTCCGGCCAGCTCAAGGGCGAGTGCAAACGCGGATGCGGTGCGGCCGTCGGGAAGAGTTTCGGTGCCGTAGGTGTAGGTGCCGATCAGTTCAGTTTCGCGATGCCACAGGGCTGTCAGGTCGAGCTCGACGACGCCGGGCATGCCGAGGAGCACAACGCGGCCTCGGGGACGGCACATCGATATCGCAGACTCAATCGACTCCTGGCTGCCCACGGCGTCGATCACAACATCGGCGCCGCCCGAGAGGCGGGGGCCGACCATGAAGGAGCCGGTGGCGCGGCGAACGGCGCGGGCCAGTTCGCCGGGAGCGCATACGACGTCGGCGCCGAACTCAGCGGCAAGATCTTTCTGCACCGGGTACTTGGCCCCGATCATGATCGAATCGGGGTTGGTGAAGTGCCGGAGTGCGGCAACGGTGACGAGGCCCATGGCGCCGGCACCGATCACGGCTACGGTCTCGCCGTCTTTGACGTTGGCTCGCAGCGCGGCGTGAACGCCTCCGGCCACAGGCTCGATCGTGACAGCGAGCTCATCGCTCATCCAGTCGGGCACATCGTGGAGCTGGCTGGGATGCGCCACGAACTCTGTTGACCATCCGCCACCGGTGCTCTCACAGAAGCCGGTCTGTAAACCGGGCTCGAGGTGTCCGCAGGTGAGATGGCGGTAGTCGTTGCCATCGGCGGGCGAGGCGCCCTCGAACGGCGGCTCAAAACCACGACACGCATGGCCAAGCACAGGCTCAAGCACAACGCGGCGACCATCAGCGGTGTCGGCCACAACCTCATGGCCGGGCACGAAGGGGAACGACACGAAATCTTCGAAGTAGCGAGACGCATGGCCATCGAGCGTTGAGATGTCAGACCCGCAAATGCCGGCCAGCCGTGGCCAGACCCGAACCCAGTCTTTGGTGGGCAGATCGGGGGCGTCGTGGTCGACGAGGCTCAGTGGACCAACGGTGCCGCCGGCCCCGGGTCGCAGACGCGCCGCCAGCATCGCCGCTGCGTACTTGCCTTCATTGCGACTGAACCGAAGAGCCTTCACCCTGCGGATGGTACTGGCTCGACACGGTCTCGCACTAGGGCACGTGCCGAGCGGATAGCCAGAGCCATGGCAAGAACGGCCGCGAACGTCGTGTAGGAGTAGCCCGCAGCGAGTGCATCGATGACGGGTTGGTTGACGGCTGAATCTTCCCCACCCAGTAGTTCTCGGACTGTCTCAACGTTGCCGGTACGTCGATCGACGGTGGTGAAGATGATCACGCCAGCGAGACCGACACCATAGGTAATGCCGACAGTCCGCAGGAACTGGTGGGCCGCGTTGATGCGGCCCATTTCGTTGAGGTTGACACGGGACTGCAGCATGACCACGCCAGTTGTTGATATGGCACCGATCCCTGAGCCAGCCCAGAACAGACTGACGAACAGCATCCAGATGGGAACCTCAGCACTGACGCTCAAGGTGATGGCGATAGTGCCGCAGAACGCATTGATCGAAGCCCCAAAAATGATTGGCTCGGGCGGGTAGCGGCGTTGGAGCCGACTCGCGGTAAAGGCCGACATCGACCAGGCAGTCGACATCCACACGATCGAGAATGCGGCTGCTGCAATGGACAGACCCCGGGCGCCGCGGAGATAAATCGGAAGGAACGCGTGGACGCCGATACCGGCGCCGACCACCAGCGCCGACGTGAGGTGCACGTTTCGAAACTTGGGCGACATGATGTGGGTGATACGGACGACCGGGTGAGCCGACCGGCGCTCATGAGGGATGTACAGGCCAGCAGCGATCAGAGTTACGACGACACCCACTGCGATCAGAGTTAGAGAGCCTTGTGCCGTGGCGAGCGCGGCGGCGGTGATTGCGGTCACCAGCGCAATGCCGCGGCCATCGACTGAGCTTTGCTCGGCATGCTCGTCGCTGTCCGGCATTTTGTTCCAGGCCAGCACTGCGGCAATCACGGCGACGGGCACATTCATCAAGAAGATGCCTTGCCATCCAACGGTCGAGACGAGACCTGCCGCGATGGTTGGGCCCGCCACACTCGTGACCCCCCACACCGTGGCATTCGCGGCGAACACTTTCGCCCGGGTCTGAGGGGGATACAGAATTCCTACTGCCGCCATGACCACCGTCATCACCAGACCGGCGAAGACTCCCTGGAGCGCGCGTGCCCCCACGAGCGCCAACATCGATGGCGCAAATGCACACAGCACAGATGTCAGGATGAATCCCATCACTCCGACACGGAAAATTCGACGGGCACCGACACTGTCAATCAGCGGCCCCACCGCCAGCATGGCGACCCCAGAGGTGAGCAGTTCCACCGAGATCGTCCACGGGAGCAGAACTACATCGCCAAGGTCGTTGCCGACTTCCGGGAGTGCGGCGCTGACCGCCAGATTGTTGTAGGCGACGATGCCGACTGCCGCCATGACTGCGATCGTTGTGCTTCGCCACTGTTCCGAGAAGATCCCTTCCTCGGTGTCAGTGTTCATCGACATTCGTGAACGCTACTGCTGACTATGGACACACAGGTATGGAAAGCCTCAAAGAGCCGATCGGGAACGAGTGATCTACGGTTGCCGCTATGAACGGTTGCCCAGGGGCGAGGAATCGCACGAGTAAAACGCGGGTGCAACACCCAGGAGGTTGGTGGTGACATCACTCGCTCGCCACAAACAAGTCTTTGGTCATGGTGCGCCGCTTTTTTACGACGAGCCGATTGAGCTCGTCGGAGGGGAAGGCGTCTGGTTGTTTGACTCGGACGGCCGGCGCTACCTCGACGCCTACAACAATGTCCCGTGCGTGGGTCACGCCAACCCCCGTGTTGTTGCCGCTGTCAGCGCTCAGATGGCAACGCTTCAAGTCCATGGCCGGTACGTCCATGGCTTGGTGGTGGACTACGCCGAACGGTTGGCTGCCCTTCACGCCGAACCGCTGTCTGCCCTCGTGTTCGCGTGCTCCGGCACCGAAGCCGATGAGGTGGCAATGACGATGGCCCGCCTCGCCACAGGCAACCGTGGATTCATCACCAGCGAAGCCGCGTACCACGGCAACAACACCGATGTCGGCCGGCTGAACGACATCGGCGGCCGTGTTGGCGCAGGCAAACCCGTCGACCCTGAAGTGCGAGGGGTGCCCCTGCCCGATGGTTCCCGCCGGTTCGTCGACGGTGTCGCTGATGCCATCCGGTCGCTCGATGAGGCAGGCATCGGGGTCGCGGCAGTGCTGATGTGCTCGATCCTCGCCAACGAGGGCCTACCGCCGCTCGCCGCAGGGGAGATGGCAGAAGTAGTCGAATTGGTGCACGCCGCCGGCGGACTGATGATCGCCGACGAGGTCCAAGCCGGCTTTGCTCGTAGTGGATGCTGGTGGGGCTATGAGTACTCCGGCTTCGAACCCGACATCGCGGTGATGGGAAAGCCGATGGGTGCCGGTATCCCGTTCTCGGGGGTGGTGGCCGCGGCGGAGTTGGTGGAGCGGTTCCGTTCGTCCACCCGCTACTTCAACACGTTCGCGGCCACCCCGGTGCAGGCTGCCGCGGGCATGGCCGTGATTGATGTGATCGAGGATGAAGGGCTGCTCGATCAGATACCTCGGGTGGGCGACCATCTGGCTGCAAGTCTTCGCGAAATGGGTGTTACCGACCGCCTCGGTGAGGTTCGCAACGTGGGTCTTTTCGTTGGTGCCGACTGGCTCGACCATGATGGTGGCCCTGACGGGGAAGGAGCCAGAGCCATCGTCAACGCGGCGCGCCAGGCCGGCGTTTTGATCGGCCTGGACGGCCCGCACGGCCATGTGTTGAAGCTCCGGCCGCCGCTCGTGTTTTCGATGGCGGATGCCGATCACCTTCTCGACGTCATGTCGCTCGTGCTTGCAGCGGCGAAGTAGTGGCCGGTGATCGCTGGCAGCGTGAAGCCGCCGCCGTCACCCGAGCTCTCGGTGCATGGCCGTTCGACATTGTTGGTGTTGAACTCTTGTCGGTCAGCGAAAACCTGGTCTTTCGTATTGATCGTGCGGTGGGTGGTCCAGTGGTGGCCCGTCTGCATCGGTCGGGGTACAACTCGCTCATCGAGCTCGAATCCGAGCATGCCTGGGTGGATTCGCTCAACAAGGGCGGAGCATTCGCACTTGCTCGACCGATCGAAGCATCCGACGGCCGAAGTCATGTGGCTGTTGATGTCTCCAATGGCGACCGTCGTTTCGTCGGTGTGGTCGGCTGGGTCGCTGGCCAAAGCTTGAGCCAAACCCTTGATGCAGAAACTTCTTCGGCGCGCGCCGCTGACTGGTACCGGCGCACCGGCGCCCTCCTTGGCGAGATGCACAACCAGTCTGCCGAGTGGGAGCCGCCGTCCTGGTTTCAACGCCGGGCCTGGGATGTTGATGGCATGGTGGGGCCCGACCCTTTGTGGGGCCGGTTTTGGGAGGCCCCCGGCGCTGAGGCCGATCAGCGTGAGGTGCTCGTCGAAACCCGCGATGCGCTACATGAGGCCTTGTTGGCGTTTGGTACCGGCGCTGACCGCTACGGCCTGATCCACGCCGATCTCTATGCCGATAATTTGTTTGTCGACGGCGATGATCTCGTGATGATCGACTTTGATGACGCTGGTTTCGGTTGGCATCTCCACGACCTTGCCGTCTCTATCTACGACCAGGGCTGCTTGGCCTGGTTCCCCGAAGTGAAGGATGCGGTCGTTGCCGGCTACCGGGAACACCGGGCTCTGCCCGCCGACCATGAGGCGCTTCTCTCGACGTTTCTGCTTCTGCGCTCTTTGTCGCTGCTCGGCTGGCTTGTCGATCGTCGCGAACTTGACCCGACGGGGGAGCGCGAAGCCAGAGACCTCGTATCTGTTGTGGGTCGCTGCGAGGCTTTCCTCAGCGGCGACGATCCTTTCGGCTAGCCACGAACTGGTTGACCAGGTTTTCAACATCTCGAGACAAGTCGGGCCCGAACCCCTGACGGATGTCGAAGTCTTCTGTCTCGATGTCTGTTGCTCCGAGCGAACGGGCTGCGTCAGACGCGGTGTGAACGAGCCCGACAGGGCCGCAAACGGCGACGTGGGCGCCGCTCAGATCTGGTCCGGCGTGTTCGGCGAGCAGTTCAAGGGAGAAGCGAGTGCCGAGAGTTGAACTGCAGAGTCGGAGATCGATACGGCCTTCGTCTTCGGCCTGGCGGAGGGCAGCGAGCGCCATCGCGTCGTCCACGGACCGGACCGCGTAGAAGAGCACGGGCCGTTCACCTTCGGGGGCGGGATCCAATGCGTTGGAGGCGGAGAGGAATGGCGTGACGCCCACGCCGCCGGCAACCCACACTGTGCGTGACGTGTGCGCAACGGTCGGTTCGAATCGTCCGTATGGACCTTCGACAACCACGGTGGCCCCGTGCAGGTCTGCGGTCTGCATCTTGGTGGTCCAGTCGCCAAGATCGCGGATGAAGAACCGAAGCGCGGGTTCGTCGGGCCCCGATGCGATGGTGAAGATGTGGGGTTCACTCAGCCCTGGCTTTTGCACCTTGACCACGGCGAACTGTCCGCTCCGGTGCTGCAGCTTGTTGCCGTCGGGTCGCAGTGTGAGTTCGAGGGTGGTTCCGTGGACGGTGGCGTCGGAGACGGTGTGGCGTAGTCCGGGGGAGATCATGTCTCGGACGACGACGCGGAGCCCGTAGGCGATGATTCCGACACTCATGAAGACGCCGAAGTACCAGCCCCATTGCGACCCGTTCGGGTAAGGCTTCTCTGCGGTGTAGAAGTGGAAACAGGCGAAGAGGAACGGCACGCCGAGCAGCTTGTGGGTTAGCCGCCACCAGCGGTAGGGAAACCAGCGGACCAACGAGATGCCGATCAGCACATAGAGCGCGATTTCCCCGATACCGGCGAGTTCTTCGGCGAAGTCGGCCGTTTGCTTGCTGGCCCCGCGGAATCCGTCCTCGACCTCTGGTTCTGTCTGTGTGTGCAGAAACATTGCGACTACAGCGAATGTGCCGGCCCAACGGTGGACCCGGTACATGGAGTCGAGTCCACCGAAGAGCGGTTCGAGGGTGCGGGGCCGCAACGCGAG
>JAACCU010000047.1 GCA_009937405.1 Actinomycetota bacterium
AGTGGAGCTGATGGGAATCGAACCCACGACATCCTGCTTGCAAAGCAGGTGCTCTAGCCAACTGAGCTACAGCCCCGTAACGGCATCAGGCTAGCGAGCCGCGGTGAGATATCGACGAGGGTTGTTGGGCCGCAAGACATGCTGGGGCCGTTCGCCAAGATGCGAGCGCTTGTGGGCCAACCACGTTGCCACCACCGCATCGGAGAGCACTGAAATGTGCGGAAAGCGGTTGAAGCCCCCTGGTGCACGGCAGCAGCGTCGATTTGCCTGCACTGGACGGACCAATGATGACAACGGCCCCGCTGGGGATCCCTGCGATGCACGATCAAGGGGCGGACCCAAATCGCCACTGCATCCAAGATGGACCGGGTCTGGATTGACGATCAACCACATGTGACTTGTTGTGTCGTCGACTCGGATGCGGTTGAGTTAGCGACGAGTGACCCGGTCTGGTCACGAACAGTAAGACACCGCAGCTCGTTTGGGCTTTGCGATCGCTGATATGGCACGATGTCAGCCGTCCCCGACGGAGGTTGATCCATGTCCACCGGTCTCAAGAGTTCGCCCGATGATTTCGATCTGCGCATGTCTGCAGAGGCTCGTCCCTTCTACGACAAGGTCGTCAACTTCCTAGAGACGGTCGTTGAACCGATGCAGAAGGAGTTTCACCGTTTGGGTGCGAGTCGGCCCGACCGCTGGCAGTACCTGCCCGAGCAGCTTGAGCTGCTGGAAGGTGCAAAGAACAAGGCAAAGGAGCTTGGGCTCTGGAACTTCTTCCTACCCGAAAGCGGCCAAGGTCTCTCCAACCTCGACTACGCCTATCTCGCCACCGAACTCGGCAAGTATCCGCTGGGTTCTGAATCACTGAACTGCTCGGCCCCAGATACCGGCAACATGGAAGTGCTGGAACGGGTTGGCACCGATGAGCAGAAGAAGCAGTGGCTTGAGCCCTTGCTGAACGGTGAGATTCGCTCGGCCTATGCCATGACCGAGCCGGGTTTGCCGTCCTCCGATGCGAAGAACATCCGCACCAAGGCTGTCCGTGACGGCGACGAGTACGTCATCAACGGCGAAAAATTCTATATCTCCGGTGCCGGCGACCCTCGCTGCAAGATCCTGATCACAATGGTGCAGACCAGCCCGGACGGCCCGCCGCATCGTAAGCAGTCGCAGATACTGATTCCCATCGACACGCCTGGCGTCGAGATCCTCGGCCCGATGCACGTCTTCGGCAACGATGACGCTCCCCACGGGCACATGCACATCAAGTTCAACGATGTTCATGTGCCGGCGAGCAACATCCTCCTCGGCGAAGGCAGCGGCTTCGAAATTTCGCAGCTGCGCCTCGGCCCGGGCCGCATCCACCATTGCATGCGTTCGATCGGCGCCGCCGAGAAAGCCCTTGACCTGATGGTCAAGCGTGGCCTCACCCGTGAAGGTTTCGGCCGTCCCCTTGCCCGCCTCGGCGGGAATATGGAGATTATCGCCCGCGCCCGGGTGGAGATCGAATCGATGCGCATGATGGTGCTTCGTGCAGCCAAGGCCATGGATACGCTCGGCAATGCTGAAGCCCGCGTCTGGATCTCAGCGGTGAAGGCACTGGTGCCCGAACGTGTCTGCCAGATCATCGACCAGGCCATCCAGATGCATGGCGCCACCGGCGTCAGCCAATGGACGCCACTGCCGCAGATGTATCACAGCCAGCGCACCCTCCGTCTCGCCGACGGCCCCGATGAGGTCCACTGGATGGTTGTCGGTCGCAGCGAACTCGGTGCCTATGGCGGCTATGACGTCCCGCTCGAGCAGGACTCCTACGCCGACCCGGCCCTCACCGCGGCATGGGCAGAAGACCACACCTACAACTTCACCGGCCCCTGATCATTCATGCTTCTTGACGTCTTGGCCTCGTAAACCGGGGCTAGGGCGTCGCGAAAGCGGATGACTAAGGAGCGAGCGGCCGGCCGAAGGGCAGCGATTCCTGCCAGCTCAACAGGAACTTTTCGGCGTCGTAGCAGGCGGCAAGCAGAGGACCGTCTTCGTGTGACGCGTATCGGGTGCTGAGACCGCCGAGTTCTTCGGCGATGCCGGCGAGGATCTCGTCGTCGGTGCGGTTGACATCGCCCCAAACGGCCAACGTTGAACCGGCCAGTGCGACAAAGTCGGCTGGTGTGGCCACGCCTGCGTTGCGCAGAACTGCAAGAGCCCGTGCTGTGAGCGGTAGGCGTCCACAAGGGACGACGGCGGTTGCGGCGGTGAGCTGGGTAGCAATCGAATGATCGATGATGCCCATCTTCGAACCGGCGAACAAGATGTCGGCGCCCGAGCCAAAGATGGCGGTGCCATGGCCCACTTCGCCGAGGTCACTGACCAGGTCTGCGCCATGGGTTCCCCACGACGTCGCCAACGCGGGGGCCGGAAATCCGGTGGCGCTGCTGACCATGCCGGTGGCAGTTGAGATAGCGGTGACGTGGGCGCCGCGCTCGGCCAACGCTGCCGCGAGCGCAGGGCCGGCGGCGCCGAAGCCCTCGATGGCCACACTGCGGCCGTCGAGTGAGCCCACCGTCTTTTCCGCGACGACGGCGGCGCCGAGGCCCTCGCAGTGGTCGGCGAACGCGCCCATGCGAGCGGTGTCGCGGGGGTCGTCGGCGGCGAGCGAGGCGAGTTCATCGCGAGCGACGCCTTTTGCCGCATCCGGCAGGTACATGCCAGAGGCAACGAGTTCGCCTGCTTCAGCAACGAATGCTTCGATTGCTGTACCGCGATCGGGGCCTTCGGCGGAGATACCTGCGGACGCTCCACCACGGGCCATGCCCAGCACGGCATAGGTGTAGGTCTGGGAACGCGCCAGATCTTTAGCCCCGCCTTGCAGGACTTTGCGAGCCCATCGCACCGGCCCGGACGACGCCTCAGCGCCCTCTAGGTCAATGGCGATAAATGCTTCGGTGGAGCTGAACTTGTGAATCCGCACGGGCGGATCCTACTCCTCGATTTCGATGGCGAACTCGGGGCAGTTATCGGCCGCGAGTCGGGCCTTTTCCTCGAGTTCAGCTGGAATGTCGCCGTCGACGAGGAGGATTGCGTAGCCCTCATCGTCGGTGTCGAACAGCTCAGGGGCGAGCATGTAGCAGCGGTTGTGGCCTTGGCAGGCGGAGCGGTCGTACTTGATCTTCACGGAAGGAACCTTAGGTCAGACAGCGGATCGATGCTTAGCTAGAAAAGAGAATGGGTAACTGGCGGGGGCCACGGACCTGGACCGTCGACCAGGTAACAGCATCAGGATCGGCCAGTTCGAAGTCGGGGAAGGCGGCCATCCACTCTTCCATGGCGATGCGTACTTCGAGGCGCGCAAGGTTGGAGCCAACGCAGCGATGGATGCCAAGGCCGAACGCCGAGTGGCGATTGCGTTCTCGGTCGATCACTAATTCGTCGGCCTGGTCGAAGGCTTCTGGGTCTCGGTTGGCTGCGGGGAACGGAAGGAGGGTCCACTCGCCGGCCTTCATTGGACAGCCACCAAGTTCGATGTCTTCGGCGATGAGGCGGGCCATCGTGACCGGCGCATAGAAGCGCAACATCTCCTCGAGCGCGAATGGTTGAACGCTTGGATCGTTGGTCCAGCGGTCGCGGTCTTTCGGCGACTGGGCCATGTGCCAAAGGCTGGCGCCGATCGCAGACCATGTCGTGTCGATTCCAGCAATGATCAGGAGGCCTATAGTGCCGCGAACATGCTCGTCCAAGAGCGGCATGCCTTCGATGTCGGCTTGGCAGAGGTAGCTGATCAGGTCGTCGCCGAGGTTGCTTCGTCGCTTCGTCACATGGGTGTCGAGGTAAAAGTCCATGGACTCTTCGTAGGGCGGCTCCTCGCCCGCTTGCTCCATGATGTTGTGGATGAAGCCGCGGAAGAGATCGCCGTCTTCACGGGGAAGGCTGAGCATGTCGGCCATGACGCTGACGGGGATGTGCTGGCTGTAGTCCGCGGCGATGTCGATGGTGGTCTCGCCGGCATCGATTTTGGCCTTGACGTCTGCGATCAGGCGGCGGCAGGTTTCGCGGACGGTGGGTTCCCAGGCATCGATTGCTTTGGGGGAGAAGAACTTCAGCATGATGCCGCGAGCGATGGAATGGAAGGGCGGGTCGCTGGTGATCGGTGGCGCGTAACCCATTGGGGCGGGGATCTCGGGCCGTTCTTCGGTAACCACCACACCCTGGGACGAGAAGTGCACGACGTCTTTGGAGATCGCGGCGATGTCTTCGTGCCGGGTTGGGAACCACGCGCCGCCGTATCGGTCGGTGTGGGCGATTGGGCAATTGGCGCGTAAATCGTCCCAAATGTCGGTGGCGTTTGCCGCGTAATCGGGATGTTGATGGTCGAAGTCAGTGGACCAATCGGCCACCGGCGGACGAACGTCGGTCATGCAACTGCTCCTAAGAAGAAAAGCATTACAGCGTAAGTTTAGACGCGCGGGACGTGCTGTGTCAGACCGGCGGCGGTTCTTTGCGTCGCCGCTTGCGGGCTCTGGCCTAGCCGCGGGTGCGGCGGAACTGGCGAGCCGCCAGGACAGCGAAGATGCAGACCATGAAGAAGCCGACCACGGCCACGATGCCGGTATCGGCGGTAGTGCGGCCGATCAGCTCTTGTTCCGCTTCATCGGAGCCGGCTGAAGCGGCCGTTATTGCAGGGTTTGGATCAGGGGCTACCGGCTCCACGTCGGTGTCGAACCCGGCTGTCGCCGGCCGGGTGCCGTCGCAAAGATAGGCGGCAAGTTCGCCCTCCGCGAGGGCGGGGCCATCCCACAGCGCCGACTGGGCGAACACGATGAACTCACCCTCGTTGGGAATCTCCAACCCGCAGCTTGCGCCACTGTTCGGTGAGAGGACCCGTTGGGTTTCGGTGGCGTTCCCCTTGTAAACCTCTTCAACGGCAAAGGTAAAAGTCACCGGATCGAGAGAGCTGGTGGTGCCGTCGCCGTCGGCATCCTTTGCGTACTGGTAGTCGATGATCGTGCCCCGAAAGATCACGTCGACGACATCGACCAACTCGGCATCGGTTACCTGAGCACACGAGCAGGCAACGGCCGTGCCGGTGCCGAGCATCAATGTGGAGGCGCCGATAGCAAGCGCCAGCAGTGTGCGGAAAATTCGCATCAACCCTCAGCGATCAATTTGTGGAGCGTTAGCTCAGGCTGGTCCAGCTCGAGACGCTTGAGCCAGTACGGGCTTTCGAAGAGTGCGAGTAGTTGTCCGTCGGAACGCGCCGCAACGGTGACGCCCGACATGCCACGAAGCTTCTTGCGTGATTCTTCGTCGGTGATGCGGGCCGTGGTCCATGAGCATGCGTTGAGCTCGACAGGTGCGCCAAACTCATTTTCGAGCCGATACTGCACGACCTCGAACTGGAGCGGGCCAACAGCCGCAAGGATCGGGGCCTGATCGCCAACATCGGGCTCACGCAAGACCTGGACCACGCCCTCTTCGTCGAGCTGGGTGATGCCGGAACGGAACTGCTTGGAGCGGGAGGTGTCGGTAGAGCGAGCGACTCGGAAGTGAGATGGAGCGAAAGCTGGCACTGCCGGCCACTTCACCGGCTTGTCGACAAAGATCGCGTCACCGACGCGGAAATCGTTGGCGTTGACAAGCCCGACAACATCGCCGGGATACGCCTCTTCCACCGTTTCGCGGTCCTGGCCGCTGACCGTGTGGGCGTATTTGGTGGCGAACGGCTTGCCGGTCGGACCGTGAGTGACAACCATGCCGCGCTCGAACTCTCCGGAACACACGCGCATGAAGGCCACACGGTCGCGATGGGCCTTGTCCATGTTGGCCTGCACCTTGAAGATGATGCCGGAGAACGGATCTTCAAGGGGCCGAGGTTGGCCGTTCTCGTCCATTCGGGGGGAAGGCGAAGGCACCAGATCGACCATCGCATCAAGGATCATGCGAACGCCGAAGTTGGTGAGCGCGGATCCGAAAAAGACGGGGGACAGCTCGCCGGCCTCGAAGCGCTTGGCGTCGAAATTGCGCTCCATCACGTCGAACAGTTCGACGCCCTCTTTGGCTTCCAACCAGAGTTCTCCTTCTTCGGCCTCGGCTCGGGCCGGGTCAACGATCTCCTCGGGTGCTTCGGACGCGCCACGGGCGGTGCGGGTATACCGAACGAAGTCGCCGGTCTGGCGATCGATGAGACCGCGGAAGCGGTCGCCGTCGCCGACCGGCCACGACATAGGCACGGGTTCAAGAATCAGCTGCTCCTCGATCTCATCGAGCAGTTCCAGGGCATCGCGGCTGGGCCGGTCCCATTTGTTGATGAACGTGACGGTCGGGATCTCCCGCTCGCGACAAACTTCGAACAGCTTCCGGGTCTGGCTTTCAATGCCTTTTGAACCATCGAGCACCATGATCGCGGCGTCGGTTGCCGCAAGCACCCGGTAGGTGTCCTCCGAGAAGTCGCGGTGACCAGGCGTGTCGAGCAGGTTGAGCACCATGCCCCGATACGGGAACTGAAGAACGGTCGAGGTAATCGAGATGCCGCGCTGCTGTTCGAGCTCCATCCAGTCGGATGTGGCCGAACGGCGACCTCCCTTGGCCTTCACCGAGCCGGCGCCGGCGGTGAGCATGCCGCCGTAGAGCAGAAACTTTTCGGTCAGCGTGGTCTTGCCCGCGTCAGGGTGCGAAATGATGGCAAACGTTCGGCGACGTTCGGCCTCGTTGCGGGGATCAGACACCCGCTCAGGCTAGGGGCACTAACGCACGCTGGGGACAGGCTCAGGTGTCGCGTTCCACCACGAAGTCGGCGAGGGCGCGGAGTGCGGCCTGGCTGCCGTTGTGGTCGGGCAACGATTCGATCGCCCCGATGGAGTCGCCGAGCAGCTGATTGGTTTCCCGCTCGCTTGCTGCCACCGAGCCGGTATCGATCAGGACCTGCTGAATAGCGTTGACGTCGTGATCGGTTAGATCGGGCTGGCCGACACGGTTGAGCACCTCGAGCTGGGCCGCCGATGCTGCGTCACGGGCAGAGGCGAGCAGCACCGTCGGCTTGCCCTCGCGGAGATCATCGCCGACCGGCTTACCGGTCTTCTCCGCATCGCCGAACGCGCCGAGCATGTCGTCACGCAGCTGAAAGGCGATGCCGAGTGGCATGCCGTGAGCGGCGAGGGCATCAGCAAGTTCGGGGCGACCAGCGAGCGCGGCACCGATCTGCAACGGTCGAACAATCGTGTAGCCCGCCGTCTTGTGCTTCATGATCAGCCGGGCACCCTCGGCGGTGATCTTGCCGGTGGCCGTGCCGATCACGTCGAGGTACTGGCCCATGTTGAGTTCGGTCCGCAAAGCATCCCAGATCTCGCGAACGGCGACCGTCGACCCAGTGAGCTGGCGGTCGGCCATCACGATCGCGATGTCGCCGACCAGGATTGCGGCTGCCTCACCGAAGCGGCGATCCTCACCCTGCCAGCCACCGTCTCGGTGCCGTTGGATGAACTTGGCCCAGACCGTGGGATGGCCGCGGCGAGTGGGGGAGCCGTCCATTACGTCGTCGTGGACCAGCGCGAATGCCTGAAGTAACTCGACTGCGCAACAGCCAGCCAGTTGGATATCACTTTTGGGATCACCGCCACCGGTGACGAAACCCCAGTGCACATAAGCGGGGCGAAGCCGTTTGCCGCCGCCGGAAACAAAGTCTTCGAGATCCCCAAGGGGGACGTCGAGGGCTGGATCGAGGGCCGCCCAACGGGCGCGCTCCATGCGAAAGATCTCGGCGAGCGCGATATCAGTGCGCGCCGCGATCTCGGTGAGCTGAACCGGGACTTGGCTCACACGCCGAGAGTGGTGTCGTTGTCGGGTTCGGCCTCGTCGACTGGATCTTCGCCCTCCAAAGACGCGACGACTCGCTCGACCTGCACTCGGGCAGCACCGATTCGGTCCCGGCAGACCTGGATCAATGTCGATGCGCGCTCGACCTTGGTGGCGAGCACATCGACATCGAGATCGTCGTCCTCGAGATCATCGAGGATCGCTTCAAGTTCGGCCATGGCGTCGGCGTACCCGACTTGTTCTGAGTCACTCATTGTTGAACTGCTCCACTTCGCTGATCGTACTCGTGACACTTCCGTCGGCGACCTGGGTTGTGAGCGTGTCGCCTGCATCCACATCGACGACCGACCGCACGACGCGACCCTCGCCATTGCGGGTGATGGACCAGCCGCGGGCCAGCGCCAGCGCTGGATCGAGGGCTCGCACCTGAGCGGCGGCCGCGGCGACACGATGGTTGGCGGCCCGCAACGCGTCGCGTTGGGCGACATCGATCCGCGCCACTGCACGATCGAGTTGGGCCAGCGCCCGAGAATCGACTCGCTGAGCGCTTCGCCCAAGTCGAGCCGAGTTCCCGGCCAGACGGTGCTCGGCGCGAGCGACGGCTGCGTTGGTAGATCCGGCGATGCTGCGACGAAGCAGATCGATCCGATGATCGGCCGCGGCGATAGCCCGCCGACTGTGGTGTACGACCGCCGCTTCCCGCTCACCCAACCGGGCCAGCCAGTCCGCCACGATGGTGACCACGGCTTGGGCTGCAGCAGTGGGTGTGGCGTGAGCGGTGTGCGCTACCTCGTCAGCCACCGAACGATCGATGTCGTGGCCGACACCGCTGAAGACTGGCACCGGCGCGCTGGCGATAGCGTGCGCCACAACGGCATGGTCAAAGACAGCGAGATCCGTCTTTGACCCGCCACCACGAGCCAGCACGATTATGTCGACGTCGGCCTGGCCAGCGGCCTGGATTGCCGCTGCGATCCGGTGTTCGGCGCCGAGCCCCTGCACCGGCGTATCGACTTCCACAAGCGTGAAGGCCAGTTCACTGCGTTCGAACACAGTGATCATGTCGGCATGAGCAGCGCTTCGCAGCGATGTGACCAGGCCTACCCGAAGCGGCACGGCAGACATCTCGCAGGATGCGTTGGTGTGTAGCAGGCCAGAGTCTGAGAGTTCACGCAGAAGCGCCTCACGCTCGGCGGCGAGCACGCCAAGCGTGAACGTCGGATCAATCGCCGACATGCGCAGCTGCATGCGGCCTTGGGGTGAGTAGTAGTCGACGACGCCTTGGACTCGAATCCGCACACCGTCAGTCATCCGGATCGGGTCGCCGTGGCGTTTGAGCACTCGATTGACGCGGTCTCGGCTGTCCCGAAAAAGTACGACCGGCAGCGTGGCTAGCGGAGCTTCGCCCGACGTCTCTGCCGGCTCGACCAGGTCGAAATAGACGTGGCCGTTTCGGCTACGGCTGATGCCTCGAATCTCGCCTTCGACCCAGACGCCGTAGGGCATGGCAGCTTCGAGAGCGAGGCGGATGAGGTCGCCAAGCTCGCTGACAGTCAGGGTCTGGTCTGTGACGCTCATAACCGTGTGTCACTCATGATGCCGGCTCGTTCACGGGTGAAACCGTAGTAGCCCCGAGTGCTAGTGGATGATCGTCCGTGAGTTGCTGAGGCAGTTCGTCGGTCAAGAAATGGTGAACGACCTTCTCCGCCACGGCACTACAGCCAAGCGAAGACGGGTTGCTCGTAGCCGTCGACTCGCTCAGCTACACCGTCGTACGCGACCCGACGAAACTGGTACATCACCGCTCCGGTTGGGGCGTGGATCAGGTCACCGCCGATCGGCAGCTGGATCACTGGTCGATGGCTCTCGGGGATGTCGACGAAGCGAGGCGAGTCTTTGCGGATCAGCTCGGTGATCGCGATGCGGTGAATCGATGCGACCTCTCCAAGATTCGGGATCGGTTCGGCATGGGCCCCGGCCCAAAACACAAACGGGGTGATGACGTAGCCCGAGCGTGTCGGATAGTCGTCGAGTTGGCCAAGTAAGTGTTCCGAGGTGAGCGTCAGGCCGATCTCTTCTTCGCATTCTCGGATGGCAGCCTGGAGCGCGGTTTCGCCGTCGTCGATGCGGCCGCCGGGGAACGCCCATTGGCCCGGGTGGTTGTTCATCCGCGACGCCCGGCGCGTCAACAAGAATGCCGCGCCGCCCGCCGTGCCTTCGATCGTGCCTGTGAGTTCGTCGCCATGCGTGCCGGGAACGTTCGCCAGCATCTGTTGACGAACCTCGCCTGTCATCGTGCCGCAAGCCTCATCGTGGCCATGAAGCTCCGCGTCGGAGTCGACGACGATGATGCTGACCGCGTCACACCGCCGACCCTCGGGGTCATGCGTTCGCACGTCGTGCGCGGCGAGGTTGGCCGCGAGTCGAGCTCGCAGAGCATTGTCGTAGACGATCACTGGTGGCGTTGGGAACGGGTCAAGGTTCGATCTCTTGCAGTTTGGCAAACATCTTCTGCGCCGCTTCTGCAGCCTTGGCCCGGATCTCGTCGCCGTCAACGAGAGTAGGGAGGCCGTCCTCCCACACTGTCTCGCCGTCAACGCAGACTTCGAGAGGCGAGGTGCCCGTGGTGAACGCAAGCGCCCAAGGATCGTCAGATTCAGCGGCCCACACGACCTGGTCGTTGAGCGCCGCCGGCATCAGGTCCCATCCGGTGGACAGCCACTGCCATGCCAGATCGGGCGTGGTGGTGACGTCGGCGGCGCGGGCCGCGACGTAGGCGAGCCGAAACTCTTCGAGCATGTCTGCGCCGATGCCGTCGGTGCCCAGGGCAACCGGATTTTCGAACCGGGCGGGCCGGGCATAGCCGACAGAGTTGTTCATGTTGGACCTGGGGCTGTGCACGAAGGTGCCCCTCAACCCATGATCATCGGGCAGGTGAACCCCATGGATCAGCAGCCAGTCGTCGTCGGTGTAGTCGGCGAGACGCTGCCAGTCGTCGTTGGCGCCTTCGGCAACATGGACGTGGACACCAACGTTGTGCTTGCGGGCGAGTTCGGCTGCGGCAGCAAGTGTCTCGTCCGAGCAGGTAAACGCGGCGTGGATGCCGACGTAGCCCTCATTGGCACCGTCGGCGAGGAATCGATCGTTTTCAGCCAAGCCGGCGGCCGCGCCGTCAGGCCCGTGGCGGTCGGTGACGCCGTAGGCACACGAGACGCGCACGCCGACCTCTTCACACGCATCGGCGATGACGCTCAATGAACCCTCTATGGCGTTGGGTGATTCGTGGTGGTCGATGATCGCGGTGGAACCCCGTTCGAGCGCTTCGAGCGCGCCGAGCTTCGCCGACCATTCGATCGTTTCCAGATCAAGGGCCCGGTCGAGGCGCCACCACACCAGTTCCAGGATGTCGATGAACCCCGCTGGTGTCCGCGGCGGAGCCGGCATCCCTCGGGCCAACGAGGAATACAAGTGGTGATGGGCACAAACCAGCCCGGGAGTCGCGACGGTCACCGCTGACCGCCTGGGGTCAGGTCCATGCGCTTGACCGTTCGCGGTTTTTTTCGCTACGCATCGGGAGTTCGTTGCGCCAATCACCATCGTGAGATTGGAGGGCGGCGGCGACCGCTCCAGCCGTGGGGACGAGGCCAATTTCACCGACGCCCTTGATGCCGTACGGCGAGTTGGGGTCGGCGGACTCCACGAGGATGACCTCGGTCGGGGGCATGTCCTTGGGGCGGATGATGTCGAGCGAGCGCAGGGTGGTGTTCATGGGGCGCCCATCTACGTCGCAGGGGAAGCCCTCTGTCAGCGCATAACCCAGACCCATGTGCACGGCGCCTTCTATCTGGCCTTCGCACAGTAGTGGGTTGACGGCCCGGCCCACGTCGTGAGCGGCGACCACGTTGGCGATCGCCCCAGACTCGGGATCGAGTTCGACGAGCTGGGCGGCGTAGCCAAAGGTCGAATGGATAACCGGGTTCTCGAGGCCGTCGTTGATGGAGTTAGTCCAGTCGACGGTGTAGACGCCCTCGTATTCAACCCCGACTTCGCAGCCGGCGGTCAGGGCAACTCGACACGCATCAGCCACCGACCCGGAAGCCAGGATTGTGCCTCGCGATCCGGTGGTTTGGCCGGCACCCAATTCGCGGGTGGTGTCAACGATGACTCGGATCCGGTCGGCGTCGATGCCGAGCTCTTCGACGACGACCTGGCGGGCGACGGTGTGGACGCCCTGGCCCATCTCGGTCCAGCAATGACGCACCTCGACGGTGTTGTCCTCCATGAATTGCACGGTTGAGCGCGAGACTTCGACTGCACCGTTGCCGAGGCCAGAGTTTTTGAGTCCGAGCCCCATGCCGACGGGATTGCCCGCGGCAACGGCCGCGTCCCATGCCGGCTTCACTGCATCGAGGCAAGCTTGAGCGCCGAGACAGCCGTCATCCATGATCTGGCCGGGCCCCCAAACAGCACCGGGTTCGATCACGTTGCGGTTGCGGATCTCCCAGCCGGAGATACCGACCTCAGCAGCGAGGCGATCCATCATCCCCTCCATGGCGAACTGGGCCTGGTTGGCGCCAAAGCCACGGAACGCGCCGCACACCGAGTTGTTGGTGCGCACGGCGATCGCTTCGATGTCGATGGTTTCGGTGACGTAGGGGCCGCTGGCGTGGCCGGCGGCGCGTTCAAGCACCTTCATGCCGACAGATGCGTAGGGGCCTGAGTCGCCGATCATTTTGGCGCGAACGGCGAGCAGTTTGCCGTCGGCATCGCAGCCGACCTCGTACTGCATACGGATCGGGTGACGCTTGGTGTGAACGAGGAACGACTCTTCACGAGAGAAGGTGGTCTTGACTGGTCGACCGAGGAGCCACGCCGCCAACGCGGTCTGCGCTTGGTTCGACATGTCTTCCTTGCCGCCGAATGCGCCGCCGTTGGAGACGAGCTCGACGGTGACCTGATCGGTGGAGACGTTGAGCATGCGGGCGATGTCGTTGCGGTCATCCCACACGCCCTGGCCACCCGAGTACACGTACATCGTCTCGGTCGAGCCATCGGTGCCAACGCTCGGCACGGCCAGCGTGGACTCGGGCTCGAGGAAGGCGTGATCGATTCGTTGGGTCTGGAACGTGTCGCGCGCTATGTGAGTGGCGCGGTCGAGCGCGTCGTTGACGTCGCCGCGGGCGTAGGCCGAGCGGCTGAGCATGTTGCCATCGAGTTGCCAGACGGCGTCCTCGTCTGCGGCCAACGCATCGGCCGGATTGGTATACGGCTGATGAGCCTCGTAGCTCACTGCCACCAGATGGGTCGCGGCGCGGGCCTGCGCTCGGGTGTCGGCCACAACAAGTGCGAGCACGTCGCCGAGATAGGCGGTGCGGCCGCCGACGGGGATGAATGCGGGCCAGTCCTTGTGGATCAGACCGGAACGAAGCTCGCCGGGGACGTCGTCGCCGGTGAAGACGGCGACCACGCCGGGCGCGGCGAGCGCGGCTGACATGTCGATGGCGAGAATGTCGGCGCGGGCGTGCTCAGTGAGGACGACGGCCGCGTGCAGGCAACCCTCGGGCTGCATGTCATCGATGAAGTCGCGGTCACCAAGCGAAAGAAGATCCGCTTCGTACTTCACGCCCCGTTCGCCGATGCCGCCGGCGGTCAGCATCACAGGCGTCTCACCCGCAGCGAGTGTTTCAACGGCGTCAAGGATCTTCACGTAGCCGGTGCAGCGGCACAGGTGAGCGCCGAGATGACGGGCCGCGTTGTCGCGGGTGGTTTCCTTGTCGCGCCCGAGCAGCGCAACAGTGCGCATCACGATGCCGGGTGTGCAAAACCCGCACTGGAGGGCGCCGTGGACGGCGAATGCGGCCGCAAGACGGTCTCGTTCGGCGGGATCGATGCCCTCGAGCGTGATGATCTCTTTGCCCGATGCCTTCTCCATTGAGGTCTGGCAGGAGATACGTGCTTTGCCATCGATGAGCACCGTGCAGCAGCCGCATTGACCGCTTGGCGCGCAGCCGTCTTTCGGAGACGTGATGCGCAGTTCGTCGCGCAGTGCGGCGAGAAGATGCTCATGGTGATCGCCGACCGTGCGGGGCGTGCCGTTGACAGTGAACTCAGGCATGAGACTTCCCCGAGGGTGAGATGGCCCCTTTTTGGCTGGTGATGCGGCCGTAGACCTCAGGTCGCCGGTATCGGTCGAACTGGAAAAGTGTTTGGGTGTAGTTGGCGCACACGGCCAAGTCGATATCGACCCATGTGAGCTCGTCGCCCTCGGTGCGCACGTCGGCCACGATCTGACCAGTCGGGGCGATGATGCAGCTTTCGGCCAAGGAGTCTACACCCTCTTCGAGCCCGCCCTTCGCCACGCCAACGACGTAGCAACCGTTTTGGTAGGCACCGGATTGCATGACGAGACGGTTATGGAAGCCCTGCAGTGGGTTTTGGCTGGGATCGGGGGCGTAGTGTTTCGGCGTGTTGTAGCCGATGAGGATCAGCTCGGCGCCACCGAGCGCGAGACATCGGTACGTCTCTGACCAACGCCGATCGTTACACGTGGCCATGCCGACTACGCCACCGAACGCCTCAAAGGTGGGGAAGTCGTCGCCGGGCTCGAAGTAGCGGCGCTCGAGGTGTTGAAACTCGCGCCACGGCTCATGCTCGCGGTGACCGGGCAGGTGGACCTTGTGGTACTTGCCGACGATGGAGCCGTCACGTTCCACGAGGATCTGGGTGTTGTAGCGGTGGCCGTCTGGGGTGAGTTCGGCGTAGCCGAGGGCGAAGCCGATGCCCAGCTCCTTGGCGCGGTCGAAAAGCGGCTGTGTATCGGGGCCCGGCATTTCGGTCTCGTAGAACGAGTCGAGTTTGAGGTCGTCCTCCCCCTCCACGTACCAGCGTGGGAAGAACGTGGTCAGTGTGAGTTCGGGGTAGACGACGAGCTCGACCTTGTTGCGTCCGGCCTCCTCCAGCAGCAAGAGCATGCGGTTGACGACGCTCACCCGTGACTCGTGCCGAGCGATCGGACCCATCTGGGCGGCCGCGATTCGCAGTGGGCGACTGACGGGAATCTCATGCGCGCCAGCGGCCGCTGAATCAGGATCGTGGGTGGCATCGGGTGGAGGGGTCATGAGCGAGCGAGCTCCAGCATCACATGAAGGAGAACGTTGGCGCCGGCCTCAAGGTCCGAGGGTGCCGTGTATTCGGCAGGGTTGTGGGAGATGCCGTCGACGCTCGGCACGAAGACCATGCCGGTTGGGCAAACACGGGAAAGCATTTGGGCGTCGTGGCCGGCGCCTGATGGCATTCGCATCACGCTCAGGCCCTGAGCGGCGGCGGTGGCGGCGACGAGATCGATGACGCGGTCGTCGAAGGTCACGGGATCGAACCGGGCCAGGGTTCGTGTCTGCACGGTGACGCCCTCTGCCGCGGCTGCGGCGCGGAGAAACTCGTCGACGCGGCGCTCGGCTTCGAGCAAGACATTGTTGTCGGTGTGGCGAATGTCGATGGTGAACGTGGCGCTGGCGGGAACCACATTGATGAGGTTGGGGTGGAGTTCGATGCGGCCGACGGTGCCGACCTGAGGATGGCCCAGTTCGAGTGTCAACTCCCGAACGAATGAGGCCGTCTGGAAGGCGACGAGGCCGGGGTCCTTTCGCAGCGCCATCGGGGTGGTGCCGGCATGATTGGACTCACCGATGACTTCGACTTCTGTCCAGCTGATGCCCTGCACGCCGGTGACGGCACCGATTTTGATGCCTTCGGATTCGAGGACAGGCCCCTGCTCGATGTGTAGTTCGACGAAGGCGTGGGGCGCGGCCGCGGGTAGCGGCGCGGGGCCGAGATAGCCGATACGTTCGAGCTCTTCACCGAGGAGGGCGCCGTCGATTGACTCAATCCCGTGTGCTTCTTCTACGGACATGGCGCCGACGTAGACGAGGCTGCCGAGCATGTCCGGGGGAAAGCGGGCGCCCTCTTCATCGCTGAAGAAGCCGACGGCGAGGGGGCGCGGCGGGGTGATTCCGGCAGTACGGAGGGTCTCGATGATCTCGAGCCCGGCGAGCACACCGAGGTTTCCGTCGTAGCGGCCACCAGTGCGGACGGTGTCGATGTGGCTGCCGCACATGACAGGGGGGCCGTTGGTCGCTCCAGCCATCGTGGCAATCACATTGCCGATCGCATCGATGGTGACGTTGAGGTCACGGTCGCGCATCCAACCAACAACAAGATCGCGTCCACGCTTGTCCTCGTCGGTCAAGGCCAGGCGCGCGCACCCTTCGGTACCCTCAATTGCGCCGATCTCTGCTAGCGCGCCAAGGCGGTCGATTAGGCGATCGATGTCGATCCGCAGATCGCCCGTCTGCAAATTCTCTGCCGTCACATTTGTCATCGTCTGAGTAATTTAACAAACTGTCAAGCAATGCAGGAAGCCAACAGACCAACATCTTCGAGTGAGGAGATTCGCATCGTGCGCGCGGAGTTCCTTATCGAGCCCTTTGTGGAGGGTTTCCCAGGCCCCCATGTGGAGGCTGCGCTGGAGGCGTGCCGGGCTGCAGGTTTCGAGCCCGACGTCGGCGCGTTCGCCACCACAATCGACGGATCGTTCGATGCCGTGAGCGCCGCAGTTGATCATCTGGTACGTGCTGCATACGAAAACGGCGCCTCTGCGGTTCAGGTTCGTGTCGGCGAACCAGAAGCCGCAGCCCGCTTCGGTAACTTGCACGATGCCCTTGAACGCATGGTGGGCGCGGTTGAAGACGAGCTTGGCTCGCCGCTCGCCGACCTCGGTCGGGAAGGCAAGCAGGCTGCGGTCCGGATCCTCAATGAACGTGGCGCGTTTCTTCTCCGCAAAGCCGTCGAGTCAGTGGGCGAGATGATGGGGGTGAGCCGAATTACCATTTACAACTATCTCAACGCTGTCGACAAGGCCGCCCAATGACTGATCTCCTGATCCACAATGCGGCTCTGGTTGCGACGGTCGACGCCGACCGCCGGGAACTCGCCGGTGGATGGGTTGCGGTGACCGACGGGTTGGTGTCGGGCGTCGGCTCATCGACCGATCCAGAGCCGGCGGCCACTCGTGTGATCGATGCCGACGGTTGCCTGGTCACGCCGGGCCTCGTCAACACGCATCATCACCTCTACCAGAACCTCACTCGGGCCTACACGCCAATGACGTCAGCGCCGCTCTTTGGGTGGCTGCAAGCGTTGTACCCGTTGTGGACCGCAGCGATCGACGAAGAATCGGAGTTCCTGGCCGCCTGGGTCGGCTTGGCCGAACTCGCACTCAGTGGCTGCACCACGTCGAGCGACCACCACTATTTGCATCCGCCTCGAGCCGGAGACTTGCTGGGGGCAGAGATCGCGGCCGCCGTCGATCTTGGGATGCGGTTCCACCCGACCTATGGCTCGATGAGTTTGTCGGTAAAGGACGGCGGCCTGCCGCCCGACGATGCCGTTCGTGACGAGGACGACATCCTCGCCGAGTCAGAGCGCCACGTCGCCCGTCATCACGACTCGAACCACGGTTCCATGGTGCAGATTGCTTTGGCCCCGTGCTCACCGTTTTCGGTGTCGACCGACTTGATGATCCGCAGCGCTGAGCTGGCCGAACGACTCGACGTTCGCCTGCACACCCATCTGGCCGAGAACAGCGAAGACGATGAGTTCGCTATGGCCAGCTTCGGTATGCGCCCCGTCGACTACTACGAGCACTGTGGCTGGATGACCGACCGCACATGGGGCGCTCATGTGGTGATGCCCAATCTGGATGAAGTGAACCGTCTCGGCTCTGCCGGAGTCGGCATCGCCCACTGCCCGAGCTCCAACATGATCCTGTCGTCAGGCATAGCGCCTGTCGTCGACATGCACCACGCCGGTTGCCAAGTGGGTCTCGGCTGTGACGGCTCTTCCTCGGCCGACTCGGCGTCACTCTGGCAGGAGGCTCGTCTGTCGATGTTGCAGGGCAAGCTCAAATCTGGTGCCGACAAGATGACGGCTCGACTCGCGCTTGAAATCGCCACGCGTGGCGGGGCCGGTTGTCTCGGCCGACTCGGCGAGATCGGCGAACTATCCGTCGGCGCAGTTGGCGATGTTGCCGTATGGAAGATGGACGGCCCCATTTTCGCCGGTGTCCTCGATGACCTGATCGAGGGTTGGTTGCGATGCGGGCCGACCGCGGCGTGGCACGCGATTGTGGCTGGTCGCCCCGTCGTCGAGAGTGGACTTCTCGTGTCCCCAAAGCTCGAAGAGATGCTGGCCGACCACCGGGTCGCCGCCCGCCGTTTCCAGCCCTAGTTGCTGTGCTCGGTGAAGGACACGGGACAACCTCCTGATCGCTTGTCTTCGTGGCGGACACCGACCGCTACACCAATCCGACCCCTGCGTTACGCAACCCGGCCAAGACCCGGCTCGGGGTGAGGGGGAACTCGTCGAACCATACACCCGTGGCGTCATGGACTGCAGCGATGACTGCTGGCGCGTAGGTGATGAATGGCATTTCGGCGACGCCTCGTGCACCGAACGGACCGAGCGGATCCGCGAGCTCAAGGATCTGCGACTCGACTTTGGTTGGGATATCCCCGATGCCCGGGATCAGATAGCTGGACAGCCGAGGGTTGGTGATGAACCCGTCGCTGAGCTGAAGGTCCTCGCTCAGCACGTAACCGTGGGCCTGGACAACGGCCCCCTCCACCTGGCCACGAAGCATGCGCGGGTTGATGGCGCGGCCGACGTCATGGGTAGAGATGACTTGATCTACCCGGATATGGCCGGTGCCGACATCGACGGTGACATCGACGGCCTGAGCCATGTAGCCGTAACAAAAGTTGGGTTGGCCCTCGCCGGTCTCCGCATCGAGGGCCTCTGTCGGTGGCGGGACATAGCGGAACTTGCCGACGGCCGGCCGTTCGCCATCCCGCCAAGCCTTGTCGGCCTCCTCGGCTGCGCCAAGAATCGAGTTGCCGGACATGAAGGTCAACCGACTCGCCGACGCCGAGCCAGGGTCGCCAGAAGTTGCGGTGTCAGAGAAGTGGCCCCTCACCTGATCAAGCGGCATGCCGGTGGCCTCGGCAGCCATCTGGCGCATGGCGAGATGGTTTCCCTGACCGACTTCGGCACCACCATGGAAGAGGTCGGCCGACGTCGGCTCCTCGCCGTCACCGTGAAGATGGATCTCGGCCTCGCAGCGCTCGGGGAAACCGAACGAGAAGCCGACGTTCTTTATGCTTGTTGCGAAACCACGTCCCCGGCGGATCGCCGCCGGCTTGGATGGCAACGTGGCGATCGGTGCGAACGGCTCAACCTCGCCCATCGGCTCGCTGAACCCGGCCCGGTTCGCGCACGCGGTAATAACCTCGACGGCGCTGACACGTTCGGGCAGTACGGCCTAGGTAATGCCTTCGTCACCGTCGATCACGGCATTGCGCAGCCGCAGGTCGACTGGGTCGATCTTCAAAGCCTCGGCGAGCTTGTTCATCGACGATTCGATGGCGAATGCTCCCTGCGGGCCGCCGAATCCGCGGAACGCTCCGCCCGGCACCGTGGTGGTGTAGACGGCGCGGCTGTCGATACAGGCGTTGGCGACCCGATACGAACCACCGACAGCTAGGTGGGTGTTTCCCAGCACCTTGTTGGACGTGTAGTTGTAGGCGCCAGCATCGAGGGTGACGTCGGCTTCGAGGGCGGTGATGATGCCGTCATTTGTGGCGCCGAGTCGGACGTGGATCCGACCCCGGTGGCGCTTGTGGTGACCAACGATCGATTCTTCGCGTGACCATCGGCAGTGAATCGGCCGGTGCTCGCCGCGCTCGGCCAGTCGCATCGCTGCGAGGCCAAGCGCGATCTGGATGGACATGTCCTCTTTGCCTCCGAATGCACCACCGATTGCCTTGTAAATGATTCGTACTTGTTCATTGCGGAGTCCCAGGACATGGGCCACTTGCTCACGGTCCTCAGACGTCCACTGGCCACCACCCTCGATGGTCACGCGGCCTTCGTCGTCGATGTAGGCGGTGCCTGCCTCAGGTTGGAGGTAGGCGTGCTCCTGGTGCGGGACCGTGTAGGTGCCATCGATCACGATGTCGGCTTCAGCCCAGCCGGCGGCGAGATCGCCCTTCCGGATTTTCAGCGCGTGGTAGGCGTTCGTTGGCAAACCGTTCTCAGGGTGCAGCAACGCGGCGTCGTCGGCGAGCGCTTCGTCGATCGAATTGAGAAGCGGGAGGTCTTCCCAGTCCACCTCAATCGCCGCGGCACCAGCGCTGGCTACGGCTCGGGTCTCACCGATCACGACGGCGATCTGGTCCGCCTCCCATCGGCTGATTGCGCCATCGACGGCGGCGATGCCAGTGTGATCGGCGCCGACGAGTGCGGGTTGGTCGCGCATGGTGAGGCCGTACTCGTTGACCGGTGCGTCGGAGGCGGTGATGACGTCGACGACCCCGGTCACTGCACGGGCTGCGGCGGTCGACATCGACAACATGCGAGCATGAGGCTTCCCCGAAAACACGATGACCGCATGCAACGCATTGTTGGCAACGGCGTCCCCGGCGTATTCGGCTGACCCGTCGGCCTTTGGCGCGGCGTCGTGGCGAACGGGGGATTGACCGACACTCATGTGGCGTTCACCGCCGCAGTTCGGATGGCTTGGATGATGGGGTAGTAGCCGGTGCAGCGGCAGAGGTTGCCGGAGAGGCCGAGCCGGATCTCGTCGTCGGTCGGATCGCTCATCTCGTCGAGCAAGCTGGCACCCGAGACGATGAACCCGGGGATACAGAATCCGCACTGCACAGCGAACTCGTCGATGAACGCTTGTTGGATGGCGTGGGGTACATCAGGCCCGGGAGCGACCCCCTCAACGGTGACGATTTCTGCGCCTTTGGCCTGCGCCGCGTTTACGAGACAGCTCATCACGCTGCGGCCGTCGAGTTGCACAGTGCAGGCACCGCACTCACCTTCAGCGCACCCTTCTTTGGCGCCGGTGAGGCCGGCCTCATCGCGCAGCCAGTCGAGCAGGTTTGCCGATGCGGCGCCGGTTGCCGCGAACCGCTGGCCGTTGAGGGTCACGGCGACTTCGGTGGTGTCGTTGATCGACGCCATGTCCTCGGAGGAAGGTCGGTCATCTGAGGTCGCAGCCAGGCAGACGGGTCGAGTCGGCCATGCGGTCGCGGTGTGGCCTGCTGCGATGGCTTCGAGTGCGCGAGTGACCAATGTGGGGATGATGTCGACGCGGTACACGGCGGTTGCTCGCACATCATCGAGCGGAACGACAGCGCCAACGGCGGCCTCAGCAGCTCGTTTGATCACGCCACCAGTGAGTGGTGAGCCGATCAAGGCGGCGGCCGCCTCGGGGAGAAGAATGACGCGCTCAGCGACGCTACCGATCGCGATGCGTGCTCCTCGCACCAGGCCGCCTTCGTCTCGGTGGACAACGATGCCGAGATGCACAACCGAAATGGCCTGGGCGGAGCGGTTGCCGAGCTTCACCCAGATGCCATCCTCGGGCGAGGACATGGCAGGGAACTCGACTGCGGTGATGAGCTCGCCTGGCTCGAGTCCCGTTGCGCGGAAACCGGTGAAAAAGTCGTCGAGCGGGAGTGTGCGCTCGCCGGCGAGGGACGCCAGCGTGACCGCTGCATCGAGCGCGAGGAGGGCGGAGATGGTGTCGTTGGCTGGACTGGCAGTGGCGATGTTGCCGGCGACTGTGGCCCGGTTTCGCAGTTGCGGCGACCCGATTTCGAGACACGCCTGAGCGAGAGGCAAGCCCACCGTTGGTAGCTCGTGATGGGCGACGATTTCGTTGTGGGTGACGCCGGCGCCGATACGGACGCGGCCATCGTTGATGGTGATGCCGCGCAGTTCGGTGAGGCCGCTGAGGTCGAGCAACGTGACCGGCTCGCCCGGCCCGCCGCGGTGAAGGTCGAGGAGGAGGTCGGTGCCGCCCGCGATAGGCCGAACAGTAGGGTCTGCCGCCAAGATTTCGAGAGCGTGGGTGAGACTGCGCGGGCGTTCGACGCCCTGCACAACTCGCCCTGGCCTTTGAACGGGGTGCAACTGCCCGGCAGTCATTTGGTGGGTGCCTTCATTTACAAAGTGTAAAGCACGCGAGCTGTTTCCGGGAAGACCCCCATGACGCACAGTCCCCGAACTTGCGCTCAGTAACCGAACGCGGCGCTCACCACGGCCCGCGGATCGGCTGCGCCGGCGAGCGTTCCATGCTCTGTGACCTCGATCAGGTGGGCATGGCCGAAGGTGCTGGGGCTATCGTCGACCACCGTGGTGACGTGGCCTCGTCCGGCCAACGCGCCATGCCAGCCGGTGGTGGGGTCTTCAACAATGACCCGCCGCCCGAGACCGGGACGCCAGGTCTCGAAGCCAGCGGAGCGGTCGTCGGGCCCCAGTGTCCAGCGGGCCGCGCTGATGGTCGAACCAGGCGACTGGCCCAGACCGAGCGAACGGGCGATGAGCTGAAGCAAAATCTGGGGCTGCGCATCGCCACCCATCGTGCCGATCACCTGATGCAGGTCGCCGCTCGGCTTCGTGACAAGTGCTGGGGCCAGCGTGTGCGGTGGCCGTCGGCCGGGCGCGTACTCAGCGGGATGTCCCGGCTGAAGCGAGAAACCAATGCCGCGGTCATGCACAAAGATCCCGGAGCTTCCCGCAACGAGATGGGCGCCGAAACCGCTGGCGTTGGAATTGATGAGCGACACGCCCATGCCCTGATCATCGATCACACAGAGGTAGGTGGTGTCGCCGAGCGCCGCTGGTGGGGCGACGTTGCCCGCTCGCTCCAGATCGATTGCCGAGCGCCGGGCGGCAAGGAGGCCAGGGTCGACCAGCGCTTGGCCGTCAGCGTGATCGTGCAAAACCCGCATCCGGTCATGGCCGGCTTGTGAGGCGGCCTCGATGAGGAGGTGGGCCCAGTGATCGTTGGCCTCTGACGGCAGCGGCAGGCCCTCCGCGATCCATGCTCCGGCCAGTGTCAGATATCCTTGCGAGCTCGGTGGTGTTGTCCAAAGTACGTGGCCGAATGCTTCAGTTCGTACGGGGTCGACTCAGTGAGCGATCGGCTGGTCGAGGTCGTCAGTGCCGAATTCAGCAGGAGCATCGCCGGTGAGACGGTCGCCCAGAGCGAGGAGTCCTTCGCCGAACTCGCCGCCATAGAAGCCCGCCCGTCCGTGGCTGATGATTGCCCGCAGTGCCCGCGCCGAGCCGGGCCGCCGCACAACTTGTCCAGTGCTGAGGTCGCCGGGAATGTCGGTGTTGTCCGGTACGGCGGCTACCAGGTGTGCTCCGTTGGCGAGTCCCGGCGAGGCGGCGTACCCCTCATCGGCGAGTCGGATGGCTTCTGCTAACACGTCACCCAGCGCGAGACGTCCGAAGCGCTCATGAAGGGCGAGCCATCCGTCGACGGCTCCCGGCACGGTGACGGCGGAGATGTGTTCCTTCAAAGGTATGTAGTCGTGGCCCTCAGCCCGGACCCGGTCGGCGTCGGCGCCCGAACCGGCAAACCCTGCCGCGTTCAGGGTGAGGGGAGCCCCAGAGCCATCGTGCACGAGGGCCCACAGGTCACCGCCCAT
>JAACCU010000048.1 GCA_009937405.1 Actinomycetota bacterium
GACGGCAACACCGAGATCGACGGAACCTTCCGCGATGTCGCCCGCCCCTTGATCGACGGGCTCCGCGCCAACGCTGCTGGCGATGCGCACGCCCTGAACCGCACCCTTGCCCAACTCGGTGGTGCTACCGCACGACTCGGCGGCAGCATCGCCCAACGCGACATCATCACTCTCACCGCAACCCCATGCACTGGAGCCGCCTCATGACCTGGCAACTCACCGATGAACAACTGGCCCTTCAAGCCAAGGCACGCGCCCTCGCCACAGAGGTGATCGGCCCCCGAGCAAAAGCCGTCGACGAGGCCGAGCAATACCCGTGGGACAACGTCGCTGCCCTTCAAGAAGCCGGCTTTACCGGCATGACAGTGCCCCAGGAATTCGGCGGACCCGGCCACTCATTCCTCGATGCGGTGCTGGTGGTCGAGGAGATGGCCAAGACGTGTGGCGTCACCGGCCGCATCGCGGTCGAGGCGAACATGGGGGCCATCTCAGCCGTGATGGCTTACGGCACCGACGAACAGAAAAAGATCGCAGCCGAACTCGTCCTCAGTGGCGACAAGCCCGCCATCTGCATCACCGAACCGGGAGCCGGCTCCGCGGCATCGCTGATGACGACACGCGCTGATCGCCGCGGTGACACCTACATCATCAACGGGAAGAAGCATTGGATCACGGGTGGCACCGTCAGCCGGATGCACCTGATCTTCGCTCGCGTCTTCGCCGAGGACGGCACCGAGGAAGGCATCGGAGGCTTCCTTGCGTTCCGCGATGAGCCCCCCGGCCTGCGCTTCGGTGACCGCGAACCAACCATGGGTCTGCGCGCCATTCCCGAGATGGAAGTCATCTTCGAAGACATGGAGGTCAAAGCCGACATGACGGTGCTACCGCCGTCCGGATTCCGCCATGGCTTCGCCGACCTGATGAACGCCTACAACAGTCAGCGCGTCGGCGCTGGCACCGTCAGCCTCGGCATCGCTCAAGGCGCCTACGAACTCGCCCTCGAGTTCGCCCACGAACGTGAACAGTTTGACCGCCCGATCGCCGAGTTCCAGGGTCTGCAATGGATGCTGGCGGACATGTCGGTAAAGCTCGAAGCAGCGCGCTCCCTGACCTACCGTGCCGCGGAATCCCGCGGCGATGGCGATTCGCCGTTCCCCGATGCCACACTTGCGGCCCAGGCCAAGATCTTCACCGCCGAGGCCGCCATCGAAATCGTCAGCGACGCTCTCCAGGTTTTCGGCGCCGCCGGCTACAGCCGCAACAACCCGCTGGAACGGATGTACCGCGACGTCCGCATGTTCACCATCGGTGGAGGCACCGCCCAGATCCTGCGAACCCTTGTGGCCAGTCGTATTCTCGACATGAAGCTGCCCCAGGGTCGCGGCGGCTTTCTGCCCAAGGACACCACGCGGTGACCGCTCCGTTGGAGGGAGTGCTCGTCGTTTCGGTCGAGCAGGCGATCGCGGCGCCCTTCGCGTCGCGCCAGCTTGCCGACCTTGGGGCCCGTGTTCTCAAGATTGAACGGCCCGGATCGGGAGACTTCGCCCGCGACTACGACACCGCAGTGGCCGGCACCTCCGCGTTCTTCGTGTGGGCGAACCGCGGCAAGGACAGCTTCGTTCTCGACCTGAAAGACGATGATGACCGAGCCATGTTCGATCAATTGATCGCCGGTGCCGACGTCTTCATCCAGAATTTGGCGCCCGGAGCTGCCGAACGAGCAGGACTCCTCCCCCATCAGGTACGAGAGCGCCACCCATCGATCATTGCCTGCGGCATCTCCGGATATGGCCTCGGTGGTCCCCGCACACACGACAAGGCCTACGACCTGGCCATTCAGGCTGAAGCCGGCGCCATAACGCTCACCGGCTCGCCCGACGAACCGAGCAAGGTCGGGTTCTCCGTCGCCGACATCGCGTCGGGCATGTATGCCCTGTCATCAATCTTGGCTGCCCTCTTTCGCCGTCTACAGACCGGCGAAGGCGCCACCATCGAACTGTCGATGCTTGAGTGCCTGGCCGAGTGGACCGCGGCACCCACCTACAGCGCAGTCAACCGAGGGGTCACTCCAGCCCGAGCCGGTCACCGCCACGCCATGATCTCGCCGTACGGCGTGTATCCCCTCGCCGACGGACGCGACATTCTCATTGCCGTCCAAAACCAGACCGAATGGCGGGCGCTCTGCACCGATGTGTTCATGCAGCCGGGTTTGGCCGACGACGAACGCTTCGCTACCAACCAAGCGCGTATTGGCAACATCGAAGAGTTCGAGCCCGTGCTGCGAGCGGCACTGGCGTCGGCGCCGGCTGAGGAGATGCTCGCTCGCCTCACCGCAGCGCGCATCGCCTACAGCTCGGTGAACGACCCGATCACGCTCTGGAACCACGAGCAGCTCCGAGCACGCGATCGATTCGTCGACACGACCCTCCCGACCGGGGGCACCAAAACGTACAAGCCACCGTTCAACATCGATGATGCCGGTGCGGCCAAGCCCGTGGTTCCTGCGTTGGGCGAGCACGACCCTGAACTCGTCGAAGAGCTCCTCCGCCGCTCCCGCTAAATCTCACGCGTGGGTATGGGTCTTTTTCGGGTCGAAGAACGGGATTGTCTCGACTACCCCCTGATAGGTCTCTGTCTCACCGACCACCTCCACTCGTGTGCCCGGGGCAGCAGCACCCGGGGCAATGTGGACGAGCGCCAGTGACTTGCCGAGACGATGAGAGTGGGCGGGACTATTGACAACGCCCACGTCGACACCGTCGACGCGAAGAACCTCACCGCCGTCGATGATTTCAGAGTGATCGATGGCGATGCCGGCGCCGACGAACCGTTCATTTCCCACTGCTGTCAGTGCTACACTCTTCCCGCGATAGTCAGCGCCGTTCTTGCTAATGGTCCAGCCCAGGCCGACCTCACCGGGGAAGTGCTCGGCCGTCATGTCATATCCATAAAACAGCAGCGCCGCCTCCACCCGCACCTTGTCCAACGCAGTGAAAGACGCCGGCATCACACCACGATCCGCGCCCGCGATCAGAATCGCATCCCAGAGATCGCCGACGTCGGCTCCGGAGGCGAAGATCTCATAGCCCCGTTCACCGGAGTAGCCGGTGCGTGACACCATCACTGACCGGCCGAACAGACGGGTGTCGAGATGATTGAAGTAGGCCAACGAGCCAAGATCCGCATGGGAAGCTGCGTTGAGCAGCGGAAACGACACCGGCCCTTGAAGCGAGATGATGTGAAGGTCGTCGTCAAGCTCTAGCTCCACGTCACGATCAGTGGCGGAGGCTTCCAGCATCTGCATGGACGCGCCTGACCCATGCACGAACAGCCAGCCCGCGTCGCCGTTGTTGAACGCGATCGCGTCGTCGGCAACCATGCCTTCCTCCGAGAGCACCGAACCGTACGCCGACTGGCCCGGGGCCAGCCGACTGAGATCGCGGGAATGGGCGTGGTCAACGACAGCCGCGGCATCAGGTCCGGTCACTCGTACCTTCTTGAGCGGAGACATGTCGAACATGCCAGCCGCCTCACGGACGGCATCATGCTCGGCCTCGGGATCGGTCGTGTACTCCCACGCCGTGCCCATGCCATTCCAGTCCTCGAGTCCTGAACCGAGCGCCGTGTGGCGGCCGACTAGGGCAGAGGTGCGAGTGAGTTCTTCGGTCATCGGCTGATCTCCTGTGTTTGATTCATTGTCAGTACCAAGCGTCGGGCATCGATGCCCGGCGCTCGTCCATAAAGGCGAGCAGTTCGCGGTCGATCGAATCATCGATCGGTGGCGGTTCGTAGGCGGCCAGCATCTGCTTCCATCGAGCGTTGGCGCGCTGCTGGAGGTCGAGAGCGCCATCCTCAGTCCACTGCTCAAACGAGTTGGTGTCGGCGAGATCGGACTCGTGATTGGCTGTTTCGCAGTTTCGCATCGTGTGCCGGGTGCCCAGATAGGCATTACCGGGGCCCGCCTCCCGATAGGCGTCGGCGGCGAGCGACTCATCGTCAATCGTGAGTCCCGCGAGTTGGCGATGCAGCATCCCGCATCGGTCGAGGTCCATCACAAACTTCTCGTAGCCCATCGACAGGCCCCCTTCGAGCCATCCAGCCGCATGGATCACATAGTTGGTTCCTGCGAGAATTCCGGAGCTCATCGCGTCTGCAGACTCCTGCATTGCCTGGCCGTCGGCGGTCTTCGAGGCTGTGTAGTGCGCACCGCAACGCAACGGCAAACCAAGCTTTCGAGCGAGCTGCCCGATCGCGTACGTGGCAAGCGTCGACTCGGCGGTGCCAAATGTGGGGGCACCCGACTTCAAATTCATGGTGGTGAGGAAATTGCCGTAGATCACAGGCGCGCCGGGTCGAACCAGCTGAGACAACGCAATACCCGTCATGGCCTCGGCGTGAGCTTGTGCGATCAATGCGGGCATGGTCACCGGCCCCATCGCTCCGCCGATGATGAACGGCGAGATCACACAACCCTGATTCGCTCGTGCGTATGCCTTGAGGGCACCACTCATGACGTCGTCCCAGACCAAAGGCGAGTTGACGTTGATGTTCCCCTGGATCACACAGTTCGTCTCCATGAACTCGCAACCGAACACAATCCGGGCCATCTCGATCGAATCTTCTGCACGCGCTGCGGAGGTGACCGAACCCATGAAGGGTTTCGCCGAATATCGAAGATGGGCATAAACCATGTCGAGATGACGCTTGTTCACCGGCACATCCACCGGTTCGCACACCGTTCCGCCGGAGTGATGTAACCACGGCGTCATCCACGTGAGCTTCACGAAGTTTTCGAAGTCGGCCAGGGTGGCATACCGGCGACCCTCGTCAAGATCGGTAACGAACGGTGGGCCGTACGCCGGGAGGAACACAACATGGTCGCCGCCGATAGGAACCTTTCGACCGTCACGCCCATGCAATGTGAACTGGGAGGGCGCCGTGGTGCACAAATGTTGAGCATGACCGGGATCAAACCGGACTCGTTCGCCATCGACGCGCGCCCCGGCCGAGCGAAACAGTTCGAGGCTTTCCTCGTCGCCTCGGAACTCCACGCCGATCTCATCGAGAATCCAGTCAGCGTGGGCTTCGAGGCGGCCAAGCTCCAGTTCGCCAAGCAGCTCATAGGTCGGTGACTGTCGACGGGGAACGATGGCCTCGCGGTACGTGCCCCGGGCAGAGCCACGCGAGGCCACACGCTCTGCTCGTCCACGTCGGGCTGGACGGTGCGTCAAGGCGCTCGAATCCTTGGATGCCATGAGGTAATTCTGAACCTCAGAACTTCACCTGCATAGATACGAAAAAGTTTCGCTGAGCATGACTGTGCGTCATGCTAAGAAGATGCATCCATTACTCGTCAGGATTCCCCGACTGCAGATGATTGCAGTCTTCGAATGCGCCGCTCGTCTCGGCACCTTCACTGCAGCGGCGGCCGATCTGGGCATGACCCAGCCGGCAGTATCGCGCCATATTCACGCCATCGAGCGAGCCGTTGGCCGTCCGCTCTTCATCCGCACGCCGAATCGGGTGACGCTGAACCCCGATGGAGACCTGCTACTCAGCGCTGTTCAGAGCGGAATGGACACAATCACTTCAGCCGTCGAGCGTTTCCGGTTACCCGAGCCGACCTTCCTACTCGCAGCCAATCCTGGTTTTGCTCAGCGCTGGCTCGTCCCGCATCTTGACGAGCTTCAACACGCACTCGGCCAGTCCGATCTGAGGCTCCGTCTGTTCGACCGCGACAATGAGTTGGGCGAGACAGGTTTCAACGCGGCAATCCATCTCGTCCCCGATGCCAGCGTGCCAGCCGGAAGTCAGTTGCTGTGGGATGAAGAGGTCGTCCCAGTGGCTGCGCCTGCGTTTGCAGAACGCCATGGGCTCAATGCCCAAACCGATTCTTCCGAACTCCTGTCGCTGCCGCTGCTCCACCTCGATCATCGTGACCGGCAGTGGATGGACTGGCAAACCTGGTTTGCGACGTTCAATCTTGACCTCAAGGCCAGCAGCGCCCGCGTCACCTACAACAATCATGCGCTCACGATGAACGAGGCGATTGCCGGCATGGGGATTGCACTCGGTTGGCGCGGGCTCGTCGACACCGCTATCGAGCACGGAACCTTGAGGCCTGTTGGCCCGGTCGTTACTCGACCGGAAATGGGCTATTACCTGATCCCAGGACCAGCGGGCGTGAACCCCGAATTCGTCACGGTCACCGACTGGATCATCGCCCTCACCAGTAACCGGTAAGGGGCAACGCACGTTTGGGGTCTGTCCCCAGGCGTGCTTAGTCGGCGTTGTTGATGACCTGGCGGAGAAGGCGAGCGAGCTCGTCCTTCTCGGTGTCCGCCAGACCGCCCGCCATCTCCGTCTCGAACTGGTTGAAGCGGGGGAAAACGTCTTCGATCATGGCCAGGCCAACATCGGTGAGGGAAACCATGACCCGGCGTCGGTCGTATTCGACGCGTTCTCGACGGACAAGATCCTGCTTCTCGAGCGTGCCTAACAGACCGGTCAGCGTGCCCTTGGACAGGCCGCATTCGGCGGCGAGTTTGGCCGTCTCCATTTCGTCCCAGACCCAGAGAACCCAGAGAGCGGTGAAGCCACCCCAAGAGAGATTGTGTTCCATCAATACTGTGCGCTCGGCGTGGCGCCGGACGGCGGCAGCAGCGCGATAAATGTTGGAGATTGCCTGAAGCGACCGGAAATCAAGCGGGCGATCACCGAGCGCGGCCTGAATATCGCGTTCCGCCTCGAGGATGCTCTCGTCAGGTCTGGTGTCGCTCACCACTCGCCCCCTTCGATCAGGTTCATCTCTCCACCAATTCGATCATTCGGCCCCCAACGATAGACGAGATGCTTCATCTGACCAATATCGTTTGGTACCAAATCATTTATGTATGGGCTAGGTTGTGGCGATGACCGAGTACCGACGGATCCTGCTAGACGGCTACCCCTGTGAGGTCGTGCGCGACGGTGACGAACTCGTCGCCAACGACGGGCGCCGGGTCGCCATCGCCGATGCCACCCACCTGTCTCCCGTGGAGCCCACCAAGATCATCTGTATCCACCTGAACTACACCAGTCGCGTCGACGAGTTCATGACCAAGCTGCCCGCAGCGCCGACCTACTTCCATAAGCCCATCACGGCGCTGTGCGGCCACGGGGCCGACGTGGTGCGCCCCGAGGGTTGTGAGTGGCTCAACTACGAAGGCGAGATCGCCATCATCATCGGCAAGACCTGCCGCAACGTTTCGCCCCAAGAGGCGGGCGACTACATCGCCGGCTACGCCGTGAGCAACGACTACGGCCTCCACGACTTCCGAGACACCGATGCCGGCTCAATGCTTCGCGTCAAAGGCAGCGACACCCTCTGTCCGGTTGGTCCCGGCATCGTCACCGACTGGGATTTCCGAGGCAAACGCATCCAGACCATCGTCCACGGAGAGGTCAAGCAGGACGCCACCACCGACGAGATGCAGTGGGACATGCACTACATCGTGGCGGACATCGCCCGTACCATCACGCTGGTTCCCGGCGACATCCTTCTTTCCGGCACGCCGGCCAACTCCCGCACCGTCTACCCCGGCGACGTTGTCACCGTAAAGGTCGAAGGTTTGGGTGAACTCACCAACACCATCGTCAGCGGCCCCACCCCGATCCGCACCGACGTCGGCGCTCAGGTCTCTCGCTCTGAAGAGGTCATGTCGACTGCCCAAGGCGGTGACTGGGAGTTCCGCGGTATCCGCTCACCACTCGGGCCTGGAGCCGCGCACTACAAGAGCAAGCTTGATGACTGACGAGTCACTCGTCGCCGATGTCGACGGTGTCTCGGTTCCCACCGGCCATCTCATCGGTGGCGTTTGGGTCGACTCGCCGACCACGTTCGAGAGTCGCTCTCCGCTCGGCTGGGACGACATGTTGCTGGCCAACATCGCCCGCGGCGATGCTCGCACCGCCGCTGCCGCGGTTGGGGCAGCCGTCGAAGGCTTCACCACCTGGAGTCGTTACTCCCCGACCGAGCGTGCCGAGGTGCTGCATCGCCTCGCAGATCTGATCGAGGCCAACAACGAACAAATCGCTCACGTCGAGTGTCTGGACATGGGCTTTCTCCAAGAATCGATGAAGCTCCGCCTCGTCGCCCGCGGCGCAGTGAACTTCCGTCTCTACGCAGATCTCATCGTCGAACATGAAGACCGCCGCTGGGACGCCAAGAGCATGGACAACCATGTCATCCGCATGCCCGCCGGCCCCACCGCCGTCATCACGCCGTGGAACGCGCCATTCATGCTCTCCACGTGGAAACTCGCGCCTGCGCTGGCGTCAGGCAACACCGTGATCCACAAGCCGGCCGAATGGTCACCGCTCACCGCAGCCCTGCTCGCCCAACTCGCCGTAGAGGCCGGCTTTCCAGCGGGGGCATACAACCTGGTCCAGGGAATCGGCCACGAGGTCGGTGCAGCGCTCGTTGCCGACGAACGCTTGCGCCGCATCACCTTCACCGGCTCCGTTCCCACCGCCCGGCTGATCGGCAAATCAGCGGCCGAAAACATCGTGCCCTTCACCGCCGAACTCGGCGGGAAGAACCCGCTGATTGTCTTCGCCGACTCCGATATTGCGGCTGCGGCCAAGAAAGCGGCCTGGCAGTACGACGACTCCGGCCAAGTGTGTCTTTCCGGCACTCGGCTTCTTGTCGAGGAATCGATCCGCGATGAGTTTCTCGAGATCTTTCATGCCGAGTCAGACGCGCTTGTCATCGGCGACTCCCGCGACTCGGCCACCGACGTCGCGCCGATGGCCCACCCGGATCATCGCGAGAATGTCGATGGCTTCGTCCAGCGGGCTCGCGCCAACGGCGACACAATCGTTCGCGGTGGCAACAAGATGCCCGGCTCTCTGCACTATGAGCTGACGCTGATCGAGCCGACGTCGAACAACAGCGAGGTCGTACAAAACGAGATCTTCGGACCGGTGCTCACGTTTCAGACCTTCACCGATGAAGCCGAGGCCATCGAGCTTGCCAACTCAACCCAGTACGGGCTGAGCGCGATCGTCTACACGGGCTCACGCGAACGGGCCGAGCGACTGGGCGAGGAACTTCGGGCCGGTCTCGTGTGGGTCAACACATTCCTCGTGCGCGATCTCACCGCCCCGTTCGGCGGCTGCGGGATCTCCGGGATTGGTCGAGAGGGTGGCGACCACGCACTCGACTTCCACGCCGACCTCAAGACAGTGATGATCCTCGACAACACCACGACCTGATCATGACGGCATCGATCGGTTCAGTACAGCGAACCGGCCCCATCACCTGCATCGCCGCCGCGGGCCTTCGCCAGCTCCTGCCTAGCGCCGATGCCCATTGCCAACTGATCCGCGGTCGCTGTCACCATCCGGAAACCCTGCGCAAATCGCTTCGGGACAAGCGCTCCGGAAGCATGACAACCAGGCACAACGCCCGCCTTGAGACACTCCTCGATAATGCGCGCGTAGGCCTCGTCGAATGCGGTCTCCCCGTCATTGTTTCCCGGCGGCAACCCAAGCGTGAGCGAGAGGTCGGCAGGCCCGACATAAATCGCGTCGATCCCCTCGACCGAAAGAATCTCCGGCAGCGCCTCCACCGCCTGCTTCGTCTCGATCATTGGAATGCACGCAACATTGTCTCCCGCCCACTCGACATAGCCGGCTCGTCGCGGCGCCGCCACAGTCGGTCCATAGCTCCGCGATCCACGCGGAGCGTAGCGGCATGCTCGCACCGCGGCCTCTGCCTCCTCGGGACTGTTCACCATCGGAATGATGATGCCGTGCGCCCCGGCGTCGAGCATCTTGCCGATGATGCCCGGCTCGTTCCAGGGCACCCGCACGATCGGCGTCGTACCCGCGTATTCGATGGCGCGAATCATCTCCGCGGCCATCTGGTATTCGATGTTGCCGTGTTGGGTATCGACACAGACATAGTCAAAGCCGACCCGAGACATCACCTCGGCCGAGAATGTGGCCGGTATCGAAAGCCATCCACCAATCGCTCGGTCGCCGTCATTCCACTGCTGTCGAAGAGTTCGCATAGCCCGCAGGTTTACCACCAAGCGCGCCAGGCGGAGAAAACCACCCGAAAGAGTTGGCACTAATGAGCGAACATTTCTTCCCCGCGGACGAGATCCTTCTCGATTCGGTGATCGACTGGTCCTATCGACGCATTCTCGGCGGCGAAGATCCGCTAACCGGCGCACGACCGGCAAGCGAACTCGCGGCTGAACTCGAAGGCTCGATATCAGCCGAGGGAATCGGCGGACGAGCCGCATTGAAACAATGGGCAGAGACCATCGTCCCGGCGACACGAGCCATGGGCGACCCGATGAACCTCGCCTTTGTGCCGGCAGCGCCCACTGCCGCAGCACTCACCTTCGACCTCGCAGTGAGCTCAGCACAAATCATGGGCGGGCTCTGGGAAACCGGAGCCGGTGCCATCGCAGCCGAAAACCAGACACTTCGATGGTTGGCCGATCTGGCCGGCTTCCCCGCCGATGCCGGTGGCGTATTCGTCTCAGGCGGAACCGTCGGCAACCTCAGTGCATTGGTCGCTGCCCGCCATGCTGCGAGCCACAGCCGCGACGGCCGACCGCAACGTTGGGCCATCGCCGCCAGCCGGGCCGTTCACTCCTCGATTACCAACGCCGCCCGCGTCATGGATGTCGACGTGTTGTGGGTCGATGGTGACGCTGAAGGCCGCCTTTCCCGCGAAGCCCTCGACGCAGCATTCGCTGCTCAACCCGAGCAGGCCGACGGCGTGATTGCTGTGGTCGCCAATGTCGGCGCCACCAACGCTGGCATCGTCGACCGTCTCGATTCGGTGGCCGACTTCTGCGACCATGCCGGAGTATGGCTCCACATCGACGGTGCCTACGGCTTGGCGGCAATGGCCTCGCCAAAGGTTCGCGCCGGATTGGCCGGACTGGAAAGGGCCGACAGCTTCGTGGTTGACCCGCACAAATGGTTGTTTGCGCCCTATGACTGCTGTGCCCTGGTGTACCGCGACCCCGCTCAATCTGCCTCGGCACACTCGCAGCACGCCGGCTATCTCGAACAGATCGATCGCGAAGTGTGGAATCCCTCGGATCACGCCATCCATCTGAGTCGACGGGTACGTGGTCTTCCACTCTGGTTCTCTTTGGCGACCTATGGCACCGACCACTACGCAGCCGCTATCGAAAAAGCGCTGACCACGACACATGAGGTGATCGACGGCATCCGCGAACGCGACCATCTCGACCTGGTGATGGAACCGGACCTGAGTGTGGTGCTGTTCCGCCGGCTCGGCTGGTCCGAGAAACAGATGACCGAATGGTCCGACTGCGCTGCTCGAGATGGTGTGGCGCTGATCGTCCCCACTCGTTGGCATGACGAGTTGATGTTTCGGATGTGCTTCGTGAACCCACGGACTCGCTCCGAGCGCGTCCTGCGCGTGCTCGACACGATGATGTAAGCGGCCGTCGATGAACTAGCCCGGACGAACCGCCTCGGCGGGGTCCAGACGGGCGGCTCGCGCCGCCGGGTAAAGCCCGGCGAAACTACCGATCACGAGCGCCGCGCCGACACCGAGCGCAAGCGCCTCGATAGGCACAGAAACAACAGAATCCTCACGCTCGGCATAGCCCGCAGTGATCGCCGCGCCGATGCCCACACCGGCCACCCCGCCGAGCAGTGAGAGCAGCGCTGACTCCACGACGAACTGCAGACGGATGTGGCGACGGGTAGCACCGAGCGCCCGGCGAACGCCAATCTCGCCTTGTCGCTCAAGCACCGAGATCACCATCACGTTCGCAATGCCGACTCCGCCGACCAACAGGGCAACGGCGCCAAGCCCGAGGAGCAGGCTACGAAAACTGTCACTGGTGACGTCGCGAGCCTCGATGGCATCGGATGGACGGGTGACGGTGACCTCATTGGGTGCCTCGGGACGGATCGTGGCAGCGATCAACGCCCGCACATCGTCCAGCCAGCCGTCGACAACATCCACATAAATCGTCTGTGGTTCGAGTTCGGCCTCGAACAACTCCTGCGCAATCGGCGCGCCGATGAACGCCGCTCGGTCAAAGCCTGGGGCAAGCCGCACCGGCTCCAGCACACCGATGACTTGGAAGTACGTATCGGTCAGGTAGACGATCGGTGTCGGATCAAGCGATCGAACACCGAGCCGTTCCGCGGCAACCGAGCCAAGGACAACCGATGGGATCTCGGCGGACCGGGCGTCGAGAAACACCCCTGTGGCAATCACACCGTCCACTGCGTCCAACACGTCGAGATCCGTCGCCAACACGGCAATACCACCGGTCTGCGCTGCGGGGACGAACTCCGTGCGCCTGACCGTCGCATCGACAACTGACACCTGGGCAGCCACCTCGATCGGTCCAATCCGTTCGATCATCGCTGCGGATTCGACGGGAAGGACGATGTCTTCTCCGGTGATGCTCTCGCCTTCGAAAACCTCGAGGAGGTTGGGGCCGAGCGCGTCGAGTTCCGCCTGAACCTGCGCGTCTTCAGATGCCGTGATTCCGAGCACCGCAACCATGGCGGCGATACCGATTGCGATACCGAGCGCGGTGAGCAGCGTGCGGACCTTGCGGGCGCGTAGCCCGAGCCCACCGACGCGAAAGACATCACTGAATCGGAGTCGGGAAAGGTCACCGCGAGCAGATCTCATCGCTCCACCGACACACTGTCGTCCAACACACTGTCGTCCAACACACTGTCGTCCAACGCACTGTCGTTCTCGATTCGCCCGTCGAGCAGGGACACGGTGCGCGGCAGCGACGCGGCAAGCTCCCGGTCATGGGTGATGACCACGATCGTGGCCCCTTGCCCATTGAGATCATGCAAGAGTGTCATGATCTCCTCCGACGTTCCGGAATCGAGATTGCCCGTGGGTTCGTCGGCCAAGACAATGGCCGGGTCACCCAGCAAGGCGCGGGCGATCGCCACCCGCTGGCGTTCGCCGCCCGACAGTTGGTTTGGCCGGTTCTGGAGGCGATGCCCGAGCCCTACTCGTTCGAGCATCTCGACAGCCTCGCTTCGACGGCGCCGCCGCGAGACTCCGTGGTACAGCCGTCCAGTGGCAACATTTTCGATGCTGCCGATGCCATCGATCAGATGGAACTGCTGGAACACGAAACCGATCTTGCGGCCCCGTAAACCCGAGAGCCGGCGATCGCTAAGACGAGAGAGGTCGCGTCCTTCGACCACAACCGAGCCCGAGGTGGGCCGATCGAGTGCGCCCATCATGTTGAGCATGGTCGACTTGCCCGACCCTGACGGGCCGACAACGGCAACCAACTCGCCGCGCCGAATCTCCAGATCAACCCCGGCGAGTGCGTGGATAGGAGGCGTACCCGGATACGACTTCTTGACGTCGCAAAGGGCCAGGACCGCCTCGCCGAGTGGGTCCGCGGTCATGGGACGATGACGATGTCGCCGGGCTCTATGGCACCAGTGATCGACACCTCATTCGACAGGAAGCTTCCAATCTCCACAGCAACGAGCACGGGGATTCCGTCCACAAGTTTCTCAACGGCGTAGCCACCCTCAGCGAGAGCAACCAGCGATGCGATCGGGACCACAACAGCATCCAGTTCGACCGGCTCGTCCACCCGGATGACGACGGGACTCTCGTCGAAAGCGCTGCCTTCTCCTTCGAGCACCAGTTCGACATCGATCCACGAGGTTGCGCTCGGGCCCTGCCCCTCGGTGGTGACCGTGTCGGACACGAACGTGACCGTGGCGTTCACCTCGGACTCATCGGGCAGTTCCACGACGACGGTTTGACCCTCCTCGAGGATCCCGGACAACGCGGTGTCGAGTTTGACGGTGACCACACGGGTGGTCGACGTGTACGAGAGCACCGAGCCACCATTCACTTGTCCGCCGAGTTGGACGGTGACCTGGCTGATGCGGAACGGTTCGGTGCCGAAGATGACCATGCCGTCGTCCACCGACGTCTGTTCCATGACCCCGAAGGTTGTCTCGTACCACTCCTCGACGGCATTTTCGGTGTACCACGTGAAATCGCCGTCGACGGTGGCGTCGTTGGCCGCCATCATCCCGAGTGAGTCCAGATACTCCTCGAGTTGAAGAACGTCGGTGCCTTCGACGTTGTCTCGCATCGTTCGGTAGGCCGGGATCTCACCCGGCAGGTAGACGACAGGCATCTCATTCACCTCGAAGAGCACGTCACCGGGCGACACAACCGTGCCGGCCTCGGGGAGTTGCGTCAGCACACCCACGGCACGGTTCGGTAGGGCCTCAGGGTCACCGAAACCGAGCGTGCCATCGATCTCGGTCGTCTCGACGAGATCTTTGCGAGCGACGACGGCAGTCGAGAAATCATCGTCAGGGACAGACGTGGTCGTGGCATCGGTGGCGATGCCGGAGTCGTCAGACGAGGCGAGCACGCCGCCGACCACGGCAACAGCGGCGAGCGCGACAACGCCCAAGCCGATCAGTTTGGGGTTCATCCGCCCTGGCCGCCTTGACGACCACCTGGCAACTCGACTCCGAGTTGCGAAGCGCAGTCCTGCAAAACTGGGACGAGCGCAGCGAAGTCGATCTCTCCGCTGAGGACCGCGTCGCGAACATGATCGAAGCCGCCCCCGTTCGGATCGGGATCAGGGAAGTCCTCCCAACCCGGGTTCCCCCGGATGCACTCCGCCATCGCGATCTCGGTGTCTCGTCGCTCGGCCTCCTCTTCAGGCGTGAGGACTTCGCGATCATCGGCCACACCTTCGAACTCGACGCGACAGATATTCACAGTGTCCAGGAAGTCCTGTTCGGTCGGGTCAATTCCCAGCGCTGCGAAGTCGATGTCACCAAAGCGTCTGCCTCCGCCCGACCCCGGCGTGGGATCGGGCCATGCGCTGATCCCCTCCTCGCGCATGCACGCCGAGAAGTCGAGGGACGCGTCCTCGATGGTCCGCTCTTCCTCGGGCTCTTCGGACTCTGAATCTTCGGGCTTTGGCTCATCGGGCTCAGGCTCATCCTCGGCGATGCCGTCGTCACCCATCGCAACTTCATCACCCATCGCAACTTCATCGTCGGCAGGTGACTCGACGTCCGCCAGCGTCGCAATGCCGACTTCCTCATCATCGGCGGCGTCGCCACCACATGCGGTGGCGATGAGCACAAGGACCAGCGCCATGAGCGCGCCCCGGACAAGGTGGCAAGTTTTCAGAGACCGCATGGTGAAGGATTCTTTCTCATCTGTACGTCAAGAGTGGGACAGGCCCGACTCTTCACGGGTGGAACTGGAGGCCGCATGCTGTGACCTTGCCGGCACATCGTAAGAGGCAGGGAAGAACAACGACGTAATCGAGACTCACGTCATCAGGCCCCGGCCCCCACCGGTGACCGGCGCTAGCGGCCCCGTGTACTCAGTTGCGGTTGGAAGGCATGTTGGCCATGACGTAGTCGACGATGTCGTCGGGGTTACGAGACTGCATCATCAGCTCGCCGGGACCGGTGAAGAGAAACACCAAGCCTTCGCCAGACTTCATCGACTTCCACCCCGACTCCGATGCCTTGCGGAGCTCCATCTGCACACTCTCGGCGAATGCCACCATGTGATTGGTGTCGACGACGACCTGTTGTCCGGCCTCGAGATGGAAGCGATCGAGCGCACCATAGGTCGACAGCACAACCTTGCCCTGGCCGTGGGCCCGAAGCAGGAAGCCACCCTCGCCACCGATCAGGTTTTTCATACCGCCCCATTGGGTGTCGATCTCGACACCTTGCTCGGCGCAGAGGAACGAACCTTTCTGGATCATCAGCGGCTGATCCGGCGTCACGTCGAAGACGGTGACATCGCCAGGCAGAGACGGCGCGAAATCGATCCACCCGCCCTGGGGGGCAGCGGTTGCGGTGGTGATGAAGAGCGACTCGCCACCCAGCACACTGCGCTTCAGGCCCTTCATGAGGCCGCCCTCGATCTTGGCGTCGAGTGATACGTCTGCCGCCATAGCCATCATGGCGCCCGACTCGGCTCGGATGGCCTCACCGGGGCCGAGGATGGCCCGGGCGACCGAGAACGACGGATTGTGACGAAGCTGAATGTCCATACCGGCGATGTTACGGCAACGAACGGCCTCGTTTCTGGCAGTACCGCAACGCTGGCGTAGGGTCAGCTCATGACTGACCCATCTCCCCCACGAACTGCACTCGTCACCGGCGGTGCCCGAGGGATTGGGGGTGCCGTTTGCCGACGGCTCGCCGCTCAGGGTCACCGTGTCGCGATTGCTGACCTACTCGTCTCTCAAGGCGAAGCACTCGCCGCTGAACTACGAGCCGACTACGGCATTCGTGCCGTGGCTCACCAGTGCGACGTGACTGATTCGGACCGTGTACGCGAGGTCGTGGCGGCCGTCGAAGCCGAGCTGGGGCCAGTCGATATCTTGGTCAACGCCGCGGGCTTTGATCGCTTCGTCCGCTTCGTCGACACCGACGAGGACTTCTGGGACATGATCATCGACATCAACTTCAAGGGCACGCTTCGCACCACCTACGCAGTACTTCCAGGGATGATGGAACGAGGCTGGGGTCGCATCGTCAACCTGTCGAGCGACGCCGCCCGGGTCGGCAGCTCGCTCGAGTCGGTCTATGCGGGAGCCAAGGCCGGCGTCATCGCGTTCACCAAAACCATCGCCCGAGAGTCTGTGAAGAAGGGGGTCACGGCCAACATTGTGTGCCCGGGCCCCACCGACACGGACCTGATCCGCGAGATGGGCGAAGAGGGCGACTTGCCCGCGAAGATTGTGGGCAGCCTGTCCAAGGCCGTGCCGATCGGGCGTATGGCCCAACCCGACGAGATCGCCTACGGCGTCACCGTGTTCACCGCAGAAGATGCCAACTACATCACCGGCCAGACGCTGTCGGTCAGCGGCGGCCTCACCATGGCATAGCCAGGTCCGCGAATTCGAGCCGTCTGATCTCTCCCTACTACGGTCTCACGGATGGCTGATGACTGGTTTGCGAAACATGAAGGACTCCGCTTTGAGCGTCGGGAGCACGGCATCCTCTGGATGACCATCGACCGGCCCGACGCATTGAACGCCACTACCGCCGCCATGCACCGGTCGCTCAGCCGCGTGTGGGACGACATCAACGATGACCCCGATACCCGAGTCGTCGTCGTCACCGGCGAGGGCGACGCATTCTCCGCCGGCGGCGACCTCGATTGGATTAGCAGCTGCGTCGGCGATCCTGTCGAGATCCGCCAGATCATGCGAGAAGCAGGCGACGTCGTCTATCGCATGCTTCGGTGCGAGAAGATCATCATCTCGGCCATCAACGGCGTCGCCGTCGGCGCCGGTCTGGCCGTTGCGCTCATGGCTGACATCAGTCTGATTGATGAGGAAGCCCGGTTCACCGACGGGCATCTCAAAATCGGTGTTGCCGCTGGCGACCACGCCGCCATCTGCTGGCCCCTGCTCTGCGGGATGGCAAAGGCGAATTACTACCTGCTCACCGCCGACTTCATTTACGGGAAGACGGCTGACCAGATCGGCCTTGTGAGTAAGGCCGTTCCCGGCGACGAACTCTTGGCCGAGGCCCAGAAAGTCGCCACCAAACTCGCCACCGGTCCACAGCAAGCCCTGCAGTTGACAAAGCGGGCCCTCAACCTCTGGATGGATCAAGCAGCTCCGATATTCGACGCCAGCCTCGCCTTCGAAATGCTCGGCTTCCTCGGGCCCGAGGGAGCCGAAGGGGTGCGCTCGATGCAAGAGAAGCGTCGGCCCGACTTCACGAACTGACTGACCCGTGTCGGCCCACGACGACTACTTCCTCAGCCTTTTCAACAGCTCAGACTCGATCATCCATCTCGACAACGCCGAACGCCGCGCCCCCGAGATCGCAACGCTGGGGCGTGTCGGCGCTGCCCATCTCCGTTCCCTTGGGGTGGAGAAGGGCGCACGGGTCGCCATCTGGATGGCGAACAGCGAGCAGTACCTTGTCGCTCTCACTGCCTGCGCCGCAGGCGGGTTCGTGGTTGTATCGGTCAACACCCGATACAGCGCCGCCGAGGCCACAGACCTGATCATTCGCTCCGGGGCTGCACTCACCCTGGTCGATGACTCGACACCGGCAACTCCGCCAGGGCCCACAATGGCTGCGGCCGAGCTTCTGATCGGGGACGAAGACCAGTCCACCACCATTGGCACCAGCGACGACCACTTCGTGGTCTTCACCACATCGGGGACCACCAGCAAGCCCAAGATGGTCGTGCACGGGCAGCGGTCGATCGCCGTCCACGCCCGCAATGTGGCGACAGGAGCAGGAATCACAGCCGATGATGTCGTTCTCGTCGCCATGCCGCTGTGCGGCGTTTTCGGTCTGTGCACCCTCACCAGTGCATTGGCTGCCGGGAGCACGGTCGTGATGCCAACCGGATTCGACGTTGCCAGAACCGCAGAACTCATCGAACGACACCAGGTCACCATCACGCACGGCAGCGACGACATGTTCCATCGACTTCTTGAACATGGTGCGGATCTGGGTTCGATGCGCTGGGCCGGCTACGGCCGGTTCAACACAAGCCTCGACGGCATCGTCGAACGAGCCGAGGCCAGCGGCGGCCGCCTCACGGGGTTGTACGGGATGAGTGAGGTTCAGGCCTGGTTCTCCGTGCGCGACCCATCCGGCTCCCCGGCCGAGCGAACGAAGGCAGGAGGCACGATCATCGCTGACGACGCGAGCGCTCGCGTGGTCGACGGCGAGCTTCAACTGAAAGGTCCGAGCTTGTTTGCGGGGTATCTCGCCGAAGGCGGGGCCAGCGTCGATGATGATCTCACCGCCGACAACTATGACGACGGCTGGTTCCGCACGGGCGATCTCGCCGAGCAGGACCCATCGAATCCGCGAGAGTTCACCTACCTCAGCCGAATGGGCGACGTCCTTCGACTCGGAGGTTTCCTCGTTTCGCCGGTCGAGATCGAGGCCGTGTTGATGGGCTTGGATGGCGTACTCGAAGCCCAGGTTGTGGCCGTCGACCGCCCGAGCGGTGCTCGGCCGGTGGCATTCGTCATCAGCGACGGCCCCGAGATCGACGAAGCGGGTGCCATCGCCACGTGCCGGCAACACTTGGCCCGCTACAAGGTGCCGATCGCCGTCCTCACCATCGATAGGTTCCC
>JAACCU010000363.1 GCA_009937405.1 Actinomycetota bacterium
CCTTCTGATCCGTAGTCAGATGCTCTATCCAGCTGAGCTACGGGCGCACTTTGTTGAGTCGACAAGTGTAGGACCACAAGATCGACTTTCGCGGAGACGGAGGGATTTGAACCCTCGAACGCCTTACGACGTTACTTCCTTAGCAGGGAAGCGCCTTCAACCTGGCTCGGCCACGTCTCCGTGTACCCGAAGGTACGGGTGCGAAGGCTAGCCGTTGTGCGGGTTGTTGCGTTCTCCCGATGGGGCTTCGTTGACGGGGTTTGGTGGTTCGGGTCTGTCGTGACTGTTTCCTCATCACTGCTGTGGCAACCCTTCGAAAGTTCGTCAATCGAGATTTCAGGTGAGGTGGCATCACCAAACGTGTTCAGGCCGCCGGACATCACCGGGCGTCTGGGGGGGGTGTGGCGGTGGTGGTTGATTCGGTGTTGTCTTGTTCGGGCAGGGCCTGTTGATCGTTGGTGTCTGCGGCGTCGATGTCGTCGCCACATCGTCACTCAGCCACCCGGCATCCAGGCGACCTCGTGGCCGGAGGATGGCTGGGGCTTGTTGAACGACGCGATCATGGTGGCGAACGGGGCGCCGGGGGCAGCGAGCCATAGTTCGATGGTCCCACCGATGAACTCATAGCACCCTTCTCCGCTACACAAGGCGTATTGGCTGTTGTCGTAGAGAAACACAACTTGTGATCCGTCGCTCGCCCACGATGGCGAGTTGATGGAACCGTAGAAGTACGGGGGATCGCCGTCCTTCGTGAAGGTCTCAGTGTCTCCAGTGGCGAGGTCGAGCAGCACCATGCCGGTCTCTCCACCCGTATCGCCGTAGTCGCCGAGCAGGATCTCGATCGCGAGCATCTGCCCGTCGGGTGAGAGTGCACAACAGTTCTGTTGGAACGGATTCATCGTCAAGGCTCCAAGCGGCACTTGGGCGGCCAATTCCGGTGAATCGCTCACGATGTTCAGGTTGTTAAATTCGTTCTGGTAGAGGATGAGCATTCCGGACGGCGATAGCGAAAGGTCTTGGACTCCGTCCCACGGCAGGTGAGGTCCGAGTTCGAGATGAGTCTGGAATTCTCCGGAGCCGAGGGAGATGTTGGTGACGAATGTCATGTCGTCTTCGACCGTGGTGAACTCGAATGCTCCGTCGCCATCGTGTACGGCGAGGTGGGTGATCCTGTCGTCGTACTCGAAGAGTGTTGACACGTCGAGGCTGACAAGATCGATCTGTTGAACGAGCGATGAGTCCCCGCCAGGCACTTCTGAGACGAAAAAGATTGCATCGCACTCGCTTGACCAGACTGGTGAGCGCGGTGCCGACGACCCGTCAGGCAGGAGGTTGCTCAAGCTCGCTGTGTCAAGGTCGTATAGATACAGGGAGTCGGCCTCGTCGATCGCGCCGGTGAGAGCGAGTGCCGAGCCGTTGCACACATTAGCCGGCACCGTCGTGGTGCTGGGCGGGACGGTGGTGGCGGGAGCAGCCGTGGTGCTGGGCGGGACGGTGGTGGTGGGTGTGGCGGTGGTGGTTGGTTCGGTGTCGTCGCCGCATTGGCCCAACAGCAGCCCACCCAGCAACAACACCACGATCACGAGCAAAACGATGATGATCTGCTGTGTCCGGTCGGGGCTTTGCCCCCCGGCTGGTTGGGGTTGATCGGTTGGTTCCATGCCCCTGCCCTTTCCGCACGATCGGGGGAGTCCGAGTCGACACTAGTCGACCAGGCCGGGGGGTCTGCCGAACACCGGGCCTGATGGGTGTTCCCGGCCAGCGGGGAACGTGTCGATCAGGCAAGCGCCTTCAACCTGGCTCGGCCACGTCTCCGTGTAGCCGAAGGTACGGCTGTGACGGCTAGCGGTCTCGGTCAGCGCTTCCCACGACATTGAACCCGTCCTGGGTGAAGCCGACCTCTACCCCTCGGTTGATGCTCACCCAGTCGCGGGCCTCGATGTAGGGCTTGAACGTTGCCGCTATGTCACGCTCGTCCTGCTTGGTCTTGGGACGCTGCAGTTCGTACAGGTGAGGGAACTCGAGCCAGGCCATGCAGGCGTCCCACAAGCGCATGGCGGCATCGCCGGTGGGCGGGTCGATGAGCACGGGGCCAAAGAGGCACTGGCCATCGATGAACATCGTGGGCACGCCGTAGCCGCCGGCGTCGATCACTTTCTGGTGTTCATTGCGGACTTCATCGTGGGTGCTCTGATCAGCGATTGCCTCATCGACAAGGGCCGGGTCGAGGCCGATCTCTTGGAGGAGGTGTCGGGCAACCTCGGGCTCATGAGGGCGAAGGCCATCTTCGTGCAGGGCTCGGCCAGCCCGCTCGTACCAGTGGTCGAGATCGTCCATGCTGGTGCGGCGAAGCAGCGCACCAATCCGAAGCATCGACCATCCGTAGGACCACTCACGCTCCCACGGATGCTTCTTTCCCTCTATGCGGTTCACTTCTTCGAGGCTGAAGAACTTCCAGTTGATCTCGATGCCGTTTTGGGAACGTACGTCGCGAATCCACTTGGCCGTCTGGTAGGCGTAGGGGCACATGACGTCGAAATGAAAGTCGACTGTTGTCACCTGGGGCTGCATGGAGCCAGGGTAGGCGCCGGTCCTGTTCCGGGCCGTAACCAGACGGAGGTTTCGGGTAGGAACGGGGCCGGAGATGGTTTGAAGCCCGCGCCGTCGAGGATTTCTGTGACCGATCACCGGTGCTTGGTTCGTATTTTTTCACGACGAGTTGGGGCGAGGACGTTACGATGCGGTGGCAGCAAATACTGACGTGCTGCGATCGGGCAGCCCAAGATCCCCCTCTCTGACCGAGGTCCCCCTATGTCACACGCACTTTATCGGTGGGGCTGTTTCGCGGCCCGACGGCCCGGACTTGTCATCGGTATTTGGCTACTCACCGCCGTTGCCGTGATCATCACATCGAACACTGTTGGGCGTGAACTCGAAGACACCTTTGGTGCCCCGGGGCTTGACTCACAGGACGCTATCGACCTGCTGTCGGAGGCGCAGTCCGACCAGGCCGGTCTCACCGCTCGAGTTGTCGTAGCACCGCTTGATTCGGCGGCCACCTTCAACGACTCAGCAGAAGCGGGAGCACTCGCCGAACTTCGCAGGGAGATCAGCACCCTCGCCAATGTGGTTGGGGTGGCCGAGGCGAACATTTCCCAAGACGGACGGATCGCTCTGGTCCGTGTGCAGTACCCGCTCATCAATCAGATCAGCGTGGCAGAGCTTGATGCCTTGAAAGACTTTGTGTTCGAGACGACGGCCGCCTCGTCGCTCCAGATCGAGATCGGTGGCGAACTGTTCTTCGCGTTCGAGGAATCCGAAACCGGGGTCGGGGAAATGATCGGCCTGATTGTCGCCGTCATCATCTTGCTGGTTGCGTTCGGATCACTGATCGCGATGGGGCTGCCGATCGGTATGGCCCTGTTCGGTCTTGCGCTCGGCATCAGTCTCATGCCACTCATCACCTACCTCATCGATATCCCGAGCTGGGCGCCGCAGATGGGCAGCATGGTCGGCCTCGGCGTAGGGATTGACTACGCCTTGTTCCTGCTCACCCGGCATCGCGAATTTCTCAGCCGGGGGTTCAGTGTCGAGGAGTCGGTCGGTCGCGCTGTCGCTACTGCCGGTCAGGCGGTGATCTTCGCCGGTGGGACTGTGGTTGTCGCCATCCTCGGCCTTGCAGTGGCCGGAATTCCCTTCATGACCGCAGCAGGCATATCGACGTCAACGATCGTGCTCATCATGGTCCTAGCCTCGACGACGTTGCTGCCCGCATTCCTCGGCAAGGCGGGCCTATGGATCAACCGGCTCCACGTCGGTCGTCGCAGGCCTGACGTCGGGCCGGGCGTTGGTGCGGGTTGGGAGCGCTGGGGGACACATGTTGCCGCTCATGCGTGGCGTTACGTGGTTGGTGCCACGGCGTTCCTGCTTCTGCTCACTGCGCCGGTTCTTGACCTTCAACTTGGCTTTCCCGGTGAAGGTGCCCTGCCAGAAAGCCGGACAGAGCGCAGAGCCTACGATCTTGTTGCGCAAGGATTTGGTCCGGGGGTAAACGGTCCGCTGGTCATCGCCATCGATATCTCTGAGGATGGTTCGGTGGTGGAGCCTCTGGTATCGGCGGTGGCTGCCGATCCCGGGATCGCCTTCACGGCTCCCGCCGATATTAGTACTGAAGCTGGCGTGGCGATCCTTCTCGCGTTCCCCACTACCTCGCCTCAGGACGCCGAAACCGTCGACACGATCAGCCGGCTTCGGGCGGATGTGTTTCCGACCGTGCTTGATGAATCCCCGGCACGCGCTCATATTGGCGGCAGCACCGCAGCGTTCAACGATCTCGGTGAGCGAATAACAGCCCGACTCCCACACTTCATCATTGCGGTCATCTCCCTGTCGTTCTTGCTGTTGATGGTCGTCTTTCGATCGATCCTCGTGCCCCTCAAGGCTGCGTTTCTCAATCTTCTCAGTATCGGTTCGGCCTATGGCGTGTTGGTGATGGTCTTCCAGTGGGGTTGGGGCATGAACCTGATTGGGCTGGAGGCCACGGTGCCGATCGTGTCGTTCATCCCCATGTTCATGTTCGCCATCCTTTTCGGCTTGTCGATGGACTACGAGGTGTTCCTGCTGTCGCGTGTGCGCGAGGAATACCTCCGTACGGGTGACAACGACTCGTCAGTCATCTACGGCATTGCTTCCACCGCTCGTGTCATCACCTCGGCTGCATTGATCATGATCTCTGTCTTCCTCGGTTTTGTGCTCGGCGATGACCCGGCCATCAAGATGACAGGGCTCGGGTTGGCCACCGCGATCTTCGTCGATGCCACCATTGTTCGTCTCGTGTTAGTTCCGGCAACGATGACGCTGATGGGGGACGCCAACTGGTGGCTTCCCGGTTGGCTAGACCGTCTTCTGCCTACGATTGACATCGAAGGTGAGTTCGGCCTGCCCGGCGCACCCGACGTGCACGCAAGGGAGGACATCGATGGGGTTGTTGAGATGGCACGGTGATGAGTCGGGCATCGACCAACTTCGTTTGCTTGGCCGGAGCCCTGACGACGATCTGATCGACATGGGCGCGGTTCGGGCCTTTCGGCTCGGTCGTGTCCGCGAGCAGATGACCCGTTATGGGGTCGACGCCTGCCTGCTCTTTGACCCGGTCAACATCCGCTATGCAAGCGGCTCGCGCAATATGCAGGTCTTCTCGGCTCGGAACCCGGCCCGGTATTTGTTTGTGGCGCTCGATGGTCCGGTGATCTTGTTCGAATTTGCTGGCTGCTTTCATCTCTCAGCCGATCTGGAAACAATCGACGAGATTCGCCCGGCAACCACAGCGAGCTATGTCGCCGCTGGTGATGACATTGCTGAGCGCGAACAGGCGTGGGCCCGCGAAATCGCCAGCCTCATCCGCGAACATTGTGGTGCCGGGGCCACCGTCGGGATTGAGCGGGTGAACGCCGGAGCGGCGTTGGCGTTGGCCGCGGAGGAGTTCACGATCGTCGACGCGCAGCAACCGGTCGAACGGGCGCGGGCGATCAAGTCGGCTGAGGAGCTGAAATGTGTGCGCTCGTCGCTGCGGGCGACCGAGAACGCGGTCGGTGCGCTGCGAGCGGCACTTGAGCCGGGGATTACCGAACAGCAGTTGTGGAGCGTCCTGCACCAAGCGGTGATCGCCCAAGGTGGCGACTATGTCGAAACCCGCCTGCTCAGTGCCGGTGCTCGGACGAACCCGTGGTTCCAAGAAGCCAGCCACAACGTCATCGGCGCCAACGAGTTGGTTGCCCTTGATACCGACGTGGTTGGCTGCTTCGGCTACTACGCCGATTTCTCGCGCACCTTCCATGTCGGTCCCGACAAGCCGACGGCTCAGCAACGTGAGCTTTATTCGCAGGCCCATGAACAGATCCATCACAACATGGGGATCATCAGGCCTGGGGTGAGCTTCAAGGAGTATTCGGAACGGGCCTGGGACATCCCCGCCAAGTACGAGGCGAACCGGTACTACCTGTCAGCACACGGGGTCGGGATGACGGGCGAATATCCGTATCTCTATCATCGCCGCGACTACGCCGATGCCGGCTACGACGGCGTCTTTGAGCCGAACATGACGATCTGTGTTGAGAGTTACATCGGCGATGAAGCCGGCGGCGAAGGCGTGAAGCTTGAAGAGCACTGTCTTGTTACCGACAACGGTCTCGACGTGCTCTCGCAGTTCCCGTTTGAAGCGGACCTACTCGCCTGACCTCAGGTGGCGTCGCTCGGGTAGAAGCGGCTGATCACGCCGGCCATGATCAGGCCGAGCGCAGCGGCGGTGCCGAACGCAATGGAGATGCCGTCCAGGAAGGCAGCGTTGGCAGCTTCGAGCAGAGGAGCGGCAGCAGCCGGATCGAGCAGTGATGCCACCCGTGCTGCGCCGCCGATGGAATCCGCGGCAATGTTGGCCAGTTCAGGCGGGAGTCCAACTGCAGCATCTCCGATGCCGGATTGATAGCTGATCGTGACCAGCGTGCCGAGCAGAGCGATACCGAGGGCGCTACCGATTTCGCGGGTGGTGTCATTGACCGCCGACGCGACGCGACGC
>JAACCU010000364.1 GCA_009937405.1 Actinomycetota bacterium
CGACGAGCCAACGATGTCGGCAGAAACGAGAGGCTCCTCGGAGTACACGAGGACCTTGCGAAGCGGGCCACTCCGAGCAGCCTTCTTGAACGCAGCGTTGATCTCTTCAGCCGACGCTTCCTTTTTGAGGATGCCGGTGAAGTCGGTGATTGAACCATCGGGGATTGGCACACGCATCGACGTGCCGTCGAGTTTGCCCTGCATCTTCTTCATCACGAGGCCGGTGGCGCGAGCCGCACCGGTCGAGGTGGGGACGATATTGACCGCAGCGGCCCGGGCACGACGGAGATCCGGATGTGGACCGTCGACCAGAGCCTGATCACCGGTGTAGGCGTGAACGGTGGTCATCAGACCCTGCTCAACGCCGAACGCATCGTCGAGAACCTTGATCATCGGCACGAAGCAGTTGGTGGTGCACGAAGCGTTGGAGATGACGTGGTGACGATCAGGGTTGTACGTGTCGTCGTTGACACCGATTACAAAGGTGGCATCACAGTCGCCGGATGGGGCCGAGATGATGACCTTCGGCGCGCCAGCCGAGCGGTGCATGCTGGCAGCTTCCTTCTTGGTGAAGATGCCGGTCGACTCGATGACAACGTCGACACCAAGGTCGCCCCACGGGAGTTCCGCTGGGTTGCGGACCGAGAGAACCTGCAAGATGTCACCGTCGACACTGATTCCGTCGCGAACCGCTTTGATCTTGCCATCGAGACGGCCGTGAACTGAGTCGTTCTTCAGCAAGTGGGCCATGGTCTCGACTGAGCCGAGATCGTTGACGGCGACAAAGTCGATATCAGCGCCCTGGGCCTTAGCGGCCCGGAAGAAGTTGCGGCCGATACGGCCAAAGCCGTTGATTCCGACGCGTACGGTCATGTGAGGGATCTCCCTGATAGCAAGTCGCGTTGGTTGGATGCCAACGCACGGCGATCATAACCCTTCGACACAGCTGGCGGCGGTCTCTGGCACACCGAATGGTCGGATCGCTCAGGAGCGAGTGAGGGCTGCGACGTCGTCGAGTGCAGCGGCCAGCTTGACCGGGTCGTGCGTGTCCTTGCCTGCAGCTACAAGATCCGCTCGAACCACCATGATTTCGCAGCCAGACGGGACCAATGCATCCCTTGCGGCAAGGACTACGTCAGGCTCAACCCCGTGGCGGCGAACCGCGTCGATATGGTCCGCTAGGTCGTAGCCCGCAGTCTCGTTCGGTTCGGCGGCAAGGTTTGCTATATACACGACGAGAGCATCTGTCGCCTCGAGAGCAACCCGGATGCCGGGAACCAGCGCAGCGAGCACACTCGTGTAAAGCGAGCCCGGGCCGACAACCACAACGTCGGCTTGGTCTATCGCTGCGATCACCTCAGTCGGAACATCCGGTTCGCCTGGAGAGAAACGCAACGACTCGATCGCCGCGCTCTCGCTCACTGCCACCTGGCCCTTCACTGTGCCCCGAGCCGCGGTAGCGATCAGGTCGACCTTGCCTGCGGTGGCGGGAAGCACCCGACCTCGCGCCCCCACCATCTCCACCATCGCGTCCATAACGGCAACGACGTTGTCTTCGACCTCGAGCATCGATGCGAGCATGACGTTGCCCGCCGGATGCCCGTCGAGCACACCGGTGTCAAAGCGATGCTCAAGAGCATCACGCACAAGGCCCGGTGGGGTGAGTGCCGCGATGCACCGGCGCATGTCTCCCGGTGCGACGATCCCAAGATCTCGACGAAGCCGGCCGCTCGAGCCGCCATCGTCAGCCACCGATACGACTGCGGTCAGCTGGTCACAATGATCAACAAGCGCCCCGAGCACCATCGACAACCCGCGTCCGCCGCCAATGGCGACAACTCGACCAACCGTTGGCTGACTCACTTCTCGACGTCTCGGTGAACGATCGCCGGCGCATGGCCAAGGCGATCAAGGGTCTGCGCCATCTTCTCGGCGATGGCGACCGAGCGGTGACGACCACCCGTACATCCAAAGGCGATCGTGAGATACGACTTCCCCTCCTGCACATAGAACGGGAGGATGAGTGCCAGCAACCGTTCAAGACGCGCCAAAAATGCTCCCGTCACGGGCTGTTCAAGGACATATTTTGCTACCGGCTCGTCGAGGCCTGTTTTCGAACGAAGATCCTCGACCCAATGAGGATTGGCGAGAAACCGGCAATCGAGAACAAGATCAACGTCGATCGGCAGCCCATGCTTGTACCCGAAGGACAGCACGGTCGTGCGCATCGTCGGCTCCGCTCCCCCACCGGCAAAAATCTCGACGATCCGTTCGCGAAGCTGGTGAACATTGAAATCTGATGTGTCGATCATGATGTCGGCTTCCGCCCGCAACGATTCGAGCGCTACACGTTCAGCTTCGATCGAATCACCAAGGGTCCCACTGGTGCCCACATCAGCAAACGGATGCCGGCGACGGGTCGACTCATAGCGACGGACCAGCACCTCAGTCGACGCGTCAAGGAAAACAAGCTGCAACCGATCGACCTGGTTTCGCAAGCCACCGATCAGTGGAACGATCTCCTCGTGGTAACGGCCAGACCCGACCACCAGCGCCAGCCGATCGCCGGTAGGCCCCGAACCATCAGCGAGCTCAGCTACTTTCGGGATCAGTGATGGCGGCAGGTTGTCCATCACAAACCAGCCGAGGTCTTCGAGATTGTTGGCGGCAACACTGCGACCGGCACCAGACATTCCGGCAACAACGACGAGCTCACTCATTGATCAGCCCCTGAGCGCTCACCCACGAGAAGCAGGAGCCGAGGAGTCGTTTCGACCACCTCGTTTTCGTACTCCCCGGCTTTAGCCAAAAAACCTGGAGGGGGCGCTGGCTCATGCATCGAGGACAACGACATGCCCGCCTCGATCATTGCATTGATGTAGCGGCTCAGTGGCCGGTGCACAAAGCGCACGTACACACCCTTTTGCACCTCTTCGATCGTGACCGCTTCGGGGAGGTACGGGCCGATCCGCCAATACGTCTCGGGCGGTTCGATCATGTGGTCGATGATCATGCCGCTGCCCGGCGTCTGCAGCAGCGGATGGTTCAGGAAAAATAGGAACTTGCCACCCGGGCGAAGCACACGAGCAACCTCAGCCATCGACTCGTCAATTGCATCGACGTGTTCGAAAACCAGGCAGACCACCACCGCGTCGACCGACTGATCGGGCAGCGGAAGCGCATCGCTTCCCGCCATCGCGTAAACCGGCCCGCCAGCTCGCTCGATCGCGACAGCGATCTGTGACTCGGTCGGGTCGAGGCCCACGACCTCGAGTCCGTTCACGGCCGTGGCCGCGCGAGCTATCTGCCCTTCACCGGTGCCCAGATCAAGGATCCGGCCACTGGTAGGGAGATGCTCGAGCGCAAGCGGGATGATCTGCTCGACGTATTCGGGATCAACGCCGTCGGTGAATTCTCGCTGCCACCAGTCGGCGTGCGCGTCCCACTGGGGTTCAGTCATCACGGTGAGCCTGTCACCCCTCCGCCAAAGTGACGCGGACCACTGAACGTTCGCCCTGAACCGCTACCCAAACCGATCCGTTGCCGACGGCAATGCCGGTCGGCCCACCGCGGCTGCTCGCTCCGAGCGGCGTCTGGGTGATGATCTTGTACGTCTCGGCGTCGATTTGAATCAGATTGCCGGCATCGGTCACCGTTACCCAGGCATGCCCGCCCTGGATCGCCACCTCGGTGGGGCCGTCCCCAACGGCGATCGTCTCGACGACCTCAGCCATCTCAAGGTCGACAACCGCCACTGTGCCTTCTTCGTGATTTGCGACCCAGGCGAGCCCATCGTGAACCGTTAGGCCGACGGGACCAGCCCCGACGATGACGCGTTCGGTGATCTCAAAGGAATCTGGATCGATCTGCACAAGTTCGCCGGTGTCGAAGATGGCGACCCAGATTCCGAAATTGGTCGTGACCACGACGGCCGTGGGCTTGCCCTGAACATCGACCTGGTCGAGGATTTCGCCCCGGCCCGGGTCAACCCGAGCAACGAACAAGCCATCATGAGATGCAACGATGAGGGACGGGCCGTCTTTGGCGATGCCGTCCGGTCCGGGGAACGAGAACGTGGAAAGGACCACATTCGCGATCGGGTCAACGCGGACAATCTCGCTACCGCCATAGTTGGTGACCCACACCGCTGATGGCGTCCGCATCACACGCGTGGCACCGGTGGCGGCCTGACCGGTAGCGGTGACAGAGTTGGTTGCTGGGTCGATCGTGGCGTAGGCGCCGAACGGCCCGACGACGGCCACCGAGTTGGAACCGACACTGATGAACTTCGCGTCCGCAGCGACGACGATACGGCGAAGTGACGTACCTGGCAGCGCCGGGATCGGCTGCACCTGGAGTTCGATTTCCAGTTCCGTCACACGATCCCGGCTGGTGGCCAGTTCAGTCTCCAGCACGTCAAAATCGGTTTGGGTGGGCGCCGTCGGCTCGGCGCTGGCATCGGCATCGGCATCGGCATCGGTATCGGTATCGGCATCTTTCGCACTCGGCGATCCGTCTTCAGGCTTCGTTGACGAATCATCCCCACCCGTCAGCCAGAGTGCAGCCAACGAGGCGATGACGATTGCGACGACGCCCGCTCCTACGAGGAACGGCATTCGGGGCAAACTGATGGTGTCTGCGGACGACGTAGCGGGCGAATCGTCGACAGACCAAAACGGCTCGTTGTCTGAAGGAACGAACGGATCGGGAACACTGCCGTCCGCACTGTGGGTTTTGTCGTTCATGCCAGACTCCTCCATCCCTCGGCGTGACCACGGTACTCAATGGTGCCGACAGCCGTAGGAAAGTCAGGATCTCTTTGCCGACCCACCAGGACGGTGCAGAACGCGGAAAACGTTCTCCGCTACCGCGTCAGGCAGCCAGACCAACTTCTTGAGAGACTCAAGATCGGCTTGCTTTACCGCGTTCACGCCTCCGAGCTCTTTCGCAAGCCGCTTTTTGCGGGCCGGGCCCAAGCCAGGGATGTCGTCGAGGGCGCTCTTTGTCATGCGTTTGTCGCGGAGTTGGCGATGGAACGTGATCGCGAACCGGTGTGACTCATCACGAATTCGCTGCAGCATGTAGAGCGCTTCGCTTTGCCGGGGCAGCCGAATCGACTCCGACTGTCCAGGCACAAAAACTTCTTCGAACTGCTTGGCGAGGGAAACCACCGGGATCTCCTCGCTCAACCCGAGCTGTTCAAGCACCTTCACCGCCGATGAGAGTTGCCCCTTGCCGCCATCCACAACAAGCAACTGAGGCGGATAGGAGAAGCGACCCTCACGCTCCTCGATGGGCACATCGCGCTCGGCCAGGTAGGCGGTGAAACGTCGAGTCAGCACTTCTTCCATCGCCGCGAAGTCATCGTTGCCGTCGACCGTCTTGATCTTGAAGCGCCGATAGTCGGACTTCTTGGGCAGGCCGTCCTCAACAACCACCATCGAGCCCACATAATCCGAACCCTGAATATGGCTCATGTCGTAACACTCGATTCGCAGCGGAGCGAACGGCAAACCGAGGTACTCCTGCAGTTCGTTGAGCGCTCGAGCTCGACTGTTGTGATCGGCGGCCCGCTTCATGCGATGGCGATTAAACGTTTCCTTCGCGTTCTTGGTCACCGTTGCCTGAAGCTGCCGCTTATCGCCGCGTTGTGGGATCCGAATCGCGACCTTCGACTCACGAAGCTCGGTGAGCCACTCCTCATAGAGCCCCGGGTCGTGAGGCAACTCGGGGACCAGGACCTCTTTCGGCCAGCCCACCGGATTGTCGTCGAAGTAGAGCCGCTCAAGAACACGGCTCACCAACTCTGGCCCATCGAGCTCTTCGGCCTTGTCGACCACGAAACCCCGGCGACCCATGACCCGCCCTTTGCGCACAAAGAACACCTGCACCGCCGTTTCGAGTTCATCGCCGAAAAGTCCGATCACATCCGCATCCTCGTTGCGGTTGAAAACCATCTGCTGCTTCTCGACCGCTTTGCGAACCGCGGAGAGTCGATCACGCAAGTGGGCGGCCAACTCGAATTCGAGCGCAGCAGAAGCAGATGCCATCTGCTCCTCGAGCTTCTGAACGACCTCATCCGTGTCGCCCTCAAGGAAAGAGATCAATTCCTGGACCAGATCCGCGTAGGCGTCCTTCTCGATCTCGCCGACACACGGTCCTGCGCACTTCTCGATATGAAACAGCAGGCACGGCTTGCCAAGCTTCTCATGACGTGAATATTTGCCGTCGGTGCAGGTACGGATCGGAAATGTGCGAAGCAACAGATCGAGCGTGTCACGGATGGCATAAGCCTGACCGTAGGGACCGAAGTAGCGGTTGCCTTTCTGTCGCTTGCCGCGCATGACCATGGCCCGTGGCCACTCGTCGAGCTGGGTGACACACAAAAACGGATACGACTTGTCATCCATGTAGCGGACGTTGAACCGAGGCTTGTGCCGTTGAATGAGCGAGTACTCCAGCATCAAGGCCTCGACCTCGTTGCCGACCTGCATCCACTCGACCGTCTCGGCCGTCTCGACCATCTGGCGGGTCCGGCTGTGCAGGTTGCGCGGGTTCTGGAAATAGTTCGACAG
>JAACCU010000365.1 GCA_009937405.1 Actinomycetota bacterium
AAACATGTCCATCGACGGGTAGTACTTTTCGGCGACCTCTGTCTCGAACTCCGGCAGGGCCACCGTTGATTTCGGAAAGCAGCACCATGAGGTGATTCGAACCCAATCTGGCCCCTCAGGGAAGTACTGGTGGAAGGTGATTCGGTCTGGCGGGACGTTGAGCAAAAGGTGCGGGTAGTGGATGATGAAATGGGTTGATTCGTTGTCTGTGTCTGAAAGTCCGTCGATGAACGGGAGCGTGTGGTCGCGCGGCACGTAGAGGCCGTGTTCGTTGTCGCTGCTGTTGATGGCGTACACCATCGGCTCGCCCTCGGCGTGAAAGGCCTTGCTGATCGCACCGGGGTAGAAGGTATCGAGCGAACGTCGGTGCACGGTGCGTACGTGATAGCCCTCGCGAGAATTTTCCACCCAGATTTTCCAGTTCGATCGGAATCGGTTCTCCCATTTCTTGGTGACCACCATGTCTTCCATGTGGTAACTGGAGAGCCGGTCAACGAGCCCACCCAGCGACTGCAGAAGGGAAATGGCGTCGGGATCGAAGTTGATGAAAACGAACCCCGCCCAGGTCTCGGCCCGCACAGAGGGAAGGGGATAGTCGTCCTTGTCGAAGTCGGCAGCATCCTGCATCGATGGTGTTGCCAGGAGACGCCCGTCGAGCGCGTAGGTCCAAGAATGGTACGGGCACACAATTTTGCGACAGTTGCCGGACCCGGCCATGAGTTCGGAGCCTCGGTGGCGACACGACGCCGACAAGGCACGGATGATGCCATCGTCGCCCCGAATGATGACCAGAGGTTCACCCACAATGTCGAGTCGCACATAGTCACCCGGGTTGGAGATCTCTTCTTCTCGGGTGGCAACAAGCCATTCTTTGCGAAATATCGTCTCGACCTCGCGCTCATACCATTCTTCGGAGAAGTAGACGTCGGGTGGAAGCGGTGTGGCCTCCTCGATCGGCAACCGGGTAGCCGCATACCGCTCAGGGTCAAAGATGGATTCGCTTGATGGCACTGGGATAGCTCCGGTCACGGGGCGACCTTAGAGCATCCCTGCTCTCGGGTCTGGTTGGATCTGTCATGGGTGCACGCCAGTTTCAGACCAGGTCGTCGCGATGCGCCTCGAGCCGTGTTGCAAGGTTTACCATTCGGACATGGATGTGACCTTGTTGTACTTCCACGACTGCCCCAACTGGCTTGTCGCCAACGAACACCTCGCCGCACTCGTTGTCGAACACCCTGACATGTCGATCATCCGACACATCGTGGATACCCCCGAAGAGGCAGAACGCACCCGCTTCCGGGGATCTCCGAGCATTCTGATCAATGGCATTGACCCGTTCGCTAACGCAGACGATCCGGTGGGACTGTCATGTCGGATCTACCAAACACCCGATGGCCCAGCCGGGTCACCGACGCTCGATCAACTGCGCCGGGCTCTTGCTTTCTCGTAAAACAAGGAAATCCCAGGCCGGAGCCTGGGATTTCTTGCAGTGCACCCCCTGGGACTTGAACCCAGAACCTGCGGATTAAGAGTCCGATGCTCTACCAATTGAGCTAGAGGTGCGAGGAATTTCTGACAGAAAATCCTATGGGGTGAACGAGGGGATTCGAACCCCCGGCCTCCTGGACCACAACCAGGCGCTCTAACCAACTGAGCTACGCCCACCATGCTGGCGAACCAGCGGCTACTACCTTCACCGCGAACGGATCTGGCATGTGAGTGGCGAAGTGTACCGGGTCGCTCCCGCCCCGACATACGCTATTTGAGCCTCCGTAGCTCAACTGGATAGAGCACCGGGTTTCTACCCCGACGGTTGCAGGTTCGAGTCCTGTCGGAGGTGCTTGTAATTCCCGGCGCGAGTCCGACATGTCCGATTCGCGTTGGCTGCACTGCCCTTGCTGGTTTGCGGGTTGACAGCTACCAGGCCGACTGTCGAGATCGTGAAGGGCAGCTTCGCCTGATTGTGGCCATCGGGCTGATGGGGCGCCACACCACCGGGTCGGTGCGCGGCAGAGCTTTCAGCTTGTGTTCAGGAAGGCGCGGTGGCGTCATCGGAGGTGTGAGGTAGTTCGTTGCCCGATTCGGTGTTTGGTGTCCCTGCGCTGAACGCAGTGATCACGTAGGCGGTCATGATCGGTATCACGGCACGGCTGATATCGGTGAAGCGTAACCAGATCAGCTGGTTCAGCATGATGGCCAAGGGGACGAACCCGAGCGCGCCGAAGGCGAGGGCGTTAGGCCGTTGCCACGCTCGCAGGATCAGTAGCGGCATCACAATGATGAGCCCGGCGATAACGCTGAGTTTGGTGGGATCTGCCAGCCAATTCTCGAACGAGTCGAGTATGCCACCGAAGGGTGGGCCGAACTCCTGGACCTCGTTGACGCCGTCGTGTGAGTCGAGACGGAGGCGCACATAACTAGCCCAGGCAGCTGCGCTGAGGGCTGGGATGCTGCCGAGGAGCCAGGGGATCCGGCGGGTTCGCCACAGTCGGTAGACGCAGATTCCGGCCAAATAGATCAACATGAGCTCGCGGGCGAGGACTGCGGCCGTGAACCAGGCGATCGCCCGCCGATGGTGGCCGTCCTCGAGCGCGAGGGTGCCCCAGAGGGCGGCGGCAAAGGCGACAACGCCGCCACCGGAGAGGTCAAACTCGAAGATCACGCCGGGGTTCAGCGGAAATGCCAGGCCGAGCCAATGCGTTCCGCCCAGGCGAACAGCCAGGCGTCCCGCCGCCACCGTGCCCAGTGCCAGCGCTGCGATATTTGTGAGAGTCATGGTCCAAAGCACGGCTCCGGGGGGCAAAAGTCCACCCAATCCAGCAAGAGTGGGGAAGAGCATTCGTTGCGCTCGGTAGAGGGGTCGGTCCAGATGGACGGCGTGTTCGTCGGGTGACAGATAGAACGGATCGAGGGCCTGCAGGAAGAAGAATCTCCCGTCGTGGCCAAGATTCGCGACGGTGGCAACATCGCGGCCCAACACGTCCTCGACGTGTGCGGTTTGCTCAGCGACCGTCTCGCCGGCACCGAACCTGATCAGGCCTGCGATATCGCCGTCGTAGCGGACCATCGACGCCGCCACGATTAGGACACCAACGATGATTGCCGCGGCGATCAGTGTCCGTTCGCCAGGGCGGGTCGAATCAGTGGCCGGAGCTGGACAAGGGGACGGATCACGCATCGCACTCACCCTGTTGGCATGATTCCTCATTCCTCGTCCTGCGATGACGTAGCGGGCCAATTGTTGCTCGATTCGGTGTTTGGTGCCCCGGGGCTGAATGCGGTGATGACGTAGGCGGTCAAGATCGGCACCACGGCACGACTGATGTCGAAGAATCGCCACCAGACTTGCTGTGTCATCATGATGGCTATGAGGATGAAGCCGATGGCGCCGAAGGCGAGGGCGTTGGGTCGTTGCCAGGTTCGCAGAATCAAGAGCGGCATGACAATGATGAGCCCGGCTATGACGGCAAGATCCATCGGATTTTCCAGCCAGTTCTCGATCGAGTCGAGCATGCCCCCAAAGGGTGGGCCGAACTCCTGGACCTCAGTGACGCCGTCATGTGAGTCGAGACGGAGACGCACATAACCAGCCCAGGCAGCTGCACTGAGCGCAGGGATGCTGCCGAGGAGCCAGGGGATCCGGCGGGTCTGCCACAGTCGGTAGACGCAGACACCGGCGAGATACAAGAGCATGACTTCGCGGGCGAGAACTGCAGCCGTGAACCAGACGATCGCTTGACGACGGCGCCCTTCCTCAAGTGTGAGGGTGCCCCAGAGAGCGGCGGCGAAGGCCGCGATGCCGGCTCCGGAGATATCGAACTCGAAGATCACGCCGGGGTTCAGCAGGAACGCCAGGCCGAGCCAATGTGTTCCACCTAGGCGAAAAGCCAGGCGTCCCGCCGCCACCGTGCCCAGAGCCAATGCTGCGATATTTGTGAGAGCCATGGTCCAAAGCACGGCCCCGGGGGGCAAGAGTCCACCCAATCCAGCAATAGTGGGGAAGAGCATTCGTTGCGCTCGGTAGATGGGCCGGTCTAGGTGGACGGCGTGTTCGTCGGGTGACAGATAGAACGGATCGAGCGCTTGAAGGAAGAACATGCTGCCGTCGTGGCCGAGAAGATCGACGGTGGCAACATCGCGGCCCAACACGTCCTCAACATGAGCGGTTCGCTCAGCGACCGTGTCGCCGGCACCGAACTTGACCAGGCCTGCGATGTCGCCATCGTGGCGAAGAAGCGACGCTGCCACGATGAGGACGCCAAGGATGATCGCTACGAAAACAAGAGGGTGGTCGCCCTGATTCAGGGGAGCTCTCGTTGGACGCGAACGCGCCGACAGATCAGGCATTACGCCCAACCTGTCGGCTCCAGCGAGCGATCTGTAACACCTGCATCCCGATATGGGAATCCTAGTTGGCAGAAAAGGCGGCTCGATATGCCCGGCCTAGTGGAACTGCTCTTCTTCGGTGCTGCCGGCAAGGGCCAGTGTGGATGCGTTGCCGCCGGAGACGATGGTGGCAATCTTGTCGAAGTAGCCGGCGCCGACTTCCCGTTGGTGCTTGACAGCGGTGTAGCCGTCGCTTTCCATGGCGAACTCGCGTTCCTGCAGTTCGACGTAGGCCGTCATGTCCTTGGCCGTGTAGCCCTTGGCGAGTTCGAAGGCTGAGGTGTTCAACGCGTGCCAACCGGCCAGCGTGATGAACTGGAAGGCATAACCCATTGCCCCAAGTTCACGCTGGAACTTGGCGATGTCGGCGTCGTCGAGGTGGGCTTTCCAGTTGAAGGAAGGTGAGCAGTTGTAGCTCAGCATCTGGTCGGGGTAGACGGCCTTGACGGCTTCCGCGAACTCGCGGGCCTGGGCGAGGTCGGGAGTGCCGGTCTCGCACCAGATCAGGTCGGAGTAGGGGGCGTACGAGATGGCACGCTTGATCGGCGTCGCCATACCAGGCTCGGTGTAGTAGAAGCCTTCGGCCGATCGCTCGCCGGTGAGGAACTCCCGGTCACGCTCATCTACATCGGTGGTGATGAGGTTTGCGGCCAGGGCATCGGTGCGGGCGAGCACGATGGTCGGCACGTCGGCGACGTCAGCGGCGAGACGAGCAGCGGTCAGCGTCGTGATGTGCTGCTGGGTCGGAATGAGGACCTTGCCCCCCATGTGTCCGCATTTCTTGGCGGAGCTGAGCTGATCTTCCCAGTGGACGCCAGCAGCGCCAGACTCGATCATGCCCTTCATGAGTTCGTAGGCGTTGAGGGGGCCACCGAAGCCGGCCTCGGCGTCGGCCACGATCGGCAGCATGTAGTCGGTCGACGGGTTGCCGTCGGTCTCACTCCACTCGATCTGGTCGGCGCGACGCAGAGCGTTGTTGAGGCGGGCCACGACGGAAGGCACCGAGTTGGCGGGGTAGAGAGACTGGTCGGGGTAAACCTGACCGGCGAGGTTGGCGTCACCGGCGACCTGCCAGCCAGACAGGTAGATGGCGGGGAGACCACCCTTGGCGTAGTTGATGGCCTGGCCACCAGTCATGGTGCCGAGTGCATGGACGTAGTCCGTGTTGTTGACAAGGTCCCAAAGTTTTTCAGCGCCTTGGCGAGCGAGCGTGCACTCGGGGGTGACGGAGCCGCGGAGGCGAACCACGTCTTCTGCGGTGTAGTCACGGGTGACACTGTCCCAACGAGGGTTCTCGGCCCAGTCCTTCTTGAGGGCTGCGACCTGCTCGTCAAAGCTCGGGTTCATGTGGGTTCTCCTTGGGGGTTTCAACGCCGGCTTGATTGCCGGCGCCGGTGGGTCGGGCTAGCGCAGCCCGGCGATCTGATGGGGGATGAAATCGGCGAGTTCGTCGGCCAGCACAAGGTCCAGAAGGATCGAGAAAGCTTCCTCGAAGCGGCCAGACGACCACACGGTTTCGCCGAGAGATTCGCGCAAGTCGTGGCGCTCACTATCGGCGAGCCGGCGAATAAGTTGTTCATCAACGGTGAGTCCATTGGTGAGTTCAATGGCATGACGGCGCCACTGCCAGATCTGGACTCGGCATAACTCGGCCATCGCGAGATCTTCGATGTGGTCGTCGATGGCGACTGCGCCGGTGCCGGCGAGCCATTCGCCGAGGTAGTGCAGCCCGATTCGTAGGTTGCGACGGAGCCCGTCTTCAGTGAACTTTCCCCGGGTGGTTGTCGTGGCCAGAAGGTCACCGGCGGTGACGTAAACATCGTCGCGCTGGAACTCGACCTGGTTGGGGCGGTAGCTCAAGACCCGGTCAAACTGGGCTTCGGCAAGTGAAACGATTGCGGGGTGAGCGATGCGGGTGCCGTCAAAGCCATCGCCGGCTTCGCGGCGCTTGTCGACGGTGACCTTTCGTAACGCAGCGGCGGTGCGGTCGGGGTTGATCGGGGCGGGCACGATGCCCGACATGCCACCGAGTGCGTGTGCGCCTCGGCGGTGACATACCGAGATAAGCAGCTCAGTGAATGAGCGAATGAAGGGCGTGGTGGCGCTGAGGTCGGCGCGGTCAGGAAGCACGAACGATGGATCGTTGCGGAACGACTTCACGATCGAGAATAGATAGTCCCAGTTGCCGGTGTGAAGCCCGGTGATGTGGTCGCGCAACTCGAAGAGGATCTCGTCCATTTCGAAGGCCGCAGCGATCGTCTCGACAAGGACGGTGACGCGGATGGTGCCGCGGTGCAGTCCGAGTCGTTCCTCAGTGAACTCGAGAACCTCGGACCAAAGCCGAGCATCAGCGGCACCTTCAAACTTCGGCAGATAAAAGTAGGGCCCAGTGCCGGCAGCGATGGCGGGGTGGGAGTTGAGGAAGGCGCATACGGCAAAGTCAAAAAGGCTGGCCGCCATCGATTCGCCGTCGATCGTCATGTTGGACTCGTCGAGATGCCAGCCCCGGGTGCGGACCATGAGGGTGGCGGGGTTGGAGCCAGGGGAGCGAACCTCGCCGTCAACGACCGCGGTGAGGGTGCCGGCGTACGCGTCGCGAAGATTTGCTTGTCCCTCGAGGATGTTGTCCCAGGTGGGCGTCGTGGTGTCTTCGAGGTCTGCCATGAAGACGCTGGCACCGGAGTTCAGCGCCTCAACCATCGCACCGCGCTGCAAGGGCCCGGTCAGTTCGGTTCGTCGGTTGGTCAGATCAAACGGAGGGGGAGCAATGTGCCATTCGCCCGACCGAATATGAGCCGTCTCCGGGTCAAAGGATGGCCGTTCCCCATCGTCGAATCGTTGGGCTGCCTCGGCGTGGTGGGCGAGCAAGACATGCCGAGCTGGCTGGAACGTGCGGTGGAGATCGACGAGAAATTCTTGAACGTCAGGCGTCAGGACCGAGTCCGTCAAGTGGTGAGGAGTGAAATCGACGCTATGCAGCACGTCAACAGCCGTTGCCATGTAGTGAGTTTCGGCGCGTGAACCCAGAAGAACAAGGGGACTTATGTCATGTTGAGATGAAAATGTTTGCGTTTTCCACAAAATCTGACACTCTTATGGTTATGGCCGATGATTTTGACCTCCTCATCTTGGGAAACCGCATCCGCCACGCCCGACGTCGGGCTGGTGCGACGCTCGCAGATTTGAGCGAACGGGTTGGTCGCCCGGTCCCGTATCTGTCGCAACTTGAGAACGGAAAGGTCGAGCCAAAGCTTTCGCTGCTGGGTGACGTCGCCGCTGCGCTCGGCACCACTACGGCCGATTTGCTCGACACGTCACCACCCAATCGTCGCTCTGAACTTGAGATCGCCATTGAGCGGGCGCAGGCGGACCCTCGCTACACGGCACTCGGCCTGCCGCACTTGAAACCCTCCGCCAAGATCTCCGATGACGTGCTTGAACATGTCGCCGCTCTCTGGACGGCATACACCGATCTTCCGCCCGCTCCTGCGACTTCCGACGAAGCTGCCGTGCGAGCTCGTGCCGCCAACAACGCTCTACGCGACGAGATGAGCGAGCGGGGAAACTACTTCGCCGAGATCGAAGCCATCGCAGCCCGAGCGCTCGATGCTGCCGGATACTCCGGTGCGGGACCGATATCTGAACGAGTGCTCACGGAGTTGGCGTCCTGGTGCGGCTTTCGCATCGAGCGCATCAATCACATGCCGAGAAGCGCTCGCAGCATCACCGATCGACGCGACAAGATCATTTTTATCCCGGACCGCGGCGGGCTAAAGGTCAGGCAGGCCCGCAGCGTTGTGCTCCAAACCCTTGGTCACTTTGCGTTGGACCATGCCGAAACCTCGGACTTTGCCGGATATCTCCGGCAAAGGATCGAATCGAACTACTTCGCCGCCGCTGTGCTCGCCCCAGAACAAGCGGCCGTCACCTTCTTGAAAGATGCCGACGAGGCGAAGGACATCTCTGTCGAGGATCTTAAAGAGGTCTTTTACATCTCCTATGAGATGGCGGCGCATCGGTTCACCAATCTCGCCACCCGGCACTTCGACATCCCCTGCCACTTTCTGCGAACGGATTCGGAGGGCGTTATCGACAAGGCCTACCAGAACGACGACATCAATTTTCCGACTGCAACCGATGGAGGGCATGAAGGTGAACGCGTGGCCCGCCAGTGGGGGAATCGGCAGGCCTGGAATGCCACTGGCAGCTTCCTGCTTCACAGCCAGTACACGGTCACTGACGGCGGCGAATACTTCTGCACCACCTACATCGAGACTGAAGGAAGCCGAAATCCTCATGCGATAGCGCTGGGCACGCCGGTGCAATACGCCTCGCGCTTCCGGGGCAGTGACACCTTGCGCCGTGAGTACGCTCGGGCCCGAGAGCTCGAGCCGGACCCGGTTTTGATGGAACAGTGGCAAGAGTTTGCGTGGCCGTCAGCGGCGGAACGCTCACACGTCCTGTCGGCTCTGCCGCCGTCGAGTCGGCAATTTACCCCGTTCCCGGGAATCGATCTGCTCGACGTCTACCGCTTTCTGGAACGCCAGCGCCGCTCTCGTCGAAGCTGAACAGCGCACGGCTGGGGCTAGTCCCAAACGTGCATTGTCTCTAACGTGCATTGTCTCTAACGTGCATTGTCTCTAACGTGCATTGTCTC
>JAACCU010000049.1 GCA_009937405.1 Actinomycetota bacterium
AGCCGGGTCGGCATCGTCACTACATCGTTCCCCTATTTCGACGATCAGCGCGATGTATGGGCCGGCGGGAATGTCAAGATGCCATACGCGCTCGCTGTCAGTGACCTCCCCGACCGGATGTTCACAGAGGACCTGTCATGGGACAAGGACGCCACCCACACCGATGACCTTGGCTCCTTTCTCCCGATTGCTCAGCTCCAGGCCGCCGCCGCCGCCGGACGTATCGGCTCCGTTTCGCCGCGAATCTACGGAGTCCCCACCGACTACAGCCAACGACGCACCCGCGATGTCGATGCACCGGCTTTGCTCGACCTGGCACGCGAGGACGCTGTCGATGTGATGATCCTCGTTCCTCTTTGACCGGTCTGTCACCAGTCGGTCGGCCTGGTTGCACGTCATCTCGAAGCAAACGGAATCCCGACGATCATCGTCGGATCTGCCCGCGACATCGTCGAGCACGCCGGGGTTCCCCGGTTCGTCTTCGTTGACTTCCCACTTGGCAATCCCATGGGGAAGCCAGGTGATGTGGTGATGCAGAAGGAGCTCTGCTCTCTCACCCTTGACACGCTCGAGAAAGCCTTCACGTCCCAAATGACTGTCCATGCGCCGCATGTCTGGAGTGACGACAATCGTTGGCGCGCCAACTACATGCGCGTCGACGATTCGACCCGGGCCGGGCTCGCGGCAGCCGGCGCCGCACGAAAAGAACACCAACAGCAAGCCAAAGCCGACCGCTCACCCCACTCGACCCGACGTGACCCGTCAGCGAGAGCCGACTAGCACCAGCGAGAGACGGCCGATACTAGGCTGACGCGAACGCAACAGTTATGAACGGCGCTGTTCAAATTCATTCACCCGTTGCCGGCAGGTTAGACGATGTCGAAGAATCCACTCCATAGCTCGTTCGAAGGCAAGACCGCATCTCTCACTGAGGTGCTTTCACGCCACCGTGAGCTGCTGGGCCTTCTTGTCGCTTTTGGCGACATTGTGCTGGCGGTTGGCGCAGTAATTGGTTTCTGGGACCACATGGATCATCGTTGGCTCCTTACATGGGGCGCACTGATCATCATCACCTCCGTCATGTGGGAGATCGCCGCTCGGAAATATCCCGAAAGCACAAGCGACAACGGGAAGCTTCGGAACCAGATGGCATGGATATCCACCATTATCTGGGGCTCGTTACCTTGGATGATGATGGGATCCCTGTCCAATGGGGCTGTGGCGTGGATGCTGGTTTTCGTCATCGTTTTCGCAATCGCTACGGACCTGCTCTATGTGACGTCCGGCGATGCGCCAGCCATTGACTACATGGTTCTCGCATACACCCTCAGCTTCGTGGTGGCGCTTGCCACCGAGTTCCAATTCCTGCCGATGGCAGCCATCCTCCTCGCCGGTGCCATCATCGTTGCGATCGCGTCGGCGTGGACGACTGTGGCGGTGGAACTCATCGAGAAGCGCACCGAGAGTGAGACGCTGAGCAAAATCGATGCGCTGACGGGGCTCTCGACCCGAGGCGGCGCGATTGAAGCGGCCAGGCAGTTGATCAGCGATGGTGCTGAGAACATCCACTGCGCATTCATCGACATCGACGACTTCAAGCACCTCAACGACAACCACGGCTACGACGTGGGCGACTCGGCCTTGCAGTCGGTTGGTCGCTTCATCCGACAGGAACTACCGGCCGATTGGACGGTCTCTCGATTTGGTGGCGACGAGTTCGTCGCTGTCGGATCGACACTGTTCGACTTCGATGATCTCGTCGAAACAGTGATCCACTTCGGTGATCACGGGGACCTCACGATTTCTCAATCACTGAGTATCGGATTTACTTCCGTCCCCGCCGACCTGAACACAGTTGAGAGTGAGCTGTTTCGCGAGGCATCGGCCGCCCTCCGCTTCGCCAAGCGACTCGGTAAGCGCCAGGTCATGGTGATGACCGATGAGCTCCGGGCGCTCGAGGATTCCAAAATCGCGCTCGGTGGACGCGTCGGTGCCGCACTTGAAGCCGGCGAGATCGTTCCGTGGGCCCAGAAAATCATCAACTTTGATACGGGCGAGGTTGTGGGCATAGAGCTCTTGGCCCGCTGGGAGCAGCCGGACGGCACGCTGATCATGCCGGACACGTTCATTCCGGTCATCGAGGACCAGGGGCGTGGTCCCGAACTGGGTCTTGTCATGATCACGAACGCCATCGAAGCGCTCGCCCACCCCCAGCTTCGCGATCAGTCGACCTTCGTCACCGTCAACGTCTCCGCCCGCCACCTCTACCATCGGCACTTGCCCACCGAGATCTTCGGCCTGCTCGCGCATCACAATGTGACCCCGAGGCAGATCGTGCTGGAGATCACCGGGTCTCAAGACCTGCCTTCGTCGCCGATCTGGCGGGAGACCGCAAATCACCTCCGGGCCCTCGGAATTGGCTTGGCCATGGGCGACTTCGGCTCGGGATACTCCTCAATGGAACAACTGTTGGAGTTTCCGTTCACCCACGTCAAGATCGATCGTGTCATCACCCACGCGCATGAGCGTCCTGGGGCCGCCGATTTGGCGTCGGCGATTGCCGCCATGACCAGCGGATCCGGCATGGTCACAATCGTTGAGTGCATCGATACCGATGAGCAGCTGACCGCGATGCGGCAGGCGGGCTACCAACTCGGACAGGGCTTCCTCTTCCACCGACCAGAGCCACTCGCTGATGTCATGGCCTCAGTGACGTCATCGGCAGAAACACGTACTGAGGGCCCGAACTAACGCCTCTGATTGCCCCGAACCAGTCGGCCGGGCCGTTCGCCTGTATCGGTGTCGTTCGAGCGGGTCTGGACCCCGCTGACAAACGTGGCCAGATAGCCGCTGACAGGTTGCAGGAAACGCACCCCACCGGCCGGGAGATCCGCCCTTGTCACTGGTCGACCCACTGTCAGGTTGTCGAAGTCGATCACGTTCAGATCGGCGCGCATGCCGACCTCGATCGTGCCTCGGTCATTGAGCCCGTAGAGCCTGGCGTTACGACGGGTCTGCTTTTCGATCAACAACTCCAAGGGGAGTCGCTCGCCTCGACAACGATCACGCGCCCAGTGTGTGATCTGGGTACTCGGCGCAGAACCATCACAGATCAGCTTCACGTGGGCCCCGGCGTCACCGAGGCCCGTCACCGTGTTGGGATCCAGCAGCATTTCGCGCATGGCATCAAGGTTTTGATCGGCGTATCCGGCACCGAGCATCGTCGCCACATTGGTGCCGTCGCCCTCACACAAAAAGTCGTAGGCGGCTTCGAATAGGTCGACCCCACGGGCCGCGGCGATTGCTTCAAACGACTGATCCGGGGTCGGTTCGTAGTCGACGACCGAAGCCAGCACGAACATGCCGGGCGTGCGCATCTGGAGCGCCTTGTAGAGGGCCTCCATGGATCCCGGGTTGTCCGGCGGGATATCGTCGTCGCCCAGAATCCGTGTTCGAGTCTCTGGGGCTCGCATCGCTCTGGCCCTCTCAGCGACCGGAAGATGAGCGATCTCGAGATAGCTGCGACGCCGCATGAAGGCGTGATACCCCTCAAGGCTCGACAACAATCCGATCGGGCGCGACGCCACCTGTGGGTAGAGGAAGGCACCGGCCTGATTCTGTTCGGCCGCAAAGTTGAGCACCTGACGCCAAGCCGTCGGACGATCACGTGTCTGGACAGTGGTGAACGTCACCTTTTGGCCGGTCGTTCGAGAGATATCGGCCAACATTTCAAGCTCGTGTTGCTGCGAAAACCGCTCGCCGCCGAACTCCGCCAATTCGCCGATCGACTCGGACGTGATTGCCTCAAACACGCCGCCACCGCCATCGGCCATGCCGTGGACGATCTGGCGGAGTTCGTGTGCCGTGGCATATGTGCCGGGCACCGCTGTCCCATCAATCGAACGGTGAAAGATCGTGCGAGAGGTGGAGAAGCCGAGGCCGCCAGCGGCGGTGGCCTCGGCGGTAAGGCGCCGCATTTCGGCGATGTCTGAATCTGTGGCGTCTTCGTTGTTGACGCCTCGCTCGCCCATCACATTGAAGCGAAGCGCTCCGTGGGCAAGCTGTGCCCCGATGTCCAGGGCGTATGACCGTTGGCTGAGGTAGTCGAGATACTCCGGAAAGCTCTCCCACGCGCCCCAGGGCACACCTTCGTAGAGCGCGGTGCCGGGGATGTCCTCGACCCCCTCCATCAATTCGATGAGCGTCCGCTCCTCGCCCGCCGCGCACGGAGCGCAACCGACGCCGCAGTTGCCCATGATCAACGATGTCACCCCATTGCTGAATGACGGATCGAGCTCGTCGTCCCATGCAGCCTGTCCATCGAAATGTGTGTGCACGTCGACCCAACCGGGGGCCACGATGGCGCCGTCGGCGTCGACAACTCGTTTTCCGGTCAATCCTTCGCCGACTGCGGAGATGATGCCATCGTCAATGGCGACATCACCGCTACGTCCCACTGCCCCCGTGCCATCAAAGATGGTGCCGCCCGTGATTACTACCTGGTGCTCAGCCATGGCCGCGACACTAGCCCGAGCGCCCGATCGCTCGAATGAAGCGACGGGACCCGCACTGCTGGCGATCACCCCTGATGACTGGCATACACCCCCGTCTCAAAAGCGAGGAACGTGCCGAGCGTGCGCGGATCGACAAAGGGAAGGATCTGGCTGAGGTAACAACCACCGATCCCGTTCGTGGGATCGATCCAGAAGTAGGAGTTGGCCAGGCGGGCGCCCGGTGAACGCCCGCTCTTCGTTGATCTGGAACGAAAGGCCCCAACTCTTTGGACTGCCGGGAAAGAACTCGGCATCGCGGCTGTACGCCGCGACTTGCGTGGGCAAGGGTCGAACGCGGAGCTCACCCATATGATTCTGCGCCATCAACGCCACGGTCTGAGGGGCAAGGACCCTGCTGCCATCAAGTTCACCATCGTTGAGGATCATTCGAATGAAACGGGAGTAGTCGATCATCGTGGCGTGGAGGCCTCCTCCACCAGGCTCGAACTCCGGGGATTCGGGCTTGGTGAGATCGAGTGGGGCGAGGCTTCCGTCAGGCAGTCGGGCATGAACCGTCGCCGCTCGCGTCGTCATCGACTCCGTCGGAGCAAAGGCGGTGTCAATCATGCCGAGCGGGCCGGTGAGGTTCTCGGCGAAGTACTTGCCCAACGACATCCCTGAGACCTGTTCGATCATCTGTCCGACCCAGTCGATACCGCTGCCGTATTCCCATTGCGAGCCAGGCTCGAACATGAGTGGCACGTCAAGCGCGGCTCTCTGACCGCTGGTGAGAGCGGGCGTGCCGGTGGCATCCAGGTACCGCGCCATGTCGGCGTTCCAGATGTCGTAGGCAAAGCCGGACGTGTGCGTGAGCAGGTTCCGCAAGGTGACAGGGGCGTTGGCGGGCCGAAGAATCGGCTCGCCGTCGTGACTGAATCCCTCAAGGACTTGCGGGTTAGTCAGCTGTTCGCAGACCTCACCGGCCGGAGCGTCGAGATCGAGTTGGCCGCGCTCGACCAACTGCATCGGCGCCGGTTCCGAATGACCGCTCGCCAAACGCGCCCTCGTAGAGGACGCCATCGTGGTCAACCACCATCGCTACAACCCCGGGCACATCCCCATTGTCGACAGCTGAGTCGAGGATTGTGTCGAGCCCGGTCTTCATCAAGCTGGATCTCGTTCGGCGCGCATCGCGGCGATCTCGCGCCGAGCCGACACTCCCGCCGGCGCCCCGCAATACGCCGCGAGCTGAAACACAAGCTCATCGACCTCTGCATCACTCACCCCGGCGTTCACGGCGGCGCCGACATGAAGGCGGAACTCGTCCATGCGGCCAGTCGCTGCGGTCATGGCCAGCACGAGCAGGCTTCGGTCGCGAGTCGAGAGGGGCCCTTCACGGGTCCACACACCCCACGCCATCTGGGTCAGGTAGTCCTGGAACTCCTTGACTCTGCCTTCCGGAGCTGCAGTCATCTGGTCGACGTACTCGTCGCCCAATACCTCGCGACGTTTGGCGTAGGCGGCTTCCAGTTCGTTCGATTGCTCCATCGGATGTCCTTTGAGTGCGGTGGGTCGGGTGAGCCAGGGCCGACGTTACAGGGATGCTCGGAATCCTTGTAATAGCCATAGAATGCGATCTATATAGCTAGGTTTCTATGATGCGAATTCGCCACGTTATTTCCACTGTCGGTGATTCGGCTCCCAAAGAATTGGTCGAAGCCCAGCAACTCACGCTTCGTTCCATCCGCACCGCTCTGCACTGTGTCGAAGAGGGAATCGATGTTGAAGTTCGAGCCGTGCACTTCCCTGATGAACTGTTGGACTGCAACTGGGTGACCGACTGCCCGGTTCTCAATCGTTCCGTGCTCGATGTTGGCGAGTTCGAGGTACAGCGAAGGCTCCCACTGCTCTTCGATGTGCTAGCGGCGCTAGGTGACTCATCTGAATACGATGTTGCGGTCTACACGAATGTCGACATCACCTTGCAGCCCCTGTTCTACGAGTTGATCGCCGAGATCCACGACAAAGGTCACGACGCGACCACGATCACCCGACGAACGGTGCATCCTGGCTTCCAAGGTGCCAGCTTGGCGGGCTTATCGACAGCGAACAGCAGCCCCCATCCTGGCCATGACTGCTTTTCGATGACATCGGAGGTGGTTGACAGCCTCGTGCCCTGCGATGCCGCACTGGGGGTCAGATGGGTAGGAAGGTGTCTCTTGTGGCAGCTAGAGCTCGCTGCGAAAAACTTCCGGCACTATGGTGATCTTCACGCCACGTTCCACGTCGGCGACGACCGAGCATGGACTGACCATCGCCTGGCTGACTACGACTCTCACAACCAGTCGGCAGCGCAGGGGCTGGTGGCGGATCTGATCGAACGCTATGGCCGGCTGGCCGTTGGTAGACTCTCGGGCACGTGGCCCTTCCTGAAAGCCCTTGATCAGCAGACCACCCCCAAGTTTGAGCCGCCACTACCAACCTCCTCCCGGGCACTTCCAGCGATGGGACTAACTGGACCTCGGATGGTGTTCAGCGCAAACTCTGGTCGGGTCGGGTCAGCATTCCTCGCGTCGCTTCTGGGCGCCTCTGAAAACGTGCTTTCCGGCCATGAGCGACCCCCGCAGATGGTCGGACCATGGCTTCGTCGTGTGGCGTTCGAACCACCGCACGTATCGTTCGACGTACGCCGTGTGAAGGCTGATGCTCTCCGCGGTGAACTCGGACTCATGAAGGCGAAGCAGGTATACGTAGATTCCAGCCACATGTTCGTGAAGACATTCGCCGATGTGGTATTTGAGGAATTTCAGCACCAGCGTCTATCCGTGGTCGCTCTGCGGCGAAATATCATCGACGTTGCCAGAAGCTTCTTCGAACTGGACTTCTTCGGCCCCTCAGGGGGCCAATGGCACGGGTGGATGATCCCACCGACCGCACCCGAGTCCACTTTCCCACTTGCGGCCGAGGAGATCGCTGATCAGTTCGATCTCATTTTCGGCTATCTCGCCGATATCGAGAACCGGACCGAACGGCTGCGGCAAGAGACACCCGCCGTCAACTGGGTCGACGCTCGTCTCGAAGAGATTACGACGCTACGCGGCGCCACTGAACTCTTCGAACAACTGTCTCTTAAACCTCCGGCAAAACTTGAGAAGGCCATTGCGACAACGATCAACACTAGGAATGCTCGAAAGTCTTGGAAAAACCAACCAGTACCTCGTGTCTTCGTTGAGAAACGACTGTCCGAGTTCCTGGACCGACATGGCGACCGACGTGATCTCGCAGCATTCGTGCACAACCATGTGACGGAGGCGTCGTGAAACATCTTTACCTGATCTACCACGTGCCCAAAACCGGTGGTCAAACAATACGCGATCATCTGAACCGCACGCTGAAACGCGACCATGACTTCATTCACATGGGGAAATGGGACAGACCGGGATCGCTATCTCTGACGGATATCGCCGATCTCAGTCCAGTCCAGAAAGCTCGGTTGCGGTCACTTAGCGGACACCCGCTGACTCGAGAGCTCGTTTCCGTCTTCCCCGACCGTCGATGTCGAGAAGTGCTGTTTCTCCGTGAGCCCGCTGCCCGACTCGCTTCCCTTTACAACTTCAGCTGCACAATGCTCAAAAACAGTGGAGAATCTACTATCCCCACCTTTGAGAAATTTCTATCGACCTATGAACAGAACAGCTTGACAGCGCAGGTGGCAGGCAAACTCCACATACCGAAGTCGCCCACTCGGCTTTCCGACGTTCTGGCTGAACTCGAGAACTTGTGGATGGTTGGTACGCTTGGCTCTCTCGACCGACTCTGGCCCCATCTCTTTGACGCGATCGGAGTCGACCCTTCTGTTCCTCCCCGATCCAACGTCAGCGGCGGCACCATCGAACGCCATGTCACGCTGACACCACAACTCGCCGACGAGATCCGAGCCAAGAATCCCGAGGACGTGATGCTTTACGAGGCCGTACTTCGCTTCGAACAACGAACTTTGGAACGTTTTGGACTCGCAGAGAGGCAGTCGTCTCGCAGAGAGGTACTGTTCGCGCCGTGACCGTCTACGACCAACTCTCTGTCCGCAAGGTTCGTAGCGTCGTTCAGTTCGTGGCGCTCGCTGCTGTTGTGCTTGCTGCCATTCTGTCGGGCAGTCCCGGTACGGCAGAGCGGGTGGTGGGATCACTTCTGCTCGGGGGACTGACTCTCTTCGCGTTCAAACTCAGCCTGGTCGCGCTGCACCGTGGAACCCTCAAAGAGACTAGGGCGACCCCGGCCCTCCAGTCCGAGGTGGTAGATATTCAGTCCGAGGTGGTAGATATTCAGTCCGAGATGGCACATATTCGTCAAATTTGCGAGCAGCATATCTCGCTTGGCGAAGCGCTCGAACATCAACGCGGGCTGAGTGAACGCACTGAGCCAGTCCTCGCAGAGTTCGCAACCCTTCGCCAAGAGGTCCTGTATCTGCGGGAGTCCGTCGAGTCACTGCGATCAGAAATCGACCGGTAGCCATTCGAATGGTTCCACCGCCGGATCGCGATTCCTCGTGCACCGGGCCGCCTGGCTTTGACCAAGCCTTCTTCGATCGCCAACGAAGAACCCGGGATATTCGTCAACTCGAGTAGGCCCGTGGCCGAGAGTCAGCCGATTATGTCGAGGCTCTCATCGCGGTGAGGCCACCGATCACGGTACGGCTGAACCGCGTCGTGGCGTCGCGTTCGATCTGTTCGTCGAGCGCCACCTCCCAGGACAGATAATCATTCATCGCTTGCTCGATGGTCTTGCCGTCCTGCCGGTTGGGGTCGAGCGGGGTCTTCCAATAGTCGTCAGCCTCGTCGGCCAATCGAACCGGATCAGCAACCATGGACATCCCTGCATCGACCCACCCCGTATTACCGGATCGGAGCACACGGACGTCGTTTCTCTTTTGAGCCCAGTCGTCGTCGGCGGCCAGGGTCGCCACCACGCCATCCGACGACGTGAGGACCACTGTCTCTGCGACCGGGATCTGCTGAAGAGCGTGTTCGATTCTGGCGCGGGTCGAGAACCATGAACCACTGATGTGGCGTTTTCGGTATGTGGGGCTCGGGCTCAGGTCGATGACCGCACACGAGTCACTGGCGATGAGGTCGGCGAGTTCATCTGCGGACACGAACGAAGCTGCCTCCGCCGCTGCATCCAGGCCGAGGATTCGTGACAGGGGTGGACCTTGCTCTAGCTCCGGGACGGTATCGAGGCCGAAGATGACCACGTTGGGGTGCCCCATTCGTCGAAGCCACCCTGCGGTCATGGTGGACCGCACACCGTCGGCATCGATCAACACGATCCGCGCGTTGCGAGTGGCGATCCAGCTATCGGTACTTTGGACGAGTTGCCCGCCCGCAGCGTGGACGGATCCCGGCATGTGACCGGCACCAAATTCCTCGACCGTTCGGACATCGAGGAGATAGAGCGTGTGTTCGTCACTCTCGGACGTCCACTGATCGAGCGTTTCCATGTCGATGGAGGTGACACCGGTTCGTTCGGCGATTTGAGCGGTGGCGTCTTGTGCGTGGCGAAGGCTCCGTGGTGAAGGGTCCGGCGCGTGCTGTGTCTCACCGGTGAGCGGTTCGTGCCCGGCGAGCTTCCAGCCCATGATCCCGTTGCGGAGTGCGACGACACGATTCGGAATGCCCGCATCGATGAGCGATTGCGCACCGATGATGCTGCGGGTTCGGCCCGCACAGTTGACAACCACCGTCGTCTCCGGGTCCGGGGCCATCTCGCCGACCCGGTAGACGAGTTCGGCTCCGGGACAGCACACGCCCCCGGGGACGCTGAAGTGGCGGAACTCCGGTACCGGTCGGGAGTCGAGCACCACCAGGTCCTCCCCCCGCTCAAACATGGCGGCGAGCTCATCGGCGGAGACAGACGGCGTATCGGTCTGGTGCTCGATGAACTCACCGAACGCCTTACTCGGCACATTCACACCGGCAAAGACTTCGTAGCCTGCCGCGTCCCATGCCGAGATTCCGCCAGCTAACTCGGTCACATCCGTGTACCCAAGATCTTGGAGCCGAGCGACGGCACGGGCAGCCAAACCCTCTCCACCATCACAACAGACGATCGGGGTACTGCGACGGGGAACCAGGGCGTCGATTCGGAGCTCGAGTCGGCTCAAGGGAAGTGACACCGCCCACAGGAGATGACCTTCGTCGAACGGTTGGATCTCACGCACATCAACAATGGCAATCTCACCGTCGCCGACCAGCGCAGCATGAACGAACGCAGGGGTGACCGAATCGACGCTCACCTCAGAGCACTCGACGACTAACGTCGATCGGCAGCAGCCCGGACGGCATGTTCTTGACTGGGCCCTTCTCGGCGTTGAAGAACACTCGCTCCGTTTGCTGATCGAAGCATTTGCCATACAGATGGATGTGTCGGGTCGAGCCCTCCGAAACCGTCTTGATGCTGTGAATGTCGTCAGGGCCAAAAGCGATACTGTCGCCCTCTCGCAGCACAACCCGGCCCGTTTCACGGATCTCCGCGCGCCCAGGGGCCGAGCCGTCGTCGATCCGTTCCCACAACACATTTTCTTCGTCGCCTTCGAATCCGACGATGACCGCCCATGTCGTGTGATCGTGCGGTGGCGCGCCGTTCCCCGGCTGCGTGCACACCAGATACATGGCATAGCCGTGGTCATCGTCCTCATTGAGGAGATAGAGAGCCGATCGCCCGCCGTCGCCCGGCGGCGGGAACCGTTCCTTGTCGAAGAGGTCCTTGTGTTGGGCCAACCCCGCCGCGAGTTCGCCGATGGCATCGAGTGACCCTCGATTGATCCCTTGATCGGTTTCGATGGAGCGGACGCGGTCAAGGAAGTCCTCAACCGTGTGTTCAAGCGTGGAAGCATTCATCAGCCGTACCCTTTCGACAACTGAACCTACCGCCCTGCGCCCGGTCAGTTCCAGACAGACCGTGCGGGTCAGGAACGAAACTCGACCAGCACATCGCCAAGGGACTCGATACTCGCCCGGGTGATGGGGTCGACACAGAGTTGCACGTGGGCTGCCCCCGCGTACTCCCATTCACGAAGCTGATCAGCCAACTCGGCCGGCGACCCGGTGAGAGGCTCGATCGCAAGGTCGCCGACATAGTTTCCCATCTGACGACCGGCCCCGCCCTCAAGTCGGACATGAACCGCAGCCGTAGCTTCCACCGAACCCGACAGCCGTCCGGCCGCCTCGATCAACGCATCGACTCGGGTCTTCTCCTTTGCAAACCCGGCAGCCGTGTTGCCGTACTGGCTCCACCACATGTTCCAGGAGTCCACGTAGGGCAGCGTCAGATCGAGCATGCGAGCGCCAACCGAACCGATCATCAACGGCGGTCCGCCCGGACGGGGCGAGCGCGGGTGAAGCACGCACCGATCAGCGCTGTAATAGTCCCCATGAAAGTCGATTTCTCCATCACGCAGCAAGGTGCGAATAATCGTGAACGCCTCCGCAAAACGGCTGACACGACGATCGTAGGGAAAGCCGAAGGCATCGTATTCTCGTTGGTTCCAGCCGGCACCGAGCCCAACGATCAATCGGCCCTCAGAGATGGCGTCGACTGTGGCCGCTTGTTTGGCGAGCATCGCCGGTGCGTGGAAGCTCGTCGATGCGACCAAGGGTCCGAGTTTGATCGTTGATGTGCTGGCCGCGATTGCCGCGAGTGTCGTCCATGCCTCCCATGGTCCCCGCACCCCAACGGGTAGGTCGTAGATCAGGTGATCGCCGTACCAAACCGAATCGAAGCCAACGGTTTCGGCTGCCTGGGCCATCTCAATGAGTTCCGGAAACGGCACCTCCCACTCGACTTCAGGGAGCTGCACCCCGATCTTCATGCGTTTGTTCGAATCCTCGGCCATTGGGCACGCTAGAACGCGCGCCGCTCACTCCGAGAGACGGGGGCGCGCGTAAGATCGCCGGGGTGAACGGTCCGACAGTTCCCATTCTTGATCTTGGCGGCGGAATCAAGCCTCCATCGACCGACACCGTCGAAGAAGTGGCGGCCGCCGCTGAGCAGTACGGCTTCTTCCAGGTGGTCAACCACGGCATCTCACCGAACCAGTTGGCCGGCGTCTGGGATGCCACACACTCCTTCTTTGCGAAGCCGATGGCCGAGAAGCGTCAGATCCTGCGGACGAAGAAGAACTCGCGTGGCTACTACGACCGTGAGCTCACCAAGAACGCCCGCGATCTGAAAGAGGTGCTGGACATTGCCCATGTCCCCCACCCCGAATTGGCTGATGACCATCCGTCGAACTTCCACACCGTTGATGGCGTAAATCAGTGGCCGGAGATGTCAGGGTTTCGCGACACTTTTGTTGCGTACTTACAATCATGCGAACGGCTGTCGCACTGGCTTCTCCAAGCGTTCTGTCAAGGCCTCGGGGAACACGCCGATCATCTGGCCTCAAGCTTTGCTGATGATCACACAAGCTTCGTTCGGCTGAACTACTACCCCCTCCATGACCCACTCGACGCGGCCGAAGCTGCTGAGGTCACCGCCCTAGGTGACATGGCCCTGCACCATCACAGCGACGCGGGGGCGTTGACGCTTCTCGTCCAGGATGAGGTCGGGGGCTTACAGGTTGAGCACAAGGGCACGTGGATCGACGTTGAGCCAACTGAGGGAGCGATCGTCATCAACACCGGCGACATGATGCAGGTTTGGTCGAACGACCGATACAAGGCGGCGATGCATCGGGTGATCCCACGCACCGAGCGGGGGCGCTACTCGCTCCCATACTTCTTCAATCCGAGCTATTCAACGGACTACTTTCCGTTGCCCAGATCAGTTGGTGCCAACGATCACGCTCACTATCGGTCGATCAGTTGGGGCGACTTCCGCCAATCCCGAGCTGACGGCGACTTCGCCGACTACGGCTCAGAGGTGCAGATCTCGGACTTTCTTCTGGAACCTGGGCAAGCAACCTGTCCCGGGTCACAAGGTCGCTAAGGCTCGTCGTTTCACTTCAGCTGAGCGGGAACCTCATCTCCACATGGCTCCCCCCGAGGTGACTGGGATCGATGTGGAAACTGCCGCCGATCGATTCGGTGGTGCGGCGAGCAATATCCAGCCCAAGCCCAGTGGAACCGGCACCACTCAACCCGCGAGCGACCTGGCTGGCGTTGAACCCTGGACCCGAATCACCTACCCATACGCGTGCGAAACCATCGGCCACCTCCGTGCCGATCTCAACCGCGGCATCGTCGTCGGTGTGACGAAAGACGTTCTCGAGCAGAACATCGAAGGCCGCCTCCAGTTCGGACCGACTCACGCTCACAAGGAGTGGTCCGTCAATAGTTGCCACAGTCCAGGGTCGTCCTTGGTCTTCAGCAAGCACGGCCCAGAAATCGACACGGCCGCGCACGGCTTCAGCCAGGTCACAGGGCGTCGATGCCGGAGCCGTTGATCCTCTCGCGTCTTCGATCAGGCCGGTCACGACCCGCGTGAGTTCGTCGACATCTTCGGAAAGTTCCGCGGCAACCGCTTCGTCTGACACCTGTTCAATCCGCAAGCGAATTCGGGTAAGAGGTGTGCGAAGCCGGTGGGACAACTCAGCGACGAGTTCGCGCTCGTGGACAAGCATGCCGGAGATTCGAGACCCGAGTGCGTTGAATGCCGACGAAAGTTCAACTAGTTCGGGCGGCCCAACGGGCTCGACACGTACATCGAGGTCACCACCCCCAAGCTGCAACGCAGCCGAGGCCAGATTCTGTGTCGGACGCACGATGGTGCGCGCCAGTCGGTCAGCGACAGCCACGGACATGGCTACCAAAACGACGCCAACGACGACTAGCGCCAGCCAGGCACGGTCTCGGCCCCGACGCAGCTCTTCTTCTGGAACTACGACACGAACGGCCGAGAGCTCGCCGGGGCCGGTCGCAACCGCAACCACGATTTCTTGACCGTCGTCGGTGGGGCCGATAGCCGACATGCCGGTTGCTATTGCAGCAGCAAGCCGCTGCGACCAGATATCAGCAGAGCCGATGGTGGTGCCGTCGGCCCGCACCACAGTCATCTGACCCAACTTTCCGCTGGTGGTGGCTTGAACCGCCAACTCGACAGCATTGACGGATCCGCCCGAAGCCAGAACAGGGACGATGGCCGCCGCATCCGCTCGCGCCGCGTCGATCGCTCGATCCTCTGCCGTTCGCTGCACAAGGAACGCAAGCGGGACAACAAACGCTAAAGCGACCATCGTCGACACCGCCACGAAGACGAGTATGAGCTGACGCCTCATCGCGGATCGACGATCTTCACTCCCACCCCTCGCACCGTATGCAGGTACCGGGGTTCAGCCGCAGTCTCGCCAAGCTTTCGACGCAGCCACGACAGATGAACGTCGATGGTTTTGTCGCCGCCCCCGTAGGGCTGACGCCAAACCTCAGCGTAGATCTCGCTACGGCTTACAACCTCTCCGGCGCGAGCCACAAGGAACGTGAGGAGATCGAATTCCTTTCGGTTCAGATCGATTCGTTGACCGTCGAGCTCCGCAACTCGTCCTCGAAGGTCGATTTTCACTCCACCGATCTCCAGGGTGTTTGCACTCCCAGCTGCCTCAGTTCGGCGCAACAGCGCCCTAATACGAGCCTCGAGCTGGGACCCTGAATAGGGTTTCACGACGTACTCGTCGGCCCCGGCGTCGAGGAGGCGGATGATTTCGCTCTCGTCATCGCGAGCGGTGGCGATGATGACGGGCACGTCGGACACGGCGCGCAGCATGCGCAGCAGTTCGCTGCCGTCGAGATCGGGGAGGCCGAGATCAAGCACCACCACGTCCGGAGCGTTCTCGATAACCCCTTGGAGCCCGGCCATGGCAGTCGACTCAGACCACACGACATGACCGGCATCGGCCAGTGCTCGTGTGGCGAGCTCACGGATTTGGTGCTCATCCTCAATGATGAATACAGACGACATCAGTACCGACAGTAAGCCAGCGCGGTCGACCTTTGTGCGGTTTAGGACTGATTTAAGGATCCGTTGAGACTCCGCGGGGGCAGCGTGAGCCAGAATCGGGTCATGAAATCTTTCGCTCTTGCGGCGTTGTGGGTGGTGGCCAGTATCGGAGCGGTGAGCGTCGCCTGGGCCGGCGTCAGCGTTGTCAATAGTGAGGTGATTGACCCGGCACCGGCCACAGTCGCCCCAGTGTCGGAGGATGTCGGCTCAACCGATACACCAACCATCGATGATTCCGGGTTGAATCAGGACGACCTGGCAGTCGAATCGTCAATGACTTCGCCTCAATCGTCCACCACAACGATCGCCCCGTCCCCGACAACCACCTCGTCGCCGGAGTCGAGCGGGTCCACGGGAGGAACCAGCCCGACGACCACCACAATTGCCCCTGGCTCGACGACATCAACTGGGCCGCCCGAGTCCACATCCACGACGGTGCCCACCAGCTCAACCACCGTGCCCACCAGCTCAACCACCGTGCC
>JAACCU010000366.1 GCA_009937405.1 Actinomycetota bacterium
CATTGACCATCCCCATTGCTTGCATGAACGCATAAACCGTGGTGGGGCCGACAAAACTCCACCCTCGCTTCTTGAGTTCCTTCGCCACCCGAATCGAGGTGGGCGTGGTCGCTGGCACCGGCCAGTCGCCGTCGCGCTCGCCTTCAATCTTGACTGGTTCAAACGACCAAAACCAGGCGGCGAGCGAACCCGCCTCCCCGGCAAGATCAATCGCCAGGCCCGCATTGTTGATCGTCGACCGGATCTTCCCCTGATGACGGACTATCCCGGCATCACCGAGCAACCGTTTGACATCAGATTCGTCGAAGGCCGCGACCTTCTCGATATCAAAGCCGGCGAACGCCTCCCTAAAATTCTCTCGTTTCCGCAGGATCGTGATCCATGCCAGACCGGACTGGAAGCCTTCGAGGCAGATCTTCTCGAACAGACGAGTGTCATCAACAACGGGGCGGCCCCATTCGTTGTCGTGATACTCGACATAGTCGAGCGCTTCGCCCGGCCACCAACACCGGCCGACCCCATCGGCGCCGATCTGGAACGACTCGGTCACAACATCACACCGAGCACCAGGGCAACCAGGGCAGCAACCAATCCCAGAGCACCCGTGATGGCGCGCATGATGGGTGAAGGAGTCCGCTGGTGAACGAACGCTGCCATTCCGGACAGCGTCACGGCCAGGAGCTTCACGCCGAGCGTGACGTTGTACTCATTCGTTTGGGTGCCCTCGAGCTCCACGATGTTCCAAATGCCAGTGATGATCGCCACACCGAACGCCGGCCATGCGACCTGCCCGAACCGTGCAGCAGCTTTCTTTGGCGCCTCCGGCGAGATCTCCCGCAGCACGGGTACAAGCCCGCCCAGGATGATTTGTCCACCGACCCAGATGCAGACGCTGAGAAGGTGAATGGCGAGACGGATGGTGTCGAGATTAAAATCGTTCACTGCATCATCGTCGCACGGGAGCGGGCTCGTTCCACAAGATCAACGAACAGCACGCCGCCGAAGGAGGTCGGCGTGCGTGTTCATCGGGCCGCGCAAGCCGATCCGATCGGCGTCGAAATGCCCGGTTTCGTTGGCCGACATGATTCGGGATTGACCGTTTTCAACCTTGATCCGGGTGATCGAGGCGAACTGAGTCTGCACGTGGAAGGCGGGGCTGTCCTCACCGATCACTGCAGCAAGGATGCCCCGAATGGTCCCGCCATGGCAGCCCACAACGACATGATCACCGCGCGGGTTGGCCACGAGATCGTTCCACGCCCCGCGGATCCGAGCGGCGAAGACCTCCGGAGGATCCCAGCCGATCTCGTCCCATTTTTGGGCGATGATGTTCTCCCAATACTCGCCGCCTTCTGTGGGTAGGAGGTCGGTGGGGATGTATGTCGCTGCACCCCGGTCGATCTCATCGAGATCGGCGACGACTTCGTTGACCATGTCGAGCCGTCTCATGAGCGGCGCGACCGTCTCGATGGCGCGTGCTTTCGGGCTTGTGACGATGGCATCGACAGGCTCGTGGGTCAGCCATTCCGAGACTCGCTCGGCCTGCCATTCGCCGTAGGGGTCAAGCCCAGGGTCCGCGATACCTGAACGGCGACGCTCGATGAGGGGACGCCCGTGGCGAACAAGAACGACTTCCATGAGATCGCACCGTATCTCGATCGGCGGATAGGTGACCCGTGACCGTGACCCTTGTCAACTATGGGGCGTTTACTACGCGCAGTCCTTGGGGTAGATCACTCGAATCGCAGCCACGGCCAGCGCGGCCCCGATCAACTGCATCACGATGAACATCGGCATCGAGCCTGGATCGATTCCTGCGAACGTATTGCTAAGCGTCCGAGCGACTGACACCGCCGGGTTGGCGAACGACGTCGACGACGTAAACGAGTAGGCACCGCCGATGTAGGCGGCAACAGCACCCGCCGCAAGTGCATCCCGGCCCGTGCGAACAAGCGAGAAGATCAAGAAGACAAGGCCAAATGTGGCGACGACTTCGGCGATGTATTGGCCCGACCCGTCGCGAACCTTGTCGCTCATATTGACGGCGTCGAGTTCGAACATGAGGTTTGCCACCATCACGCCGACTGCACCACCGGCGATCTGGGCGACAATATAAGGTGTCACGTCCGACCACGAACGCTTGGTCAGCGCCGCGTCGCTGAGCGTGACCGCCGGATTGAAGTGGGCGCCCGAGACGGGCCCGAACATGATAATTATGGCGTAGAGGACACCAACCGTGGCGCCAGCATTGGCCAGTAGTTGCAGCCCAACATCGTCTGTGAGTCGCTCGGCCATGATCCCCGAACCGATGACACCCGCGAGCAGGAAGGCTGTGCCGATGAATTCTGCGAGAAGGCGGCGGAGCAGGGGCGCGGTCATAAAGAAGGTGTGCACTTCCGGGGAATGGGCCCGGCCAGCGTAACCGTTGGCCGGGCCCCATTTTCCCTGGAGGGGGATCAAGAGCGAAGCTCCCGAGCTAGGTGTTTCACAGTTCTGCACCCGTGCAACACCGAACCCATGGGGACCTTAGTACATGAGCATTCGAATTTCCCAATCCAGAAGTAAAGAAATTGCAACCGGATCGTAATGTTCGATACCGAATCACCCAAGAATCACCTAAGAATCACCGAGTTATCCCCATCTTTGCTCTCGTAAACGCGTTATCCACATTGCAATAGTGCGTCGG
>JAACCU010000367.1 GCA_009937405.1 Actinomycetota bacterium
CACATTCCACAGCTGCGGTAACTCGTCGAGTCGGCTTTGGCGAAGAATACTGAGCCCTCGCACCACCCGCGGATCACCGTCGGAAGCCAATTGGGCCCCGGACGACTCGGCATCGTGACTCATGGTACGAAACTTCACCAGCGTGAAAGCATGACCATGCTGGCCGACTCGGACCTGGCGATAGATCACGCCCTTGCCTGCGCGCACACGGACATAGAGCGCGACCGCGGCGGCTGTGACAATGATGAACGGCAACAACACGGCCAGGACCACGAGGTCGAAACTTCGCTTCAGACGCAGCTGGTTGGACGGCACGACATGTGTTCGCAACGCCACGAACGGCATACCGGCGATCTGGCGGCTTCGTTGCAGCCCCAGCAAAGTGTCGGAGGGGGTGATGCGCCGGTAGACGCCGATCTTCCGCTCCTCGAATTCCTCGAGCGGATGAGGGTAGATCAATTCGAGCGGTGATCCGTCGAGAAGGAGAACATCAGAGCTATCGCTCGCCTGCACCACCTCCAAGAGGTTGTCGACGCCCTCGACTCGGTCGGCGACAATGATCTCGCGCCCACTTTCGGCAAGATGCTTCGCAGCCAACGACGCATCATGGAGGTTTCCAACTAACAGAACGCGGGGACTCCCAAATCGACGGTAGCGAAGGCGACGCGACACCAACCTCATCACGGTGACGGTGAAACTGCCGAACACGAACAGAATGATCAGGTTCAGTCGGGGCATGAGATAGCGGCCGGTGGAAAGTGCCACGGCTGCGCTGACGAGCACTGCGGTTCCGGTCAGCCCTGAGGCAGAAGGGAGCACGGCTGGCGCACCAAGCCGTTGTTCGTACTGGTATAGACCGCCAAGGTAGAACACGGCGAGGTGGATGGCTGTGGCGAAGCCGAACCCCACGATGTAGTGCGAAGTCGGGAAGGTCGGCCAGTCGGTTCCGAACCGAGCGATCGTGATCAGTACCATCAGCCCGAACAGCGTTACCGCGTCGATGAGGTACATAAAGCGGAATCCCTTCGCCCGCAGGTGAGCCATGATTCGCTTCATACGGGCGGGATCAGAGACCGAGGGTGGTGAGGGGTGGTGAGGGGTGGTCTGCATGGGACGAGGGCGGCAGAAAGCCGCCAGACCTAATGTAATACCGCGACATCAGGTCGAGTCGGAGCACCGGGTAACCAGGTCGCGGACCTGCGTCAAAAGCAGGTCAACGCCGATCGGCACATAAGGCGTTACTGCCTGTGCCGGTTCGATCGCGGCCATGCTGCCCCAGTCGTTCACCAGCTGAATCCGATCGACATCTGCAACCTGGCGGACGAGAGAGCGAAGCTTCGCCTGATCGCTGATCACGACACAAGGGACACCGTTTTGAACAGCTACCAAGGAGGCGTGGTACCGAGACGAAACGACCAACCGGGCCCTTGCGACCGCCACAACTGAATCGTCGAGGCTGGGGGCAATGAGGCGACTTGGTGTCACCATCTCCGACTCAACGAGACGAGCAAAGTCGGTATCGCGTTGGCCACGGAAGCTAACGAACGCCACCGGGAGTCCCATACGTTCGGCAATAGTGTCCAATGATGCCGCCACCTCGGCTGGGTCATCAGTGACCATTCGCTTCGCAGCAGGAAGGAAAGAGCCGGGAGCGACCGCACCGCCCACAGACACCACGATCTCCTCACGCGCCGGTTGTGGCCCGACGACCGGAGCGAGGGCGAAGGCGATGTCGGGAGCTACCACGGCATCTACCCCAGCAAGGGCCATGGCGGCGGCAGACTCGTCATCGCGCACAATCGGCGCCACACCCCCCAACGCGCGGCGAACCATCCAGCGCGATGACCGCCGACGAAGTGGCTCAGCACCCAATCCGATCCCCGTCACCCGCATGCCCCGCCACCGATGCACGATTGGTCCGAGGAGATGTCCCGGAAGACTCCAGATACTGCTCGAGTCCTGGATGATGCCACCGGGTCCGACGACAACGCCGGTACATGAGCGACCCGCCCATAGTGTGCGAATCCCCCACGGGACCGCCTCAACACCGTGATGTAATGCCTCGGTCGCTAGCGGGTGACGGCTCGCAACCACAGGTTGCCCTCCGGCTTCGATCATCATCTGCGCGATCGATCGGGTCAGAAGCTCATCGCCGACGTTGCCCGCCCCCGCCCAGCCGCAGATCAGTATTCGAGGCCGCTCTTTCACCCAAAGAAACCTATCGTGGCTACCTTTGCGCCCATGAAGAAACACTCAGCGGGAGATCGTGATTTCGCTCGGCATATCCCGCTGGCGATATTCGGCGTCGTAACCGCACTGTTTCTCGCTCGGCCTTTGTTCGGCTTCGGGACCTTGCTGCCGATCGATATCATCGACGGCGCCGCACCATGGAAGGCGGCCGCCCCCGGCGGTGAACCACACAATGCGTTCCTGAGCGACACCCTGGACGTGCACACACATTTCGCCAATCAGTCCCACGACATTCGCTCGGGTGCTTCGAGCTGGTGGGATCGTTCCATCGGCGGCGGGATCCCGTCGCTGAAAGCAGGATTCAGTCCGCTCATGTGGCTGTACCTCGTAGTCCCGGCCTGGTACGCCCCGGGACTAGTGGCAGCCGCTCGCACCTTGCTCGCGGCAGGTCTCTCCTACGGGTTCCTCCGTGAACTCCGCACCAACCGAGTGGCAGCCACGGTCGGAGGGGTTGCGTACTGCATCAGCGGCTACATGGTGGGCTGGGCCGGCTGGCCCCATTCGAATGTCGCGGCCTTTCTGCCGGGGCTGTTCTGGGCGGTCGAGCGAATCGTCCGGGAGCCGAGCCTGCGACGCTCCGTTCCTGTCGCCCTCGTCGTTGCTGCCATGGTGGTCTCGAACTTCCCCATCGTGACCATATACGGCCTGCTCGGGGCGGGCTTCTACGCACTTTGGCGGTTGGGTGGATGCGAGTTGGGTGATAGCACTACGATTACTCGGCTCCGACATGCCTTGCGCTCCGCGCTGGTCGCGACATGGGGGGTCGTGGTCGGTTTACTTCTGGCGAGTCTGCACGTCCTCACCTTCAGCGAGTATTTCAACTGGGCCGACACCTCGGTACGCCAGGGAATCCCAGCCGACAGTTCCATCGGCGGGAGATATCTCATCTCGGTGCTCTTCCCGCGTCCATTCGGGTCAGCGCACGCGGGAGAGACCTTCTGGGCCGAGGGCCAGAACTGGGTGGAGACCCAGTCCTACGCGGGGATGGGCGTTCTCATACTCGCCGTGGTCGCACTGATAACGGTTCCCCGCCGAAGGGGCAGCACCGGTGACGCCGCGACCCGGGCAGTGGCCACACGCGCGCTCTGGACCATCGCAATCCTTGTCGGATGGCTGACCTACGCCGGTGGCCCCTTGACGACGCTGGTCCAATCGGTGCCGCTTCTCGGCCAGAACCCGGTGGGCAGAGCCCGAGTCGTGATGAATCTCGCGCTAGCAATTCTTGCCGGCCTCGGAACGCAGGCATGGATCGAGTCGGGATCGAACACGCATGTCGTTGACTTACGGCGCGGTCTCCGTCTGGGTGCGATCGGAATCGGATTGTTCGCCTTGGCAACGAGTAGTTTCTGGTGGAATTGGCTGATCGAGGCCAAACGGTTGGGTGTCTTGCGAGAGACGGCCACTGCCTCCGTCATCCCACTCTTAGCCGGCGGCGCCATCTTGGGTCTGTTGTGGTGGTCCCGGCGGTCGAGCCGCCAGGAAAGTACCGGTGCCCGTTTCGGAGCAGCGGTACTTGCGGTGGTTGCGACCGAACTTCTGATCTTTGCGATTCCTGTGGCAACCGTCGTCGACCGAGGAGACGCTGACCTGATCACGCCGGCCCACCAAGTCGTCACCGATGCCCTCGAGCCCGGAGAACGACTCGGTGGCGATGCTCGCACCTTCTTCGCCAATACCGCACAAGTGACCGGGTTCGATGACATGCGCGGGCATCTCCTACCCCCCGATGGCTGGAGCAACGTCTATGAAGCCCTGGATCTAGGTCACGCGGGCGTGCCAGGCACCGTCACTAATCCGTGGTTCACCGACGTCAATCCACTCAACCCTGCACTTGACCGCCTGGCAGTCGGCGTGTGGGCAACCAATCCGGCGTCTCCGCTCTCTGGGAGTCGTAGCACACCGCCTACCAGCGACGGTTTGGTGTCCACCCAACCCGGCACGGCGATCGCCGGAATCGACCTGCAAGTCCCGATCGGTGGACTGCGCGCCGTCACCGTCACAGTCGACGGCACGCCCACGGGTGATCTCATCGCCAAACTCCGTGTTGCAGGATCCCAGTTCACGGGTACCGCCATTCTGGATGTAGCGAAGTCCTCGGATGGCCGAGTGGACATCGCGCTCTACGGCGTTGAGGCCGTACCTGGAACTCCGGCGACGGTGACATTCATCCGATCTGAAGATGAACCAATTTCGCTGGCCGGTCTTGGTGATCGCGTCGTCGTGTCCACCGTGGCAGCCGACGATGGTCTCGAACTGCTCCGATCCAGCGATGTGGTTCTGTACGGACGACCGACGGCAACGTCTGCGTGGCTCGTTGGCGCTGCCATCGAGAACGACGAACCGGTAAGCGGCACTGTTCACTCGACACCCATCGATGCCCGAGCTGGCGTCGTTCCCATCGGCTCCGACACCGGACTCCCGACGCAACCGGTGACCATCACCGGCACCGCTGTGGTCACACGTGCTGAGGGCGGCACCGTCCACGTGGATGTCGCCACGTCCGAACCAGTACTCATGGTGCTGTCTCAGCCCGCCTATCCGGGGTGGAAGGCCTACGTGGATGGTGAACCGGTGCCAATCCTCAAGACCGACGGGGCCTTCACCGGTGTTGTCGTCTCGTCCGGTGATCACCGCGTCACACTTGAGTACGCACCCTCGCACCTTCGGGCTGCCACCGTCCTCACTGCCCTGGGCGTCATTTTCGTTCTGCTTTCGTGGGCACTCGACAGGTCGCGCCGGAAAGCCCGACAGAACACCGCTGATATCCTTCTCATCTCATGATCACCCCCAAACTGTCCGTCGTCATGCCGTGCTACAACGAGACCGCCACGATCCAGCAGATCGTCAAGCGAGTCCTGGCGAGTCCTCATACAGCTGAACTTCTGATCATTGACGATGGCTCCACGGACGGCACTCGCGACATCCTCGAAACCTTCACTGATGCCCGCGTGCGGGTGTTTTTTCAGCCGGAGAACCGGGGTAAAGGCGCCGCAATCCGGCGCGGCTTTCAGGAAGCGACCGCCGAGTTCGTCATCGTGCAGGACGCTGATCTGGAGTACAACCCGGTCGATTACGAGCTGATCCTCGAACCACTGCTAGCTGGAGATGCAGACGTTGTCTTCGGATCTCGATTCCAATCCGGTCGACCCCGTCGCGTCCTGTACTTCTGGCATTCGGTTGGTAATCGTCTCCTAACATTACTGTCCAACATGTTCACCGATCTCAACCTCACGGACATGGAGACCTGTTACAAGGCGTTCCGCCGAGAAGTGATCCAGGGCATTACGTTGGAGCAGGACCGGTTTGGCATCGAACCTGAGATGACTGCCAAGATTGCAGCTGGCGGCTGGCGCGTGTGGGAAGTCGGGATCTCGTACTCAGGCCGAACGTATGCCGAGGGTAAGAAGATCAGCTGGCGCGATGGTGTAGCTGCAGTGAAGTGCATCGTCAAGTACGGCGTCGCCACCCGCCGCTAAAACATCGCTCCGTCGGGCACTGTGACCTCTTCACCCCATGCATCTCCGGCATTTACGAGTCGCCAGAGAAACGTGATCATCTGGGCTCGGTTCACGACGTCGTCGGGGGAGAAGGTCGTAGGTGAGGTGCCTGTAGTAATCTCAAAAATTGCCATCCAGGTTACCGGAGACGTATAGAACTCGCCGGCGGGAACGTCGCTGAACCCGCTGTCAGTGCCGTAATCGGGTTCGCCAACGAGGCGCCAGAAAAATGTCGCAATTTGGCCGCGGGTGACGTCGGCGTCAGGTTCGAATGTCGTGGCGGTGGTGCCGGTGGTGACGCCGACCTCCGCCGCCCAGCCAACCGCGTCGGTGTACCACGTCTCTGTCGAGACATCAGCGAAGGGGTTCTCAATCAAGGGCTCGGGACTACCCATCAGCCGCCACAAGAAGGTGACTGCTTCGGCGCGGCTGAGCGTGCGAGCATGTCCGAACTCGCCGCCCCCGGTGCCGATCGAGACCCCTGTGGCTTTGGCCCAGTCGGCGGCCATTACCCAGAACCCGGACTGGGCATCGATGAAGGGCTCGAATTTGAGCGCCGCCTGTGCTCTGGGCTCGGGATACCGCGGGTCGCGGTCCGATGGGTTGGGCGTGACCATCGTGATCATCTCGCCAGTCGAGCGGAGCAGTTCCATGGAGCGTTCGACCGACCAGCCAGCCTGGTTGCCATCAAGCATCGCCAAGAGCGCAGTGACGTGAGGTGCGGCCATCGATGTGCCGTTGAAGTTGCCGATTCCATCAGCGTCATACGCCGTCAGGACCGTCGAGTCGATGCAGACCCCGGGGGCGACAAGGTCGATTTGCGGCCCAGCCTGGGTAAACGGCGCGACCTGAGCAGGGATATCGCTCGCACAGTCGAATCCCGCACCTAGGGGAACATGCCTGCCTGTTGCGCCAACTGCGATCACCCCGTCGAGACATGCGGGGAATGCGACCGGATCTCCTTCGGTGTTACCACTGGCTGCAACGACTGCGATGCCTGCCGCGTTGAGCGCCTCGATCGGTGCAGCCCACGGGCCGGGGGAACAATCACCGGCGGGCCCACCAAGGCTCATGTTGACCGACACGATATTCATGCCATCCTCGTGAAGGTCGAGCACATGGCTCAGCGCTGCGAGAACTGCCGCCTCGGGGATGTTCCCGTCGGCATTGTTGCTCATCACCCGTATGGACACGACTCCGATATCGGGAGCGACACCATCGACTTCAGTTTCGGCCCCGACCGTCAGCGAGTTTCCGGTGATGATTCCTGCAACATGGCTCCCGTGGGAGCAACCTTCGGCCGGGCCGGTGCAGGGAGTGCCGGTGCCGACGCCGGTGGCGACCTTCGTGCCCGACACCGGGCAGCGACTGGGGTCACCGGGAAGGATCCCAACGAGGAAGCAGGCTTCGCCGACGATGCTGGCCGATAGCCCGGGATGCGAGGTGGCGATGCCGGAGTCGATCACGGCGACAACCTTGCCCGCGCCGGTCGTTCCCGCCGCTCGAAGAAGGTCACCTTCCACAATCGCCACCGAGTCCTCGAGAAAAAGCTTGAGCTGTCGTGACTCGGTCACACCATCGACAACCGCAAGCCGCTCAAGGAGTGACTTTCTTGCCACAGTGGCGTGCACGGTGAGCAGGCCGAACCGACTGTTGCCGTCGACCATGTCGATCTCAACAATGAGCGTGGCGGACGGGCTTGACGCGGAATCGGCGCCACCGTTGGATTCCACGTCCAGCGAGTTCGACGCTGCCGATCCGGTCGTGACCATGGTGGCGGTCAATAGGGCTACGGCCGCGAGGATGGCAGCAGTGAATCGCATTTGAGAGGATCTCCGAACGTTGGCGGTCTGGTCTCCATCGGCCAAAGCCACCTGCCCTTTGACCCACTTCTGCTCTTTGGTCCGTCGAGCCGACAACGAAGCCATCCCATGATGACGATTGTGTGACGATTCAGCGTAGGGTTTCATCGTAGGAACCGCTGGTGGACTGTCGTCAGGGACTCGCATGGGTCGAAAAACCTCTGCCCGAGTAGCGCTACTCGGGCTGATCGCTAGTGTCCTCCTCCCCGCCGGGCCAAGTGCGGCTGCGACCGCTGACGAACCGTCGATCACGTTCGTCGGTGGCGGTTATGGCCACGGTATCGGCATGAGTCAGTACGGGGCTCTCGGGCGGGCCGAAGCCGGGCATACCTACGATCAGATCCTCGGCTTCTACTACGACGGCACAGTACTGACCGATGTCGAGGCATTCGGTGACGGCATCACTGACTTCTCCGAAGAAGGCGATGACATCGACGTGCTGCTATCGGTGCGAACACAGGTTGCCGTCTCTACGC
>JAACCU010000368.1 GCA_009937405.1 Actinomycetota bacterium
AAGACTTTGCGGGGCAAGATCATCGAGACGCCCGAGGGCCCTCGCGTCACTCTCGATCATGAAATCGTGCCTGAAAACGTTCGTCTCGGTTTGCGCGACGGCAGCATTGCCCGGGTTCTCGTCATCGGCCAAGGAACGGCTGCTGTCGCGGGCCAATCGCTGGCCGCTGCACTTCAGGCACTGATTCCCTCCGGGGAGGTGCATGCCGAAGCCATTCTCGCCACCGAACTCTCCGGATTCGGACTGCAGAGTGACATGGCCGACACCTTGATCGTCGCTGTCAGCCAGTCCGGCACCACCACCGACACGAATCGAACGGTCGACATCGTTCGCAACCGCGGCGCCAAGGTCATCGCCATCGTCAATCGTCGGGGAAGCGATCTCACCGACCGGGCTGACGGTGTGCTCTATACGTCCGACGGACGCGACGTTGAGATGAGTGTGGCTTCGACCAAGGCCTTCTACGCGCAAATCGCGGCTGGGCTTCTGCTTGCGGTCACGATTGCCGATGAGGTTCTCGGTGATGAGGGAGCCGCCGATCGGCGCCAGCTCGTTTCTGAGATCATTGCTATGCCCGAGTCGCTGGAGTTAGTGATCGGTCGACGCGAACTGATCGGTGACGCTGCTCGACAGTTCGCTCCATCACGCCGTTACTGGGCGATCGTCGGCAACGGTCCAAACAAGATCGCCGCTGAGGAAGTGCGAATCAAGCTTTCTGAACTCTGCTACAAGTCGATTGCGTGCGACTCCACCGAGGACAAGAAGCACATCGATCTCTCTTCTGAGCCACTGATTCTCGTGTGCGCGGCCGGACTTTCGGGTTCCACAGCCGACGATGTAGCGAAGGAGATAGCGATTTTCCGGGCGCATAAGGCGGCACCCATTGTGGTCGCTGATGAGGGCGAAGGGCGCTTCGCCAGCGCGCTCGCCGTCTTACCGGTGCCCGCCGTCGACGTCCGACTCGGGTTCATTCTTTCAGCGATGGTCGGCCATATATTCGGCTACGAGGCCGCTCTGGCGATCGACGCCCAAGCTCACCCCATGCGTGAGGCTCGCAGCGCCATCGAGCGGGCTGCTGCTCGCAACGACATCACCGGCGAAGCCGCGCTCGCGTCGGTCGAGACGGTTCTTGAACAGTCAGCCACCGCCTTCTTCGATGGGATCCGTGGTGGTTCGTACAATGGTCATCTCGAGGCATCAACGGCGGTGAAGATCGGGTCTCTGTTGCGCTTTGCGCTTGGCTCGGTTGCGCTCGAGTCGTACCAGATCGAATATGGCAAGGTTGGCACCCCGGCTGTCGTGCTCGACGATCTGGCCGCCGCCCTCACCCTTGGCATCGAGGAACTCACCCGTCCGATCGATGCCATCAAGCATCAGGCGAAGACTGTCACGGTGGGCATCTCTCGAAGCGACGAAACGCTGCTCGAGGTTGCGCTTGCAGCTGCGGCACTTGACGCGGGTGCCCCCCGCGATCGCCTCAGCTATGCGTCGCTGCGAACCCTTGCCAACCTCGATCCCGCGATCGACGAAGTTCTCGGACACACGCGTTACCGAATCGAAGGTCTCGATGAAGAAGGCCAGGGAGAGGCTCGTGTCGTCGTGGTTGATCGCGGCGGAATTTCGCGCAACATCGCTTCCCGAACCGACCGCAATCCAACGCTGCGAGGCACCAAGCACCAGGTGGCGTTGGAGCGACGGGTGTTCGTGGCCCGCGGGCGAAGCGACGATCGCCCCGTGATCTTCATCCCGGAGCTCAAGGACAATGTCACCACCGGCTTGACCTTGCTGCAGGTGAAGTTCGTCGACGGCTTGTCGGCGGCCGGTGCCCGCGGGGTGCTGCAGGGCTACCGCCATCGCTATAGCGCTCTTCGCGATGCAGTGACTGAAACCGAGCCGGGCTTCCGGGAAGACATCCTCGCCGATCAGTCGGTGAGTGACCTGCTGACACTGCCCATCAATGATCTTGCCGATCGCTGGCGGCTGAGCTGATCTCCGTTGGCCCGGTAGTGTCTCGTGGGTGATCGGGATCGGAACCGACCTTGTCGACATCGACCGCATGCGCGATGTGCTGGCGCGCACGCCCGGAATGATCGATCGTCTCTTCTGTTCGGGAGAGCAGGCTTACGCCGAGACGTCGGCTGATCCGGCACGGCCGTACGCAGCTCGGTTCGCGGCGAAGGAAGCTGTGCTCAAGTCGCTTGGGCTGGGCCTCGGCGGCATGCGATTTACCGAAATCGAGGTTGTCCGGTTTGCGGACGGTCATCCCGAGCTTGTACTCCACGGTGAAGCAGCGGATGTGGCAAAGACCCACGGTGCCGGTCGCTTCCTTATCTCGCTCAGTCACACCGACACGCTCGCCCAGGCGATGGTGGTCGCGCTCGCATCGTGATCCCGGTCATCACCCCCGCGCAGATGGCGGCGATCGATTCTGAAGCGGCGGAACCGCGTGAGGAACTCATCGATCGAGCGGCTCGAGCCGTTGCTCGTGAAGCTGTTCGAATGCTGGG